>NZ_JBFBEE010000003.1:0-511133 GCF_040683555.1 Streptomyces sp. NPDC093510
GGCGCGGCAGCCTCCTCGACACCGCCGGCCGACGCCGTCTCTTCGGCGGCCTCCGGCGACCCGCCGCAGCAGGAGACCGCCGAGGAGACCGCTCCGGCCGCGCGCCCGCGCCGCCGTGCCACCCGCCGCGCCTCCGCACCCGCCGGTGCGCCGCAGGCCGCCGAAGAGACGGCGACGGCCGCCGCTGTCGAGGAGGCTCCCGCGCAGGCCGAGCCCGTCGCTGAGCCGGTCGCTGAGGAGGATGCTCCGAAGGGGCGTGCACGTCGCCGTGCCACGCGCACTGCTTCTGCTCCCGCCGGTGCCCCACAGGCCGCTGAGGAGGCTCCCGCGCAGGCCGAAGCGGTCGCCGAGCCGGTGGCCGAGGAGGACGCGCCCAAGGGTCGTACGCGTCGTCGTGCCACCCGCACCGCTTCCGCTCCCGCCGGTGCCCCGCAGGCCGCCGAGAAGGAGGTGGCCGCCAAGCTCGCCGAGCAGCCGGCCGCCGCCGAGAAGGCTCCGGTCGAGGAAGCCGCCGCCGACAGCGCCGACAGCGCCGATGACGAAGCGCCCCGTGGGCGTCGTCGCCGCGCCACCCGCAAGACCGCGGCCACCGGCTTCTCCGCGCCGTCCGGCCACAAGGCCCGCAGGGCCCAGCGCGCCGAGGAGTCCGGCGAGGACGGCGGGCGCAAGCCCCGCCCGGCCGTCGCCGTCTTCCAGGCGCCGGTGTTCGCCGCGCCGATGTTCCAGACCCCGGAGAGTGCCGCCGCGGCGGCCGCCGCCGAGGCCGCGGAGGAAGAGCCCGCCGAGCCCGCCCCCGCCGTGGTGGAGGAGGAGCCGACGCCGCGCAGGCGCCGCCGCCGTCGGGCCGCGGACGAGCAGCCCGCCGTCGAGGAGCGCGAGGCGGCCAAGGCCGCCGACGAGCAGCCCGCCGACGAGCCCGAGGACGCCGCGGACCAGGTCGAGCAGGCCGACTCCGACGACGACACGGAGGAGTCCGGCGAGCGCCAGGGCCGCCGTCGCCGTCGCGGTGGCCGCCGCCGTCGCCGCGGTGACTCCGCCGACCAGGACGCCGAGCAGCACGAATCCGCGCGCCACGCCCAGGATTCCGACGACGCCGACGACGCCGACACGGTCACCGCCGAGCAGGCGGAGCAGGACGCCGAGGACAGCGCCGAGCAGGAGGCGGAGGACGCCGACGAGTCGGAGGCCAACGGTTCCGGCTCCAGCAGCAGCCGTCGCCGTCGTCGCCGCCGTCGTCGCGCCGGTGACTCCGCCGAGGGCGAGCCGGGCGACAGCGACCCGGAGCGCACGGTCGTCAAGGTCCGCGAGCCCCGCAAGAAGGAGGAGCGCGAGCCGGGCACCGGCGCCGACGAGGTCCAGTCCATCAAGGGCTCGACGCGCCTGGAGGCCAAGAAGCAGCGCCGCCGCGAGGGCCGCGAGCAGGGCCGCCGCCGGGTGCCGATCATCACCGAGGCCGAGTTCCTGGCGCGCCGCGAGGCCGTCGAGCGCGTGATGGTCGTCCGCCAGAACGGCGAGCGCACCCAGATCGGCGTCCTCGAGGACAACGTGCTCGTCGAGCACTACGTCAACAAGGAGCAGGCCACCTCGTACGTCGGCAACGTCTACCTGGGCAAGGTCCAGAACGTGCTGCCGTCCATGGAGGCCGCGTTCATCGACATCGGCAAGGGCCGCAACGCCGTCCTGTACGCCGGTGAGGTCAACTTCGAGGCGCTCGGCATGGCCAACGGGCCGCGCCGCATCGAGTCCGCTCTGAAGTCCGGCCAGTCCGTCCTCGTGCAGGTCACGAAGGACCCGATCGGCCACAAGGGCGCCCGCCTGACCAGCCAGGTCTCGCTGCCCGGCCGCTATCTGGTGTACGTGCCCGAGGGCTCGATGACCGGCATCAGCCGCAAGCTGCCCGACACCGAGCGCGCGCGTCTGAAGACCATCCTCAAGAAGATCGTCCCCGAGGACGCGGGCGTCATCGTGCGCACCGCCGCCGAGGGCGCGAGCGAGGACGAGCTGCGCCGCGACGTCGAGCGTCTGCAGGGCCAGTGGGAGGACATCCAGAAGAAGGCGAAGGCGGCCTCCACGAGCGCGCCGGGCCTGCTGTACGGCGAGCCGGACATGACCGTCCGTGTCGTCCGCGACATCTTCAACGAGGACTTCTCGAAGGTCATCGTCAGCGGTGACGAGGCGTGGGAGACCATCCACGGATACGTCGCGCACGTCGCCCCCGACCTGGCGGACCGCCTCTCCAGGTGGACGTCCGAGGTCGACGTCTTCGCGACGTACCGCATCGACGAGCAGCTCGCCAAGGCCCTGGACCGCAAGGTCTGGCTGCCGAGCGGCGGCTCGCTGGTGATCGACAAGACCGAGGCGATGATCGTCGTCGACGTCAACACCGGCAAGTTCACCGGACAGGGCGGCAACCTCGAAGAGACCGTGACGAGGAACAACCTCGAAGCGGCCGAGGAGATCGTGCGCCAGCTGCGCCTGCGCGATCTGGGCGGCATCGTCGTCATCGACTTCATCGACATGGTCCTGGAGTCGAACAGGGACCTGGTCCTGCGGCGCCTGCTCGAATGCCTCGGACGTGACCGTACGAAGCACCAGGTCGCCGAGGTCACCTCGCTCGGCCTGGTCCAGATGACCCGCAAGCGTGTCGGCCAGGGACTCCTGGAGTCCTTCTCCGAGACCTGCGTGCACTGCAACGGCCGCGGCGTCATCGTGCACATGGAGCAGCCCACCTCCGCGGGCGGCGGCGGCAAGCGCAAGAAGCGCGGCCGTGGCGGCCCGGACCACCAGGACCACGGTCACGAGCACACGCACGACATGGAGACGGCGGACGAGGTCGCGGACTCCGAGACCGCGGACGAGCTCGCGGCCGAGGTGGCCGCTCCGGTGGCGCTGCCCGAGCCCGAGTTCGTCGCGGACGAGGAGCTGTACAGCAGTGCGGCCGAGGCCGAGGCGGCAGCGTCGTCCCGCGGCCGTTCGCGGCGGCGCGCGACGCGCCGGGCGTCGGCTCCTGCGGGCGCCCCCCGCGTGGAGGCCGCTCCCGAGGAGGAGGCGCCGAAGTTCGACGCCCCGCAGGCCGACTCTCCGAAGGCCGACTCCCCGAAGGCCGCGAAGAAGGCGGGCAAGCGCGCCAGGGCCGCCGAGCGGGCCGCGAAGGCCGAGGCGGAGGCCAAGGCCGCCGAGACCCCGGTCGCCGACTCCGACGTCGCGCGCACGGTGGCTCCGGCCGTCGAGGACCCGATCGTGGGCAGCCCTGAGGCCGTCGAGGCGGCGCAGGAGGCCCATGAGACGGCTGAGACGGCTCCCGAGGCTCCCGCGGCTCCTGTGGACGACGCCGCGCCGAAGGGACGTACGCGCCGCCGTGCGGTCCGCAAGGCGACGTCGCCCGCCGGGTCCCCGAAGCCCGCCGAGGGCGCCGAGAGCGGTCAGGCCGCCGAGGTGGTCGTGGAGGCCCCCAAGGCCGAGCCGGTCGCCGAGCCGGCGCCCGAGCCCGCCGCACAGGCGCCCGTGACCGACGCGGCGCCGCCGCGTCCGCGCCGCCGTGCGGTCCGCAAGGCCACCGCGCCGACCGCGTCCGAGGAGGCGGCCGTCCTGGTCGTCCCGTCGACGTCGGCGGAGAAGGCTCCCGAGAAGGCCGAGGCACCCGCCGAGGCCCCCGCCGAGGAAGCCGCACCGGCCAAGAAGACGGCGCGCAAGGCGGCCAAGAAGGCGCCTGCGAAGAAGACGGCGGCCACCAAGACGGCCGCGAAGAAGACGGCTACCAAGAAGACGGCCGCGAAGAAGACGACGGCCAAGAAGGCGTCGAAGGCGACGGCGAAGAAGGCCGCGGCGGCCGAGCAGGCGCCGTCCGGTGTCTCCGCGAGCGCGGCCGACGAGGGCTGACCTCTTCGCCCCGGTGCCCCCCGCACGGCGAGTACGCCGGGCGGGGGGCACCGCTGTGTCAGGTAAACGCGCTCCCACAGCCCGAAAGCGTGAAGTGGGAGGCCCTCTCTTGGAGCTACGGGGGGATACCTGTAAAACTCATGCGGTCTGATGAACGAACAGTGACGTGTGCGCGTGTTTGGGGAGAAGGCGTGCCGCGTCGGGGGAGGGATGACACATGGCGCACGGGCGCCTGCGAGGCACGGGACGACACCGTGCGGTGAAACCGGTCAAGGGCGGCCGCCAGGCGGTGGCGCTGGCCACGGTCCTCTCGGCGGCGGGAGTCCAGGCCGCGGGTTCCGTGGGGACCGCGTCGGCGGACACCGGGCCCACCTGGACGGAAGGGCCGATCTTCAACGATCCGAACGGCACGGCCGACCAGCAGTACGCGATCCGGTCCCGGCTGATCGAGCTGACGAACTCCGCGGTGCCCGGCTCGACGATCAAGGTCGCGGTCTACCACGTATGGGAGGCCTCGGTCGTCAACGCGCTCGTCGACGCCAAGAACCGCGGCGTGCGCGTACAGGTCCTGCTCGACGAGACCAGCAGGAGCGACCGGCCGACGAACACCTCGTACAACACGCTGAAGTCGGCGCTCGGCACGGACAGGACCAGGTCGTCGTTCGTATCGCTCTGCCCGACAGGGAAGTCCTGCCTGGGCAACCCGAGCTACGGCAAGTCGATCATGCACAACAAGTTCTGGCTGTTCTCGGAGGTCGAGGGCGCCAGGGACGTGGTCGTGCAGACCACGTCGAACTCGACGCCGTCGGCGCACACGAAGTTCTACAACGACGCGCTGCTGCTGCCGGACAACCCCGCGATGTACGACGCGTACGCGGAGTACTTCACGGACATGCTCGGCAAGCGCTGGGCCGACTGGGACTACCGCACGGTCAGCAGCGGCCGCTACAAGGCGTACTTCTTCCCGCGCAACGGCACGGTCAACGAGACCGACACCATGTACTCGGTCCTGAACAACGTGAAGTGCACGTACAAGGACGCGGCCGGCGTGACGCAGCACACGAAGGTCCGTGCCGCCATCTTCAAGATCACGCGGAAGCAGATCGCCGACAAGCTCGTCTCGCTGAAGAAGGCCGGCTGCTCGGTCAGCATCCTGTACGCGGAGACGGACAGCGCCAAGAGCCAGGGCGGCACCCCGGGCACCTGGGAGCAGCTGCACAAGTCGGGCGGCCCGTCCGTGCGCTGCTACAACGACGACCGGGACCCCCTGCACCCCGGCACCCGCCTCACGACGCCGTACATCATCCACTCGAAGTACCTGCTGGTCGACGGCATGTACGACGGCAAGCGGAACAAGGTCTCCTTCACGGGCTCGCAGAACTACACGGCGCCCGCGCTGCGCGAGAACGACGAGGCGATCGTCAAAATAGACGACGACTCGGTGCACGACACGTACCGCTCGCACTTCGACCGCACGCGGGCCGTGGCCTGGCCGGGCAGCGCCGACAAGACGGACCTGTGCAAGGGCGTCAAGCCGCTGCCGCCGGACGGCGAGCCCACGTGAGCGGGGGTGCGGGGCCGGTTTGACCCTTCCGGGTCGGCCCCGTAACCTTGACCGTCGGCGTGTTCCTATGCACCGCCACCCCCTGTAAACCTTTTTCCTCCCGTTTCGTGGGCACTGTTCCGGGTCGGGAGAGGCCGTCCGCTCTGCGGGCGGCTGGACTGCGGGGGCACCGTTCCGAGCGAGAGAGAGATCCGCGTGTACGCCATCGTGCGCAGCGGTGGTCGCCAGCACAAGGTTGCTGTCGACGACATCGTTGAGGTTGACAAGATTTCCACTGCCAAGGTTGGCGACACGGTCGAGCTCTCGACCCTGCTCGTTGTCGACGGCGAAGCCGTGACGAGCGACCCGTGGGTGCTTGCCGGCATCAAGGTCCAGGCCGAGGTCGTGGACCACCACAAGGGCGCGAAGATCGACATCCTTCGCTACAAGAACAAGACCGGTTACCGCCGTCGTCAGGGTCACCGTCAGCAGTACACGGCGATCAAGATCACCGGTATCCCCACGGCTGCGAAGTAAGGGACTGAGACAAGATGGCACACAAGAAGGGCGCATCGTCCACTCGGAACGGTCGCGACTCCAATGCTCAGCGGCTCGGCGTGAAGCGCTTCGGCGGTCAGGTCGTCAACGCCGGTGAGATCCTGGTCCGCCAGCGTGGCACGCACTTCCACCCGGGTTCGGGCGTCGGCCGCGGCAAGGACGACACCCTGTTCGCGCTGGACGCCGGTGCGGTGGAGTTCGGTACCCACCGCGGCCGCAAGGTCGTCAACGTCGTTCCGGTCGCCTGACACAGGCTGCCGTAGAACACGTTCTTCGCGAGGGCGGACCTCTCTTCCCGGTTTCGGGAAGCAGGTCCGCCTTTCGCGTGTTAGACGTAAGACATTTCCGTACGTTTCTGGAGGCACTGAACCATGACCACCTTCGTGGACCGCGTCGAGCTGTACGCCGCCGCGGGTA
This sequence comes from Streptomyces sp. NPDC093510, assembly GCF_040683555.1. Classification (NCBI taxonomy): domain Bacteria; kingdom Bacillati; phylum Actinomycetota; class Actinomycetes; order Kitasatosporales; family Streptomycetaceae; genus Streptomyces; species Streptomyces sp. NPDC093510. Next base: position 6,398 of record NZ_JBFBEE010000003.1, read on the forward strand.
GCGGGGGCCACGGCTGTGCCTCCGTCCACCGTGAGAAGTTCAAGCCGCTCGGCGGCCCGGACGGCGGCAACGGCGGCCGTGGCGGCGACGTGATCCTGGTCGTCGACCAGGACGTCACCACCCTCCTCGACTACCACCACAGCCCGCACCGCAAGGCCACCAACGGCCAGCCCGGCGCCGGCGACCACCGCTCCGGCAAGGACGGCCAGGACCTCGTCCTGCCCGTCCCGGACGGCACGGTCGTCCTCGACAAGCAGGGCAACGTACTGGCGGACATGGTCGGCCAGGGCACCACCTTCGTCGCGGGCCAGGGCGGCCGCGGCGGCCTCGGCAACGCGGCGCTGGCCTCCGCCCGCCGCAAGGCCCCCGGCTTCGCGCTGCTCGGCGAGCCCGGCGAGTCCCGGGACGTCGTCCTGGAGCTCAAGACCGTCGCCGACGTCGCCCTCGTGGGCTACCCGAGCGCGGGCAAGTCCTCGCTGATCTCCGTGCTGAGCGCGGCGAAGCCGAAGATCGCGGACTACCCGTTCACGACGCTCGTCCCCAACCTCGGTGTGGTGACGGCCGGTTCGACCGTCTACACCGTCGCGGACGTGCCCGGCCTCATCCCGGGCGCCAGCCAGGGCCGCGGCCTCGGCCTGGAGTTCCTGCGGCACGTCGAGCGGTGCAGCGTGCTCGTGCACGTGCTCGACACGGCGACCCTGGAGTCCGACCGCGACCCCGTCTCCGACCTCGACGTCATCGAGGCCGAGCTGCGGGAGTACGGCGCGGGGCTGGAGAACCGGCCGCGCATCGTCGTCCTGAACAAGATCGACGTGCCGGACGGACAGGACCTCGCGGACCTGGTCCGCCCCGACCTGGAAGAGCGCGGCTACCGCGTCTTCGAGGTGTCGGCCGTCGCCCACAAGGGCCTCAAGGAGCTGTCCTTCGCCCTCGCGGAGCTGGTCGGCGAGGCGCGTGCCGCGAAGCCGAAGGAGGAGGCGACCCGCATCGTCATCCGCCCCAAGGCCGTCGACGACACCGGCTTCACGGTCACCCGCGAGGAGGTCGGCGGCGAGCCGCTGTACCGTGTGCGCGGTGAGAAGCCGGAGCGCTGGGTGCGCCAGACCGACTTCCAGAACGACGAGGCCGTCGGCTATCTCGCGGACCGTCTCAGCCGCCTCGGCGTCGAGGAGGCGCTGATGAAGGCCGGCGCGCGCAACGGCGACGGCGTCGCCATCGGCCCCGAGGACAACGCGGTCGTCTTCGACTGGGAGCCGACGATGATGGCGGGTGCGGAGATGCTCGGACGCCGTGGCGAGGACCACCGTCTCGAAGCGCCGCGGCCGGCCGCCCAGCGGCGCAGGGACCGCGACGCGGAGCGGGACGAGGCGCAGAAGGAGTACGACGACTTCAAGCCCTTCTAGCACTTCAGGGCAGGGTGCGTACGACAACGAGAAGGGCCCCGGAGCTGGAAAGCTCCGGGGCCCTTCTGCGTATGCGCTGACGCGCGGGTGCGATCAGAGGCTCACGCCGTGACCGAGTCCTCCGCGCCGTTCGACTCGTTCGATTCGTTCGGGTCCTGTTCCATCTCCTCCGCCGCTTCCTCCGCGATGCGCTGGCCCGGGATGTCCGCGTCGATGCGGGAGGTCATGCGGGCGCGGCGGGCGTCGGCCTTGGCGCTCAGGGCGAGGGCCGCGGCGTTGAAGCGGACCAGGGAAGGCGGGTCCGAGGGGCCCAGGAGGTGCTCCTTGAGCTCGGCGCGGGCCTCCGCGTGGGTGTCGAGCTCCGGGGCGCGTACGGCCTTCAGAAGGGCCGCCACGCCGTCCGCCTCGGGGGTGAGGATGGCCGCCGCGGACGCGGTCGGGAAGCTCGCGCGGAACTCCGCCTCGGACATGCCCGCCGTGTTGGCGACGGCGTAGGGCTTCTCGCTGCTCAGCCAGTCGGAGACGACCGAGGAGACATCGCTGATCAGCAGGTCCGCCTGGTTGAAGCAGGCGAAGATCGCCGGGCGCGCGGACGTGATGATCTGGTGCTCCCACTCGGGGAAGGAGGCCCAGAACGCGGTCTCCCACGCGGTCGTCGCCGCGTCCACCGCGCTCTGCTGGTCGCCGTCCGGGGAGCCCTGGAGCATCATCCGCTCCTGTTCGTCCGCGCTCTTGCGGAAGCGCCGCGCGGTCAGCTGGTCGAGCTCCTCGGTGCGCCGGGCCAGCTCGGCCGCGGCCTCGGGGCCCGGCCGGGCGCCGGAACGCTTCTGGTTGGCCGCGAGGATCATCGCCTTGATGCGCTCGTTGGCGGCGCCCGCGCGCGGGTCCTGCGAGCCGGTCATCGGGTGCGGCTTGTAGAGGAGGCGTACACCCGGGTCCGCGAGGAGCTCACGGACGATGTTCTCGCCGGCCAGGACCACCGAGGTGTTGCCGGGGTTGCCGTCCCAGCCCTCCCAGGTGGGGGCGTAGAGGACCGTCGTGTACGGCCCGGTGGGCGCGCCGGAGAACGGGCGGATCGGGGACAGCTGGGGGCGGCCGACCTCGACCACGTCGCGGTCGTCCACGCCGATGTCCGCGAGCTGGTAGCGCTCGCGGGCCGCGGGGCCCGCCACCCACACCTCGTCGTACGCCTTCGCGTAGGGGTTGCAGGAGGAGAGCTTGTCGCTCTCGCCGTGGTTGATGAAGGCGTGCTTGATCGTGGGGATGCGCAGGACCTGCGAGGTCTTCGCGGCGTTCGCCGGGTGCAGCATCGTCTTCAGCGTCGACGTCTCCAGCGAGAACATCGTGGCGACCTTCGGGAAGCAGATGATCGGGACGTCGGTCGCGTCGATCTTCTGCACCATGAACCGCTCGCGCAGCACGATCAGCGGCTTGCCGTCGAGCGCGCCGAGCGTGGAGAGCCACATGTTCGCCTGGTAGGCGGACGTGGTGCCGCCCGAGAAGTACATGGCGACGGTCGGCTTGTACTCCGCCAGCCACGCGTCGAGCCACTCGATGACCTTCTGGTCGTTCTTGGCCCGCTTCTTCGGCAGCAGCCAGGTGCCGAGGTAGAGCGCGCCGGCACCGATCAGCGTGAGGGAGACGGCGAGCCCGATGCCGCCCCAGTACGCGTCGGTGGTGCCCGCGGTGACGAGCAGGCCGATCGTCGACGGGACCGAGAAGGTCAGCAGGCGGTGGGCCTGGCGGCGGGACAGGATGCGCGGCGGGGCGGCCGTCAGGTGCAGCGCCGAGGCGTCGATGTTGCGGGTGACGATCGGCAGCGAACGGGTGCGGCGCACCAGCACGGCGATGGCCTGGCATCCGAAGTGCAGGGCGTAGAAGGCGAGCAGCGCGATGGTCAGCGGCGACTGCTCGGCCAGCGGCTCTATGCCGTCGATGCGCAGCAGCCCGACGAGGATCAGCATGTCGCGCAGGAGCTGGCGCACCGTGACGTCGAAGCGGATCTTGCCAAGGAGGGAGAGGAGGCCCGGCTGCTTGTACTGCAGATAGATGTCGAGCGCGAGGTTCGCGGCGGCCGCGGCGATGAACACCGGGACGTAGGGGATCAGCGCGGTCGCGAGCTGTGTCGCGAAGAGCGCGAACATCGCGAACAGCGCTGACAGCTGCACGATGCGACGGGGGGCGAGTCCGGCAGAGGGCACGGGCTTGGGCTCCTGGCGGGGATGAAGGGGGATGAAGGGAAACTGGGGGGAAGTCGACCACTGACCGTATGACGCGCAGTGGCTCCCTAGCAATCTTCCGTGACATCAATCACCGGATAAAGGGGCAAAGAAGACTGAACCTCAAGGTCGTTTTTCGCCTCTGACTCGAATAGGCCTCGGCGCGCCGCGTAGATTGCAGGTCCGGAGCGTGCAGGTCCGAATACCTGCGGATCCGGAGAAAACGCAGATCCGGGGCATCGGGACAGTTGGGGAAGAGCGTGGCAGCGGCAAGGCAGTCAGTGGCAGAGGCCCGGCGGGTCGTCGTGAAGGTCGGGTCGTCGTCCCTGACCACCGCGTCGGGGGGCCTGGACGCGGACCGTGTCGACGCGCTCGTCGACGTGCTGGCGAAGAGCAGGAGCGGCGGCGAACGCGAGATCGTGCTCGTCTCGTCCGGCGCCATCGCCGCGGGTCTCGCCCCACTGGGCCTCGTCCGGCGCCCCAAGGACCTCGCCCGGCAGCAGGCCGCCGCCAGCGTCGGCCAGGGCCTCCTCGTGGCCCGCTACACCGCTTCCTTCGCGCGCTACGGCGTACGCGTCGGACAGGTGCTCCTCACCTCCGACGACATGGCCCGCAGGGCCCACCACCGCAACGCCTCGCGCACCCTCGACCAGCTGCTCGCGATGGGCGCGCTGCCCGTCGTGAACGAGAACGACACCGTGGCCACCGACGAGATCCGCTTCGGCGACAACGACCGGCTCGCCGCCCTTGTCGCCCACCTCGTCCACGCCGACCTCCTCGTCCTCCTCTCCGACGTGGACGGCCTCTACGACGGCGACCCCGCCCGGCCGGGCACCTCCCGCATAGAGGAGGTCAGGGGCCCCGCCGACATGGCACACGTCGAGATCGGCAGCGCGGGCAAGGCGGGCGTCGGCACCGGCGGCATGGTCACCAAGGTCGAGGCGGCCCGGATCGCCGCGGCCGCCGGCATCCCCGTCGTCCTGACCTCCGCGAGCCAGGCCGGGGACGCCCTCACGGGCCGCGCCACCGGCACCTACTTCCACCGCACGGGACGCCGCTCCGCCGACCGTCTCCTCTGGCTGCAGCACGCCTCCGAGCCGCGGGGCGCGATCACCCTCGACGAGGGGGCCGTGCGCGCGGTCGTCGAGGGCCGCAAGTCGCTGCTGCCGGCCGGTATCGCCGCAGTCGAGGGCGACTTCACCGCGGGCGACCCGGTCGAGCTGCGGGACGCCGCGGGCCGGGCGGTGGCGCGCGGCCTGGTGAACTTCGACGCCAAGGAGATCCCGATGCTCATCGGCCGCTCCACACGTGATCTCGCGCGGGAACTCGGACCTGCGTACGAGAGGGAGGTCGTGCACCGGGACGACCTCGTCCTGCTGCACGGATAGCTCCAGGAAAGCCCCAGGTCGCCTCGGCCCACCCGCCCCACGCGCCCCATACGCCCCGGCCGAAAACCGTCGCGAACGACCCCCGCCGACCGGCCCGCGGAAGGTGAAACTCCCCAAAACCGCCCCGCGGGACTGCTTGGCCTGCTCAACTTTGTTGAAGACAGTTCTGCACGACCGTTGCGTATCGGCACCACCATTGCGTAAGGAGGCCGTCGTGAGACGAGTGCGCCCAGGGGCGGCGTCCCGCGGCTCGGCTGAGCGGACGCTGACGAGCGTCGGGGCGGGAACGGCGTACGAGAGCGACCCGCACGGGGCGCAAGAAGGCGACAGGGGCGAGAGCCGGGAGGGCGACGGTGCGCAGGGGCCCCGGCTGTGGCACGTCACGCTGAGCGTCTCGGGCGTCGAAGCCCCGCTGGACGACGTCAGGCGAGGTCTCGAACAGCTCGCCCACGACCACCCCTTTCTGCTCACCAGCAGGTACGCGCCGGACCACGCCGAGATCCGCTACTGGGAAGAGGCCCGCGATCTGCACGACGCGGCCGCGGTCGCCCTGCGGCTCTGGGGCGAGCACCGGATGAGCGCGCAGCTGCCGCCGTGGGAGATCGTGGGGCTCGAAGTGATCGGCCGCGACACGTATCACCAACGCATCGCGGAGGGTTACGGTCCGTTACCGGCCACCCCCGTCGGCGTGCACCCCTTTTGAGCCGTCGTCCCACGGGGGTACCGGCCCGCCGGCGGTCTCGGGGACTGGAACACCGGGTGGACGCCCCGCGCGCGGGGATTACCCTGCGGGCATGACGTCGCTCTCTTCCGTCTCGCCCTACGACAACCTCTCGCCGGTCGCCGAGGCCGCCTACCGCGCCCGCGGCGCCGCCGCCACGCTCGCCCCGCTGCCGCGCGCGGCCAAGGACGACGCGCTGCTCGCGATCGCCGACGCCCTCGAAGTGCGGACCGCCGAGATCGTCGAGGCCAACGGCAAGGACACCGAGCGCGCCCGCGACGCAGGGACCAGCGAGTCGATCGTCGACCGCCTCACCCTCACCCCGGAGCGGGTCCGCGCCATCGCCGCCGACGTGCGCGACGTGGCCGCCCTGCCCGACCCCGTCGGCGAGGTCGTCCGCGGCTCGACCCTCCCCAACGGCATCGACCTGCGCCAGGTCCGCGTACCGCTCGGCGTCGTCGGAATCATCTACGAGGCCCGCCCGAACGTCACCGTGGACGCGGCGGCCCTCTGCCTGAAGTCCGGCAACGCGGTACTGCTGCGCGGCTCGTCGTCGGCGTACGCGTCGAACACCGCCCTCGTGCGGGTCCTGCGCGACGCGGTGCACGGCGCGGGCCTGCCCGCCGACGCCGTCCAGCTCGTCCCGGGCGAGAACCGCGACTCCGTGCGCGAGCTGATGCGGGCCCGCGGCCTCGTCGACGTGCTCATCCCGCGCGGCGGCGCCTCACTGATCAAGACCGTCGTCGAGGAGTCCACGGTCCCCGTCATCGAGACCGGCACGGGCAACTGCCACGTCTACGTGGACGCCGCCGCCGACATCGACATGGCCATCGACATCCTGATCAACTCCAAGGCCCAGCGCCCCAGCGTCTGCAACGCCGCCGAGACGCTGCTCGTGCACCGCGACATCGCCGACGCGTTCCTGCCGCGCGCCCTGGACGCCCTCGCGGACGCCGGGGTGACCGTGCACGCCGACGAACGCGTCCTCGCCCACGGGGACGCCTCCAAGGCCACCGTCGTGCCCGCGACGACCGAGGACTGGGAGACCGAGTACCTCTCGTACGACATCGCGGCCGCCGTCGTCGACACGCTGGAGCAGGCCGTCGAGCACATCAGGCTGTGGACCTCCGGGCACACCGAGGCCATCGTCACCACCTCGCAGCAGGCCGCGCGCCGCTTCACCCAGCTCGTGGACTCCACGACGGTCGCCGTCAACGCCTCGACGCGCTTCACCGACGGCGGCCAGTTCGGCTTCGGCGCCGAGATCGGCATCTCCACGCAGAAGCTGCACGCGCGCGGCCCGATGGGGCTGCCCGAGCTGACCTCGACCAAGTACATCGTGACGGGCGACGGCCACATCCGCTGACATTCCTGCTGACATTCCCGGTGGCACTCCCTTACCGGCCGAATTCCCTTGCCGTCTGCCCAAATTGCCCCCTCCAGGGCTACGCTGGAGGGGTGCCGGAGGACGTGGGGGGCACGCCGTCGTTCCCTGACGGCTGGGAGCCCGACGACGACCGCGACCGCGGGGGTGCGGACGAAGAGTTCGCCTCCGTGGTCTTCGACGAGGACTTCGTGCGGGCCGCGGAGATACACGAACCGACCGCCGTCGAGCGGCTGTTGGCCGCCGCCCAGGCGCGCGCCGAGGCATCGGAGGCCGAGGCCCGGCGGGCCCGCCCCCGCGGCCGTGGCCACGACGCGACCGACGACGAGCTGTACGACGAAGGCTTCGGGCCCGACGACAACGAGTTCGGCCGCGACGACGACTCCGACGATGCCTACGAGTACGACGCCCCCGACCGGCGGTACGGCCGCCCCGGCCGCCACCCCGGCCAGGCCCGCTGGCACCGCCCCATCGCCTGGATGCTGGCCCTCCTGATGGGCATCGGCATGGTCGCCCTCGCCTTCACCGCCGTCTACCGAGGAGCCTCCTCGGGCCGCCAGGACCAGGTGCCCGCACCCGCCTCGACCGAGGTCGGACAGAGCGCGGGACAGGAGGCGCCGCCCAGCCCCTCCGTCTCGGCCGAGTTCAGCCGGTCGGCGGTGCCTGCGGAGCCCCGCACACCGTGAAGAGTTGACCGAACTTGTCGTGTACCAGGGCGTTTACCTGACGCCCCGGAGACCTACTCTGAAGGTATGGGCGGGCCAGGAGACCCACCCGCAGGGACACCCGAGGGCGCTCCCGGCGGTGGCGAGGACGAGTACCGATCGGTTGTCTTCGACGAGTCGTTCGTGCGCGCTGCCCGCCTCCAGGAGTTCTCCGCGCAGGAGCGCATGGGCGACCACACGCGCGCCGTGCGCCGCCGCCCCGCACGCCACCGGGGCCTGTCCCGCCAGCTCGTGATCCTCGCCGTGCTGATCGCGGTCGCCTTCGGCACGGCGATCTACATGGGCGTACGAAATCCGTACCATCCCCCGACCGCCAAGCGCCCCGAGCCGCTGCGCATGACGGTGATACCACTCGCGCCCGCGGGCCGCGTACCCGGCTCGACCAGCGTCTCCGACCTCTACGCGCACAGCCCCGCCGCGCAGCTCAGGGTGGGCGCCGCGGGCATCAACCTCCCCCCTGTACGCCGCACTTCGCACTTCTCGGACAGTCAGGTGATGGCGGCGCTGGTCACCGCCAAGGACTATCTGGTCGAGTCCTCGCTCGCCCCGGACGTCCTCACCGGCGGCTCCGAGCGCTCCGTGCGCCTCCTGGTCGACCCGGAGCAACTCGCCCAGTTCGACCGGAGCTTCGCCCACCCGGTGGCCGACGGGCGGCACGCGGCGACGGGGTGGCTGGTGCGGTTCGACCCGGCGAAGACCGCGCTCGCCGACAACCGGGTCAGGACCGAGGGCGCGCTGCGGGTCGTGGAGGCCGGCAAGAACACGCTCGAGGTGACCTCGGAGCACACGTTCGTGTACGCGCTGAAGCCCGTGCGGAAAGGGACCGGGGGCGGCGGGGGCGCCGGGGACGCTGCGGGCACGGAGGAGAAGGCCGAGGCGTCCCTGTTCACCGTCCGCCGCGAGGTGCACTTCCGCTTCGACCGCGACGACCTGCGGATGCACCGGGCCGAGCTGGTCACCTCCGCGACGCAGGCGGGCCCCCTCGCCTGCGGGGGCGAGTCGGCGAACCACCTGCGGCCGCTGCTCGCCGGGCAGAAGGCGAAGGCGGCCGGCCCGGCGGGCACGGATCCGTACGCGACCGGGGGCGCGACGGCGCTGTGCGGGTCCCTCGCGGCTTCGGCGCAGCCTTCGCTCTCTCCGTCGTGACGTGGTCCGACGTGTTTTCTACGGCTGCTTGTCGCCCGGCGAACCGTCGTCGCCCTGGCCGCCCTGGCCGCCGTGACCGCTCTGGCCGCTCTGACCGCTCTGACCGCTCTGACCGCTCTGGCCCGTGAACTTTCCGCGGAGCTTGCCGCCCAGGTCGCCCGCGCCGCCCGCGATGTCGTTGACCAGCTTCATCAGCGGGTCCTTGCTGTTGCGCACGTCGTCGGCGTACGACGACGCGGACTGCCGGAAGGAGTCGGAGACCGAGGTGTCCCTGTCCTCGTCGCGGCGGGGGTAGTGGCCGTCCATGATCCGCTGGTAGTCGCGGGATTCGGCCCACTTCTTCAGCTCGGCGGCGCGGACCGTGGCGAAGGGGTGCGTGCGCGGCAGGATGTTCAGGATCTTCAGCACGGAGTCGCGCAGGTCGCCCCCGGCCTCGTACTCCTCGGCCTGCTCCAGGAACGCGTCCACGTTCATCTCGTGCAGGTGGTTGCCGCCCGCGAGCTTCATCAGACCGCGCATCGAGGCCTTCAGGTCCTGTCCGACCAGCAGGCCCGCGCGGTCCGCCGACAGCTCGGACTTGCGGAACCACTCGCGCAGCGCCGTCACGATCGCCATGATCGCGACATTGCCGAGCGGGATCCACGCGACCTTCAGGGCGAGGTTCGTGAGGAAGAGGAGGATCGTGCGGTAGACGGAGTGGCCGGAGAGCGCGTGGCCCACCTCGTGGCCGACGACGACCGCCCGCATCTCCTCCTCGTCGAGCAGCTCGACCAGGCCCGTCGTCACGACGATGATCGGCTCGTCCAGGCCGATGCACATCGCGTTCGGGTTCGGGTCCTGGTTGACGTACATCGGCGGGACCTTCTCCAGGTCCAGGATGTAACAGGCGTCCCGCAGCATGGTGTTGAGGTGCGCGAACTGCGCGTCGGACACGCGCACGGAGTCCGACAGGAACAGGAGCCTGAGGCTCCGCTCGGGCAGCAGGCCGCTGAGCGCCTTGAAGACCGTGTCGAACCCGGTCAGCTTGCGCAGGGCCACCAGGGCCGAGCGGTCCGCCGGGTGCTCGTAGGCCCGCGACGAGATGCCGGGGAAGCGCCTGCGCTGCCGGCTCGGCACGCGCTCGTGGCCCGCGCCGTCCCCGCCGCGGTGGTTGTCGTCGGTCATGCCGCATCCCCCATGTCTCGTCCTCCCGTGCCCCCGAGGTGGGGCCCAGCCTAGGCGGAGATACCGTGACAGGGCAGCACACAGAAGGAGTCTTCCGTCATGGAGCACAACCCCGGGGCCGTCTGGCTCACCGAGGCGGCCAAGGCCGCGGAGCAGCAGGGGCCGGGCAATCTGCTGCGGATCGTGCTGATCGTCATGGTCGCCGGATGCGTACTGGTCGGCTGGTTCCTGTTGCGCGGCTACCGTCAGGGCGGCGAGAACGGCGACGGGGGCGGCAACGGGGGCGTGGAGCGTACGCCGGACAAGGACGCCGAGAAGGGCGCTGACAAGGGGGCCGAGAAGGCCGCCGGCGAGGACGCCGACAAGAGTGCCGGCAACCGTAACGGCTGAGTCGACGTAAGCCGGAGCGAGCCTCCCGCATACGATGGCCCGGAAGTCTTTATGTCCATCCCACCTCCGGATAGGTCCTGCCTGAGATGAGCCTCCACAGCAACGCCGCCCAGCTGGTCACTCTCGCCTCCGAGGGCGGCGAGCACGGCGGCAACCACGAAAGCCTCAGCCCTCTCCTCACCGGCGGCGGCGCGTTCCTCGCCCTCCTGCTGCTCCTGTGGATCACCACCCGCTTCAATCGGGACCGCTGAAACAGGGCCCGTCCGCCGGGCCGGTAGGGTCTGCACGCATGGGAGAGCAGGACATGCCTACCGGTCCGGTGAGCAACGGCAAGCGCCGCCTGGGCGTCATGGGCGGAACGTTTGATCCGATCCACCACGGACACCTCGTGGCGGCCAGTGAGGTCGCCGCGCAGTTCCACCTCGACGAGGTGGTGTTCGTGCCGACCGGCCAGCCGTGGCAGAAGAGCGACAAGCAGGTGTCACCTGCCGAGGACCGTTATCTGATGACGGTCATCGCGACCGCGGAGAACCCGCAGTTCTCGGTCAGCCGCATCGACATCGACCGCGGCGGAGCCACCTACACCACGGACACGCTGCGCGATCTGCGTGCCCTCAACCCCGACACGGACCTCTTCTTCATCACGGGCGCCGACGCCCTCGGCCAGATCCTCACCTGGCGGGACACGGAAGAGCTGTTCTCCCTCGCGCACTTCATCGGGGTCACCCGGCCCGGCCACACGCTGGCCGACCCCGGGCTGCCCAAGGGCGGTGTCTCCCCGGTGGAGGTGCCTGCCCTGGCCATCTCCTCCACGGACTGCCGCGCGCGGGTCGCCAAGGGTGACCCGGTCTGGTACCTGGTGCCCGACGGTGTTGTGCGTTATATCGACAAGCGCGAGCTGTACCGCGGCGAATGAGCCGAGAGGGGCACCGGTGAACGACCGACAGTACGACCCTTATGCGGGCGAGTACGCGGCTGACCAGTACCAGGTCGTCGGGTACGACGAGTACGGGCGGCCGGTGTACCAGCAGGTGCAGCAGCCGCAGGTGCCTCAGCAGCATCAGGGGTACGGGTACGACCCGTACGCGGGCGGTCAGGGCGGTCAGGGCCTTCAGGGCGTTCAGGGCGGTCAGCAGCAGGGGTACGACGCCGGGTCCTACGACGCGTACGGGGGCGCAGGGACGGCGTACGACAGCAGTGGCGCCTCGTACGAGAACGGTGGCGCCTCGTACGACAACAATGGCGCCTCGTACGGCGCGGCGACCACGCAGGACGCCGGGTGGATCCCGCAGCAGCAGCAATATCAGCCGCAATCGGCTCCAGCTCCGGCTCAGGCTCCGGCTCCGCCTCCGGAACCCGAACGTGAACCCGCCCCGGAACCTGCGCCGCGTGCCGGGAAGCAGGGCGAGTACAAGACCGAGCAGTTCTCCTTCATCGAGGAGCCGGACGAGGACTCCGAAGACGTCATCGACTGGCTGAAGTTCACCGAGAGCCGCACCGAGCGGCGCGAGGAGGCCAAGCGGCGCGGGCGTTCCCGGGTCGTCGCGCTCGTCGTGGTCCTCGCGCTGGTGATCGCGGGCGGCGTCGGCTACCTGTGGTTCGCGGGCATGCTGCCGGGCCAGTCGGACGGCGAGGGCGGCGCGGCCGCGGCGGCCGGTCCGCAGAAGCGCGACGTCATCGTCGTCCACCTGCACAACACCAAGGGCGGCGGCACCTCCACCGCGCTCCTGGTGAACAACGCCACCACCAAGCAGGGCGCCACCGTCCTGCTGCCCAACTCCCTCGCCGTCTCGGACGACGACGGCACGGCGACGACGCTCGGCAAGTCCGTCGACGACGACGGCTCCACCGGCACCCGCGACGCGATCGACACGGTGCTCGGCACCCAGGTCGAGGGCACCTGGCGACTGGACACCCCGTACCTGAACAACCTCGTCGAACTCGTCGGCAACATCGACATCGACACGAACACCGACGTGCCCGACCCCAAGGCGAAGAAGGGCGAGGCGCCTCTCGTCACGAAGGGTGAGCAGCAGACCCTGAGCGGCCCGATGGCCGTCGCGTACGCCACCTACCGCGCGCGCGGCGAGACGGAGACCGACCAGCTGAACCGCTTCGGTGAGGTCATGCAGGGCGTCCTGCGCAAGCTCTCCTCGGACCCGCAGGCGGCCACCACCACCGTCCAGTCGCTCGCGCAGATCCTCGACCCGTCGCTGGAGGAGAAGGACCTCGGCGCCTTCCTCGCCAAGCTCGCCGACCGCGCGAAGGGCGGCGACTACAAGACGTCGCTGATGCCGGTGCAGCAGGACGGCACGCTTACGGAGAAGGCCGGTGAGACCGTGGTCAAGGACGTGCTCGGCGGCGCGGTGAAGAGCCCGGAGAAGGGCGCGGCCCTGCGGGTCGGCGTGAAGAACGCCTCCGGGAAGAAGGCCGCGGCGCAGGACGCCCGGGTCTCCCTGGTCAACGGCGGCTACACCTTCATCGACGGCGGCGCGGGCACCGCGGCCCAGCCCACCTCACAGGTCACCTACGCCGACGCGAGCAAGAAGGCGCAGGCCACCGAGGTCGCCAAGACCCTCGGCCTGCCGGCGAGCGCGGTCCGCAAGGGGAAGACGGTGTCCAACGCGGACGTCTCCGTAGTCCTCGGGCAGGACTACCGGACGGGATGACAGCGGGCGGCCGGACCGGATGACAGCGGGCGGCCGTACGGGATGACAGCGGTCGGCGCGGGCAGCCCGGGACGGCCCGCGCCGACGCGGTGACGTAATCGTCTGGGGCGGTGTCGGCGGTCCGTGAGACCCTTGGGGTGTATCCACGACCCGAAGGACAGCTCTCTAGTGACCGCCACGGACCGCTCCACCGAGCTCATCAACGTCGCCGCCCAGGCGGCTGCCGACAAGCTCGCGCACGACATCATCGCGTACGACGTCAGCGACGTGCTGTCGATCACCGACGCCTTCCTGCTCGCCTCGGCGCCCAACGACCGCCAGGTCAAGTCGATCGTCGACGAGATCGAGGAGCAGCTGAACAAGCAGCTCGGCGCCAAGCCGGTCCGCCGCGAGGGGGACCGCGACGCCCGCTGGATCCTCCTCGACTACGTGGACATCGTGGTGCACGTCCAGCACAGCGAGGAGCGTGTCTTCTACGCCCTCGAGCGCCTGTGGAAGGACTGCCCCGAGATCGGCCTGCCGGAGGACGCCAAGGCGACCCGCGGCAAGGGCGCCGAGCACGCCGAGCAGCAGGCCGCGGAGGAGGCCGACCTGGACGGTGACCTGCGGTGAGCAACCGCGGTTGCCGGATCATCCTGTGGCGGCACGGTCAGACGGCGTGGAACCTGGAGCGCCGCTTCCAGGGCTCCACGGACATCGAGCTGACCGACACGGGCATATCCCAGGCCAAGCGTGCCGCCCGGCTGCTCGCCTCCCTGAAGCCGGACGCCATCGTCGCCTCCGACCTCAAGCGGGCGGTGGCCACGGCCGGTGAGCTCTCCGCGATCACCGGTCTCCCCGTCAGGCACGAGGAGGCCCTCCGGGAGACGTACGCCGGTGACTGGCAGGGTCTGACGCACGACGAGATCATCGCCCGCTTCGGCGGGCAGTACGCGGCGTGGAAGCGCGGCGAGCCGGTGCGTCGCGGTGGCGGCGAGCTGGAGACCGAGGTGGCCGACCGGGCCGCGCCGGTCGTCCTGCGCCACGCCGAGAAGCTGCCCGAGGACGGCACGCTGGTCGTGGTCAGCCACGGCGGCACCATCCGCACCACGATCGGTCGCCTCCTCGGCCTGGAGCCCCACCACTGGGAGGGGCTCGGCGGTCTCAGCAACTGCTGCTGGTCGGTCCTCGGCCAGGGCGCGCGCGGCTGGCGCCTGCTGGAGCACAACGCGGGCACGCTGCCGGAACCGGTGCTCGGCGACGACGACTGAGCGTTCCTGAGCTGCCGCGGAGCCGTTCCGCAGCCGCTTCGGAGCCGCTTCGGAGCCGCTTCGGAGTGCGGCCCGACCCGGATTTCACATTCCGGCTGGTCGCAGGCTAAAGTTCTTCTTGTTCGCCCGCCGAGCGGGAAGAACACAAGGGGCTATAGCTCAGTTGGTAGAGCGCCTGCATGGCATGCAGGAGGTCAGGAGTTCAATTCTCCTTAGCTCCACAGTCCCGGAAATCCCGTCCCCATCAGGGGGCGGGATTTTCCTGTTACCCCGAACCGGCTTGAGTCGTGTGGGGTGCCTGGGGCGTATTCATCCGGAGCGCGCTCTTGGCGTGCACCTGTGCGCCGGGTGCGGTGGCCGCACCGGGCGCCGTGTCCGGACTGGTACGAATGCGTCGCTGACCGGGTCGCTCGGAGCGTGGCAGAATCGGACGGCCGGAAGGGGACGCAGCCCGAGGGAGGGAGAGCGCGATGCCTGCGAGCATCCTCGGAGAGGTCGACCACCTCTCCGAAGCGGCGGCCGTACGAGAACGGTCCGTGCCCCGCACGCTCCTCGACTGCCCTTCCTGCGGCTCGTCCCACGTCGCCCAAGTACTCGGTGACAACGGCGGAGTCTCGTACGTCTGCACCGCCTGCGGCCACAGCTGGAGCTGATCGATGGGTGCACACAGGCGGAAATGCGACTGGTGCGGCAGTGGCACACCGATCGTCCGCGACATGGAACCGGTCAACCAGGAGTACCAATACTGGTGCGAGGAGTGCGCACGGGCGCTGATCATAAAAGGCGACCCCATCGAGACGTACCGCGAACTTGAAGGGGAGCCGATCTACGGCAGGCTGCTGGACGAGCACTGCACGCTCAAGCGGTTCTACTCGTTCGCGACCGCGTGACCGCGACCAGGAGAAACGCGAAAGCGGTCACTACGTAGAGGGCGGACAACGTCATCTGGCCATAGTCCTGGGCGAGTTCGAGCCGCCCCGCTCCGTGCGGTCCGTGCGGCACCCACCACAGGGCGTACGAACAGAAGACGAGGGACGAGGCCCCGGCGACCGCCCACCGCGCCGGGCCGCCCCGGCGCTCCGCCTCGGCCGCCAGGAGCAGCACCATCGGCACGCACCACACCCAGTGGTGCGACCACGACACCGGACTCACCAGGAGCGCCGTCGCCGCGCAGGCGAGGGCGGCCCAGGCCCGTTCCCCGCGCAGCGCGGCGGTCACCGCGACCGCGAGACCCAGCGCACCGGCCACGGCGGCGGCAAGGACCCAGCGGGCGCCGGGCTCCCCGGTGTGCAGGAGTCGGGCCAGGACGCCGCGCAGCGACTGGTTCGCGGTGTCCTCGGCGAACCCGACCCGGCCCGCCTCGAAGACCATCCGCGTCCAGAAGCGCCACGAGTCGTACGGCAGGGCGGCGGCCGCGAGGAGCGTCGCACCGGCGAAGGAGGCGGCCGCCAAGCACGCCTGCCGCACAGCAGGCCGCCACGGCCCGCGCCGCAGCGCTTCCGCGGCCCCCGTGAACATCAGGAGCGCCGCGAAGAGTGCCGGCGTGAGCTTGATCGCCGCCGCGACCCCGATGCCCGCGCCCGCCCAGCGGTGACCGGGGCGCCGGGACAGATCCCACAGGACGAGGACGGCGAGCAGCAGGTTGATCTGCCCGTAGCGCAGCGTCGTCCACACCGGCTCGCACCAGACGGCGAGGGCGGACGCCCACAGGGCGCTCTCCACGCGCGCGTGCCGCTTCCCCGGCTCTCCCCGCTCGCCTCGGCCTCCCTGCCCTCCGTGGATCAGCCGGAGGGAGAGGTGCACGAAGACGACCAGGAGCAGCAGGTTGCCCAGCGTCGCGAGCGTGCGCATGGCCGCCGTGTCCAGCAGCGTCAACGGAGTGAAGAGCAGTGCGGCGAACGGCGGGTAGGTGGTGGGCAGATGGGCCTTGGTGGTGCGCAGCGCGTACAGGTCTCCGCCCGCGCGCACAGTCTCGCCCTCGGCCCGGTAGACCATCAGGTCGATCATCGAGACGTCGGCGGCGCGCTGCGCGGCCCAGAAGGCCGTGAAGGAGAGCAGGCAGATCCCGGCGGCCAGAGGCACACGACGGCGGGTGGCGGCGAGCGCGATCACGGTCACGAAGGCTGACAGTACCGGGCGTATCCGTCCAGACCGGAAACGATTTGGTGGAGCACGGGTATGACCGTGTAATGTTGGCGGAGCCGCCGGGGAAACCGGGCGGACAAGCAAGGGGCTATAGCTCAGTTGGTAGAGCGCCTGCATGGCATGCAGGAGGTCAGGAGTTCAATTCTCCTTAGCTCCACAGGATATGAGCGGGCCACCCGGATCGGGTGGCCCGCTCTTTTCGTTGCTCCTTTTTGTCCGTCACTGCCTTCCGCTGCCGAGCGCCCGGCGGCCCCGGCCCGGCGGGAGGGCTGCCGGGACCGTCCGGCGGGCCTGAGGCGACGCCCCGGGGGCCTCCTCGATGCGCAGCGCGAGCGCGGGGCATCGGCGTACCGCGCGTGTGGCACGCGCTTCGGAGTACCGCGGTACGGACGCTTCCGCCACCGAGGGGAAGCCGTCAGGGCCGAGCTGGATCAGCTCCGGGACGATGTCCGCGCACAGACCGTGGCCCTGGCAGAGCGTCCAGTCGACGGCGAGCTTGCGGCCACTGGGCGCCTCCGCCTGGGACACGTCCTCCTGTAGAGGCAGGATTCCCTCCACGGGGCGGCCGCAGCCCGCGCCCAGGACATGTGCCGCGAGGTCGTCCGTGAACGCCGAGATCGACGACTCCAGGAAGGCCGCCGAGCCGTCCGGGTGCTTGCACGCGCCGCGCCGCTTCACGGCCCGGGTCACCTCGCGCAGCGCTTCGAGAGCGGTCGGCCCGCCGCCCGCCAGGACGTCGGCGAGGCCGCGGGCCGCCGCGGGCAGGCCGAGGTAGCAGGGGCCGCACTGCCCCGAGCTCTCGGCGGCCAGCCAGTGTGCGACGCGCAGCGACTCGCCGAGCGGGCAGGTGCCCTCGCCGATGGGCAGGATCGCGCCCGCGCCGAGCGCGCCCCCGCAGGCGTCCAGGGAGGCGCGTGAGACGACCGCCTCGTGTGCTGTCACGCCGTCGAGCCACTTGCCGTGATAGCCGCCCGTCAGCACGCCCTGGGGGAGTGCGGGCGCTCCGGCGAGCTGGAGGACGTACCGCAGGGGCACTCCGGTGGGCACCTCGAGGACCATCGGCCGCGCGACCGCTCCGGAGAGGGTCAACAGGACGGTGCCCGGCTCGTCGCGCAGACCGGTGCGGCAGTAGCGGTCGGCGCCCGCCCGCGCGGCGACGGCGAGGTGCGCGAACGTCTCCGCGTTGGAGAGCAGGGTGGGGGCGCCGCCCACTCCGGAGTCGGACGTTCGCACCTTGCGGCCCGGCGGCAGGGGAGGGCCGCCGTCCGCCGAACGGACGAGGGCGGAGGACTCTCCGGTGACCATGCGCACCGGATTGCGCTGCACGCGCGCGCGAAGGGCCGGCCCGCGCCGGTTGCCGAGACCCCGCTCGGCCAGAGCGGTGCGCATCGAGGCCTCGGTGGAGTCGCGGGTCACGCCGATGACCAGCGTGCGGGCGCCCAGGGCCTCGGCGGCGAGCAGGGCGCCGTCGAGGATGAGGTGCGGGGCGCGGTTGATCAGGACGGTGTCCTTGCGGCAGGCGGGCTCGTCCTCGCTGCCGTTGACGACGACCACGGGGCGTACGCCGCGGCGTATCGCCGCTTCTGCGACGGCCCGCAGCTTCTGGGCGAAGGGGAAGCCCGCGCCCCCGCGGCCGCGCAGCGAGATGTGCTCGGCGAGTCGGGCGAGGGGCTCGCCGGCCATGGGTTCCAGGGGGCCGTGCACCTTCAGGTGCATGGCGAGGTCGAGGCGTTCGACGAGGTCGAAGCCGGAGGTGAGCAGGGGCAGGCCGACGACTCGGACTTCGGGGACGTCGGGCAGTGCGGCGTTCACGGGTGGCCTCCGGTGGCGGCGTTCCAGGGCTCGCCCGAGCCGGGGGCCTGGAAGGGCCGGGGCAGCGGTTCGGTGGCGGGGCCACTGTCGTACGCGGGGTCGAGGGGTGCGTCGTACGAGGGGTCGTAGACGGGCTGAGGGGTGGTGTCGTAGGTGGGCTGGGGTGCCGCGTAGGGGGACTCGGTCGGCAGCGGCGGGCAGGGCGCGGGCCAGCGCCCTGTGGGGTCGGCACGGGGCGGTGGGGCCGTGGGGTGCGGGGGTGTGGTGGGGGTCAGCGCACGGTAGGCCGCCGAGATGCCGACGACCGGCTCCGGAGCGGGGGTGGGGGTGTTCGTGCCGGGCAGTGGGGTGGAGGCGGTGTCCCGCGCGGGTGGCTCCCGCCGGGGCGGGGCGCCACGTTCCGGTTCGAGCAGGGCCAGAATCCGGGCGGCGACCTTCCGTTTGACCGGGCGTGGGGCGGCGCGCAGCGCGACGGCGCCGGCGACCCCGACCAGGCACAGGGAGTACAGGGCGATCACCCATGGCTTCGGCGGGCGGCCCGCGTACAGGCCGTGGATCAGCCCCGCGCACCAGGCGGGGTAGGCGAGCATGTGCAGTGCCCGCCAGCGCGAGGCGATCCGCGCGGGGGAGGCGAAGGCACTGCGCAGGGCGCCGGTGACGGCCGTGGTGATCATGAGGAAGCCCGCGAGCGAGCCGAGGCCGATCAGCCCGGCGCTGCCGGTGACGCCGAGTCCGAACGGCATCAGGGCACCGAACAGGGACACGTGGTCGAGCGCGACCTTGACGGTGCCGTGCAGCAGCAGGAAGCCGACGGAGGCGACCGCGGTGGCGCGGTGCACGGCCTGGGCGAGCAGGCGCTGGCGGGGGTGCAGGAACAGGCGGTCCGTGGCGACCAGGCCCCAGATGACGGCGGCGGTCAGCGAGACCAGGGAGAGGACGCCGGCGGTGAAGTCGATGGCGGCCCGCAGACCGTCACCGCCCGCGAAGACGAGCAGGGGTATCAGGAACAGCGCTCCGGCGCTCAGGGCCCGTGACAGCGGAAAGGCACCGGAGGACGGGTTCGGGAACGGCGAGAGCGGTGGAGAGGGCGGACGAGGCGACGGCCGGGGTGACGAACGGGGGAGGGAACGGCTCTTGCGGTGCGGGTGCAGAGGGTTCATGGGGGCGGCTCCGAAATGGTTCGGTCCCGCCGCATGCTAAGTCGCTCCATACCGGTGGGTACGGGCTTTGAGTTATTGCGTTGTTATCAAAGTGCGACCCGATCTTGGTGTTGCCCCGATAGCGGTCGGTACGCGGGGTAACCCTTGGCCAAAGCTCGGCGCCCGGTCGGGGAACGGCCGAAGATGGGAGGGATTCCCGGGTACCCGGGCGTCGTGGACGGAAGCTCGTCGCGGGCCGCGGGAGGGCTGCGGTACCCTGACGCCATGCGTGCCGTACGCCTTCTGCTTAGCGGGCCGCGCTGATCAGTCCCGACCGCCGGTGAATCGCGGTCGGAATCGGCGCGGCGTCCCCTCCTGTGCGAGGGGCATTTTTATTTGGCCAGCAGGCCAATTCCGTAGGCAGAGACGATCGATGGAGCTTTGAGGATCATGAGCGAGACGAATTCTGCTGCCGCCTCCGAGGTGGCCGCGCCGCACCGCTATACGGCCGCTCTGGCCGCTGAGATCGAGGCACGCTGGCAGGACTTCTGGGACGCCGACGGCACCTACGAGGCGCCGAACCCGAGCGGCGACATGGCCGCGCGGGACGAGGCCGAGGCCGCCCTGGTCGGCAAGCCCAAGAAGTTCATCATGGACATGTTCCCGTACCCCTCCGGAGCGGGCCTGCACGTCGGCCACCCCCTGGGGTACATCGCCACGGACGTCTTCGCGCGCTTCCAGCGCATGACCGGCCACAACGTCCTGCACACCCTGGGCTTCGACGCCTTCGGCCTGCCCGCCGAGCAGTACGCCGTCCAGACGGGCACCCACCCGCGGGTCTCCACCGAGGCCAACATCGCGAACATGAAGGCCCAGCTGCGCGCGCTGGGCCTGGGCCACGACAAGCGCCGTTCGTTCGCGTCGATCGACCCCGAGTACTACAAGTGGACCCAGTGGATCTTCGTCCAGATCTTCAACTCCTGGTACGACGCCGACGCCGCGAAGGCCCGCCCGATCGCCGACCTGGTCGCGCAGTTCGACAGCGGTGAGCGTGCCGTACCGGGCACCACGCGCGCGTGGAGCGAGCTGGACGCCGCCGAGCGCGCGGACGTGCTGAGCCAGTACCGCCTGGCCTACGCCTCCGACGCGCCCGTCAACTGGTGCCCCGGCCTGGGCACCGTCCTGGCCAACGAGGAAGTCACCGCCGACGGCCGTTCCGAGCGCGGCAACTTCCCCGTCTTCAAGGCCAAGCTGCGCCAGTGGAACATGCGCATCACGGCGTACGCCGACCGCCTGCTGGACGACCTGGACGCGCTGGACTGGCCCGAGGCCATCAAGCTGCAGCAGCGCAACTGGATCGGCCGCTCCGAAGGCGCCCGCGTGAACTTCCCCGTGGGCACCGAGGGCGACGCCATCACCGTCTTCACCACCCGCCAGGACACCCTGTTCGGCGCGACCTACATGGTCCTGGCGCCCGAGCACGACCTGGTCGACAAGGTCATCCCCGAGGCCTGGCCCGAGGGCACCCACGAGGTGTGGACCGGCGGGCACGCCACGCCGGCCGAGGCCGTCGCCAAGTACCGCGCCTTCGCCGCCGCCAAGTCCGACGTGGAGCGCCAGGCCGACGCCAAGGAGAAGACCGGCGTCTTCACCGGCGTCTACGCCACCAACCCGGTCAACGGCGAGCAGGTCCCCGTCTTCATCGCCGACTACGTACTGATGGGTTACGGAACCGGCGCGATCATGGCCGTCCCGGCGCACGACAGCCGCGACTTCGCCTTCGCGCGCGCCTTCCACCTGCCGATGCACTGCGTCGTCGAGCCGTCCGACGGCCGCGGTACCGACACCAGGACCTGGGACGACGCCTTCTCCTCCTACGAGGCGAAGCTGACCAACTCCTCGAACGAGGAGATCTCCCTGGACGGCATGGACGTCGCGGGCGCCAAGGCCCGCATCACCGGCTGGCTGGCCACCCGCGGCATCGGCGAGGGCACCGTCAACTTCCGCCTGCGCGACTGGCTGTTCAGCCGCCAGCGCTACTGGGGCGAGCCCTTCCCTATCGTCTACGACGAGGACGGCATCGCCCACTCGCTGCCCGAGTCGATGCTGCCCCTGGAGCTGCCGGAGGTCGACGACTACTCCCCGCGCACCTTCGACCCGGACGACGCGGACACCTCTCCGGAGACGCCGCTGTCCCGCAACGAGGACTGGGTCAACGTCACCCTGGACCTGGGCGACGGCCCCAAGCGGTACCGCCGCGAGACCAACACCATGCCCAACTGGGCGGGTTCCTGCTGGTACGAGCTGCGCTACCTGGACCCGCACAACGACCAGCAGCTGGTCGACCCCGCCGTCGAGCAGTACTGGATGGGCCCGCGTGAGGGGCAGCCGACCGGCGGCGTCGACCTGTACGTGGGCGGCGCCGAGCACGCCGTGCTGCACCTGCTGTACGCCCGCTTCTGGTCGAAGATCCTGTTCGACCTGGGCCACATCTCGTCCGCCGAGCCGTTCCACAAGCTGTACAACCAGGGCATGATCCAGGCCTACGTCTACCGGGACAGCCGCGGCTTCCCGGTGCCGGCCACCGAGGTCGAGGAGCGCGACGGAAAGTTCTTCTTCGAGGGCGAGCCGGTCAAGCGCGAGCTGGGCAAGATGGGCAAGTCCCTGAAGAACGCCGTCACGCCGGACGAGATCTGCGACGAGTACGGCGCGGACACCCTGCGCCTGTACGAGATGGCGATGGGCCCCCTGGACGTGTCACGCCCCTGGGACACGCGCGCGGTGGTCGGCCAGTACCGCCTGCTGCAGCGGCTGTGGCGTCTGATCGTCGACGAGTCGACGGGTGAGGTCACCGTCGCCGACGTCGCCGAGAGCGACATCGACGAGGGCATCCTGCGCGCCCTGCACAAGGCGATCGACGGCGTGCGCCAGGACTTGGACGGCATGCGGTTCAACACCGCCATCGCCAAGATCACCGAGCTGAACAACCACCTGACGAAGGTGGGCGGCGCGGTGCCGAAGTCCGTCGCCGAGCGCCTGGTGCTGCTGATCGCGCCGCTGGCCCCGCACATCGCCGAGGAGCTGTGGCGCAAGCTGGGCCACACCGACACGGTCGTCCACCACGACTTCCCCGTCGCCGACCCGGCGTACGTCGTCGACGAGTCCGTGACCTGCGTCGTGCAGATCAAGGGCAAGGTCAAGGCGCGCCTGGAGGTCTCCCCGTCGATCTCCGACGCCGAGCTGGAGAAGGTGGCGCTGGCCGACGAGAAGGTCGTGGCGGCGCTGGACGGCGCGGGCATCCGCAAGGTGATCGTGCGGGCGCCGAAGCTGGTGAACATCGTTCCCGCGTAACGACGTGCGTGCCTAGCGGCATAGGGGTCTTCCCCTACGGGCAGGTTGGGGGTTCCGCTGGAACCTCCGACCTGCCTTCTCCGTTTACGGTGGAGGAGTCGCTGGAGCGGACATCGCTGGAGCGCGCTGGACTGGATGCGGAGAGAGGAGCGTCATGGGAGCCGTGGGCGCAGTCGTGGCGCTGCTTTTCGTGCTGTTCTTGGTGCTGGGTGTCTACATGACGGTGAAGGCGGTCCGGGCGGCCAAGCGGGGCGTGGACCGCACCATCCTGGAGGCCCGCAGGACGGTGGAGGACACCACACTCCGGGCGAAGAGCTTCGCCCAGGTCGGCACCGCGGCTGAACTGGCCCAGCTGCGCCTCTCGTTGCGCACGTCCATGCGGGCCACGCAGGACGTCCTGCAAGCGGGCGCCGCCGAAGACGCCTCGCTGAAGGAGACCCTGGAGCTCTTCAACCGCCTCAGCGTCCACGGGCACGAGCTGGACGACGAGCTGCGGCGTCTGGAGCGCGACCCGGACAAGGCCGCTCTGGCCGAGCGGCTCCCCGAGATGCGGGAGCGCACGGAGCAGATCAAGAAGGCGGCGGACTCCCTGCGGTGGTCGGCGCGCGACCGGGCCCGCCGGTTCGCGAACGACGACCTGGACTCGCTGAGCACGCAGATCGACATGGAGGCGGGCGCCCTGCGGCACTGGACGACGGAGCCTTCGCCCGCCCAGGCACCTCCCGCCGCGTGGCCCGAGCCCACGACGGAGGCGGGCAAGGACGCCGAGCAGACCTGGTCCGAGCCGTCCGGTTCCGCCCGGCAGACCGCCCAGGAGGCGACGCGGCCCGCGATCACTCCGCCCGCCGCGAGGCCGACGTATCCGTGGGAGAAGAAGGCCAAGCCCGAGAGCACGACCTGATCCGCCCGGTGGCGGACGGGACGTCCGGGGAGCCGGGCGGGCAGGGGCCGGACTGCCGCCCGACGGCGCAGACAGGTAATCTCCAGCTCATGTCCCGCCATGTCGCGATCGTCACGGATTCAACGGCCTACCTGCCGCAGGCGACGATGGACCGGCACGGCATCACCGCGGTGCCCCTGACCGTGGTCCTCGGGGATCAGGCGCTGGAGGAGGGCACCGAGATCTCGGCCCGCTCGCTCGCCCTGGCGCTGCAGAAGCGGAAGTCGGTGACGACGTCCCGGCCCAGCCCCCAGCTCTTCGCGGAGACGTACCGGAAGGCCGCCGAGGCGGGTGCCACGGCCATCGTCTCGCTGCATCTGTCCGCCGAGTTCTCCGGTACGTACGACGCCGCGGTCCTCGCCGCGAAGGAAGCGCCGGTGCCGGTGCGGGTGGTGGACACCGGCATGGTCGCGATGGCCCTGGGCTTCTGCGCCCTCGCGGCGGCTCAGGCCGCCGAGGCCGGCGACTCGGCGGAGGAGGTGGTGGCGGCCGCGGAGAAGCGGGCCGCAGGCACGTCCGCGTACTTCTACGTCGACACCCTCGACTATCTGCGCAGGGGCGGCCGCATCGGCGCCGCACAGGCGCTGCTGGGCTCCGCGCTCGCCGTCAAGCCGCTGCTGAAGCTGGACGGCGGCCGCATCGACATGCTGGAGAAGGTACGGACGGCGTCGAAGGCGATCGCCCGGCTCGAGGAGCTCGTGGTCGAGCGCGCCGGTACCGGCGAGGTCGACATCGCGGTGCATCATCTGGCGGCACCGGAGCGGGCGTCGGTACTCGCTGAGCGGCTCAGGGAACGGGTGCCGGGCCTTGCGGAGCTGCACGTCAGCGAGGTCGGCGCGGTGATCGGGGCGCACACGGGGCCGGGGTTGCTGGGGGCCGTGGTCTCGCCGCGGTGAGGTTGACTGCTCGGTTCGAGCGGTGAGGCCGGCTGCTCGGTTCGAGCGGTGAGGTGTGGCCCTGATTTCCCACGTGTGGGTGACGGAGATATCCACAACTGCCGAGTAATCCACGGAAATTGAGCAAGATCAACAACTTTCTTCCGCTGTGCCTAACGTCGTCGGCATGGCACTTCGACCACTTCCCAGGACAGCTTCCGCATCGAGCGGCCCCGGTCGCGGCCCCGCGTCCGACGGTCGCGCGAGCCACCGTCACGCCCGTGATCGGGCCCGTCGCAGACGCGCCTCGGCGGAGGCGGTCCGGCTGCGTGCGGAGAGCCTCTTCGCGGAGCCGCAGCCGCCTCCTCCGACGCCTTCTCTGACGCCCTCTTCTCCCTCTTCGCGGCCTTCACGGCCCTCACAGCCTTCGAGGAGTCACCCGCGTTCTCCGCGGCTGGACGTGGCGGCTCCGGATGCGGTGCCGGTGGGCGAGGCCCGGGCCGGGCAACGCGCCGCCGCGCCGCGTGTGCCCGTGCCCGGGTGGGCGCGGGAAGCGGAGGCGCGGGGCCAGGCGGAGGCGCCGCAGTCTGTCTCGGAACAGGGGCCGCAGCCCGTATCGGCCCAGGGGTCGGAGGCGGCGGGGCCGGAGGCGGTGGGGCCGGGCTCTTCGCGGCGCGAGCGGATGGGGCTCGCCGTCCGGGAGCGGCTCCCCGTGTGGCTGCAGTCGCGGTGCGGTCTGGAGCGGCGCAGCGTGGTCGCGCTCGTCGTGGTCCTCGCCGTCGCGGCCG
Source organism: Streptomyces sp. NPDC093510 (assembly GCF_040683555.1). Lineage (NCBI taxonomy): Bacteria > Bacillati > Actinomycetota > Actinomycetes > Kitasatosporales > Streptomycetaceae > Streptomyces > Streptomyces sp. NPDC093510. The sequence continues at coordinate 31,907 of NZ_JBFBEE010000003.1, forward strand.
TCTTCGCCGTGCAGCACTTCTGGACGGGGCGGACCCAGTCCGTGCGGCCGCCCGAGGTCGTGCGTGCGGCGGGCAGCGCCCCTGACCGGGGTGCGGAACCGGCTCCGTCGCCGGGAGTTCCGGCGCAGGCGGGGCGGGCGTCGGCGGACGGGGGTGGCCCGGGTGGCGCGGCGGCCGGCGGTGCTGCCGGGGGTGTGATCGTCGTGGACGTCAGCGGGAAGGTCCGCCGCCCGGGTGTTCAGCGGCTGCCCGCCGGGTCCCGGGTGGCCGACGCCCTGCGGGCCGCCGGTGGTGTCCGGCCGGGTACTGAGACGGGCGGGCTCAATCGGGCGCGGTTCCTCATGGACGGCGAACAGGTGGTGGTCGGAGGCCCTGCGGCGGCCGCCGGGGCCGGTGGAGCAGGCGCGGGCACGGGCGCGGGGACGGGAGGAGTGGGTGGAACGGGAGGAGCGGGTGGCGTTGGAGGGGCGGCCGCCACCGGGCCGATCGGCCTGAACACGGCGACCCCGGAGCAACTCGACCAACTGCCGGGCGTCGGACCCGTGCTGGCGCAGCACATCATCGACTACCGCGCGGAGCACGGCGGTTTCCGCTCCGTCGAAGAGCTCCGCGAGGTCAACGGCATCGGCGACCGGCGCTTCGCCGACCTTCAAGATCTCGTACGGCCATGACGCGCGCGGCAGTTCACCTTGCGTCGGGCCACCGGCTCGGTGCCTCGAACCCTCGGCAGGAGGGCCCGGCCGACCTCCGGCTGGTGCCGCCCGCGTTGGCGGCGTGGGCGTCGGCCGCGCTGATGTTGGACGTGCCGACCCGGTGGGCGTTGGCCACGGTGACAGGCTGCGTGTTGGTGGCCGGGGCGCTGATGGTGACGTGGACGGCCCGGGGGAGACGGGTGCGGGACGCCGGAGGTCCCGGGCGGGCGGTGGGGCGGCGGCCATGGGGAAGGCTCTCGGTGGCCGCGGTTCTGCTCTGCGCGGCCGGGGCGACGGCCTCCGCGGCGCTGCACGGGGCGGATCTGCGCCGTGGTCCGGTCCCGGCTCTGGCGGGTGAGTACGCGCAGGTGGAAGCGGAGTTGGAGGTCACCTCCGACCCCCGGCGCACCCGTCCCCGTGTCGCGAGCGCGCACACGATGCCGCCCGCCGTCGTCCTGGACGCCGAAGTCCTCCGTGTCACGGAGGCGGACGGCACATCGACTGCGACACGCACGCCCGTCCTGGTCGTGGTGCGGACGGGGAGTACGGATTCTGGAAAAGGTGCAGGAGATGCGGGGGCCCGGTCCGGTGCCGGGCCCCGTGCGGACTGGCTCGCGTTGCTCCCGTCGACCCGGGTGCGCGTGCAGGCCCGACTCGCCCCGCCGCTGACGGAGAGGGGCAAGACCGCCGCGGTGCTCCGGGTGTCGGGGGAGCGGCCGCCACGGGTGGTCGGGGCACCGTCCGGGCCGCAGCGGCTCGCCGGGCGGCTGCGGGGCGGGCTGCGGGAGGCCACGGACAGCCTGCCGGCCGATGCCCGCGCCCTGCTCCCCGGGCTCGTCATCGGGGACACCTCCCGCGTGCCGGCCGAGCTCGACCAGGCCTTCCGGGCGACCGACCTCACGCACCTGCTTGCCGTGAGCGGCGCGAACCTCACGATCGTCCTGGTCCTGCTCATCGGCCCGCAGGGCACCGCCCAACGGATCGAGAGGCGCGGCCTGGCGCCGAAGCTCGGTGTTCCGCTGCGTACGACGGCGGTGCTCGGCGGGGTGCTCACGCTCGGGTTCGTCATCGTCTGCCGACCGGATCCGAGTGTGGTGCGGGCCGCGGCCTGCGGGCTGATCGCCCTCCTCGCCATCGCCACCGGGCGGCGCAGATCCCTCATCCCCGCGCTGGCCACGGCGGTCCTGCTGCTCGTCCTGTACGACCCGTGGCTCGCCCGGAGTTACGGCTTCCTGCTCTCCGTCCTGGCCACCGGCGCCCTGCTCACCCTCGCGCCGCGCTGGGGAGCCGCCCTGCGCAGGCGGGGGATCCCGCCACGCCTCGCGGACGCGTTGGCCGCAGCGGCGGCGGCGCAAGCGGTGTGCGCGCCCGTCGTCGCCGCCCTCGCGGCCCGGGTGAGCCTGGTCGCGGTGCCGTGCAATCTCCTCGCGGAGTTCGCGGTCGCGCCCGCCACAGTGCTCGGCTTCGCGGCGCTGGCCGCGGCGCCGGTGGCGATGCCTGCCGCCAAGGTCCTTGCCTGGGGCGCGAGTTGGCCCACCGAGTGGATCGCGGGGATCGCCCGTACCGGGGCGGCGCTGCCCGGGAGCGGGGTCGACTGGCCGGGCGGCTGGCGTGGCGGGTTCCTGCTCGCGGTCGTCACCGTGGTCCTCGTCCTGGCGGGACGCAGGGTCGTGCGACACCCATGGGTGGCCGCCGCCTGTGCCGCGCTGCTCTTCCTCGTGGTCGTCCAGCCCCCGCCGGTCACCCGGGTGATCGCGGGCTGGCCGCCACCGGGATGGCGCCTGGCGATGTGCGATGTCGGGCAGGGCGATGCCGCGGTGCTCGCGGCGGGCGACGGCGCGGGGGTGGTGGTCGACGCGGGGCCCGACCCGGTGGCGGCCGACCGCTGTCTGCGTTCGCTGGGGATCACGCGCGTGCCGCTCGTCCTGCTCACGCACTTCCACGCCGACCACGTCGCGGGGCTGCCGGGGGTGCTGCGAGGACGCGAGGTGGGGGAGATCCAGACGACGGGGTTCCAGGAGCCGCCGGAGCAGGCCGCGTTCGTGCGGGAGCACGCCGCGGCGGCGCGGGTTCCGGTGGTTCAGGCGGCGGCGGGGGAGCGGCGCCGGGCGGGCCCCCTGGACTGGCAGGTGATCTGGCCCCCGGCAGGATCGGTGCCGCGCCCCGACGGGCCGAACGACGCGAGTGTCACTCTGCTCGTACGGACGGGAGGGCTGACCCTGCTGCTCCTCGGGGACCTGGAGCCGCCCGCACAGCGAGCGCTGTTGCGCACCCCGGCCGCCGCGTCGCTCGCTTCCGTGGACGTGCTCAAGGTCGCCCATCACGGATCGGCTCACCAGGATCCGGGGCTCCTGCGCAGGGCGGCGCCTCGGCTGGCCCTGATCTCCTGCGGCGCCGACAACTCGTACGGACATCCGTCGCCCGTCACCCTGGCGGCGCTGCGGGCCGGGGGTGCGCAGGTGGTGCGTACGGACACGGAGGGCGCGATCGCGGTGGTGGGCTCGGGCTCCCGGTCGGCACCGCGGCTCGGAGTGGCCACCCGACCGCCGTGAGGGTGGCCGTCTGATCCTCGCCCACGCAGACGCCCCGCGTCTCTACGGCCGCCTTTCTACTGCCGCCTCTCCGCGCCCCTCCCGGCGGGGCTACCGAGGGGAACACGGCCCTGAGCTGGGGATATGTAAAAGGCTAGGTGGCCAATTCGGGTCAGTTGGGCCAGTCATGACACTTCCCGGCGCATCGGTAGCATTCCCGTGATCTGGGTCCGTGTTGCATCGAAAGCCGCAACGGTGATCGAATGCCTCTTCGTTGCAGTTTGCAGGTGTTGTCAAGTAAGGCGGGGGTGTGTCGCACGTGTTCGGCCGTTGGCTGGGAAACCGTACGAATCTGGCTGGACGGACGGGACCCTTGTCGGCGCTCACGATTCCGTCGAGCGCGGGGGTGCTCAGCTGCCGGGTGCTCGACCCGGTCAATGAGCCCGTGCGGAACGCGGAGTTCGCCGTCAGCGATGCCATGGGCCGCAAGGTCGTCAGTGGGGGCACGGACCCCTTCGGCTCGTTCATCACGGCTGTTCCGGCGGGGGACTACCGTCTCGCGGTCTCGGCGGAGGGGTTCACTCCGTACCGGGCGAGCGCGACGGTCGCGGAGGACGCGCACGCCTCGCTCGGCGACGTGACGCTCCAGGTCGCCCAGCCCCCGGCGCTGCCCGAGCCCGGCGACTGGGAGATCGACCCCCTGCACTCCTCGGTCGCCTTCACCGCGCGGCACATCGGGCTCGCCCGCATCCGCGGCCGGTTCAACAGCTTCGCGGGTGCGATCCGGATGGGCGAGCGGATGGAGGAGTCAGCGATGCATGTCGTCATCGACGCGTCCTCCATCGACACCGGGGTCACGATGCGCGACGACCACCTGCGTTCCGGTGACTTCCTGGACGTCGCGCGCTTCCCGACGATGGAGTTCTACAGCGACCGCTTCGTCCACAAGGGCGGCAGCCGCTGGGCGGTGTCCGGCGGCTTGACGCTGCACGGCGTGACGCGCACGGTCACGCTCGACACGGAGTACCTCGGGATCGGCAAGGGACTCGAGGGTGAGACCCGGGTCGCCTGCCGCGCCGGCACCGAACTGCACCGCGACGACTTCACGATCACCTGGCAGACGATGCTCGCGCGCGGTATCGCCGCCGTCGGACACAGCATCACGATCGACCTCGACATCCAGGTGATCCCCAAGACAGGCTGACCGCCCCCCGCCGGGCTGACGGCCGGACGGACCGGCCGCCGTTCACTACGGGGCTTCGAGCCAGCCCTCGTGTTCGGCGGCGAGTTCATCGAGGGCAGCGGGGTCGAGGCGGGACTCGGGGTCCTCGACGACCACCAGCCACTGGGCGTCCTCGGCGTCGTCCTCCCCAGCCAGGGCGTCGCGGACGAGCTGGGGTTCCTCGGCCACGCCGAAACGGTCGGGGAGTTCTTCGGACACCGCCTCCGCGGCGTCGCGGTCGGGCAGCACCAGGACATGTCGTACATCGGTCACCGGCCCATTCTCCGCCACAGGGACGGGCGGCTCGGGGCGGGGTGTCAGTGCCGCGTGGGATGCTTGTCGGCGATGGCCAGGAAGACAGATACCGCCGACATGTCAGATCCGCTCGCTCCCCTCACGCTCGCCGTGGGGCAGGAGGATCTGCTCCTCGACCGCGCCGTGCAGCAGGTGGTCGCGGCCGCCCGGGCGTCCGACGCGGACACGGACGTGCGCGACCTCACCCCCGACCAGTTGCAGCCCGGCACGCTCGCCGAGCTGACCAGCCCGTCGCTCTTCGCCGAGCGCAAGGTCGTCGTCGTGCGGAACGCGCAGGATCTGTCGGCGGACACGATCAAGGACGTCAAGGCGTATCTCGCCTCGCCGGTCGAGGAGATCACTCTCGTCCTGCTGCACGCGGGCGGCGCGAAGGGCAAGGGCCTGCTCGACGCCGCGCGCAAGATGGGGGCCCGCGAGGTCGCCTGCCCCAAGATGACCAAGCCGGCGGACCGGCTGTCGTTCGTGCGGAGCGAGTTCCGCACGATCGGCCGTTCGGCGACGTCCGAGGCGTGCCAGGCGCTCGTCGACTCGATCGGCAGCGATCTGCGGGAGCTCGCCTCCGCGGTCTCCCAGCTGGCGGCGGACGTCGAGGGCACGATCGACGAAGCGGTCGTCGGGCGGTACTACACGGGTCGCGCGGAGGCCTCCAGCTTCACCGTGGCCGACCGGGCCGTCGAGGGGCGGGCCGCGGAGGCGCTCGAGGCGTTGCGCTGGTCCCTCGCGACCGGGGTCGCTCCCGTCATGATCACGAGTGCCCTCGCGCAGGGTGTCCGGGCGATCGGGAAGCTTTCGTCCGCGCGCGGCGGCCGGCCCGCCGACCTCGCCCGTGAGCTGGGCATGCCGCCCTGGAAGATCGACCGTGTGCGCCAGCAGATGCGAGGCTGGACGCCGGACGGGGTGGCCGCGGCGCTCACCGCGGTGGCGGCGGCCGATGCGGGGGTCAAGGGCGGGGGCGATGATCCGGAGTACGCGTTGGAGAAGGCCGTCGTCGCCATTGCGCGTGCGGCTCGCTCCGGCCGCCATTAGTGCTCCGCACAGGCTGGCGGTTCATTCCCTGCGGGTAGCCCGTGGCTGGTCGCGCAGTTCCTCGCGCCCCTGAAGAGCCCGGCCCACCGCAGCCACGGCCTCTGCGGCTCGATGCGTGTGCGGGTTGCCCGTGGCTGGTCGCGCGGTTCCTCGCGGCCCTGAAGAGCCCGGCCCACCGCAGCCACGGCCTCTGCGGCTCGATGCGTGTGCGGGTTGCCCGTGGCTGGTCGCGCAGTTTCTCGCGCCCCTGAAGAGCCCGGCCCACCGCAGCCACAGCCCCAGCAACAGCCGCAGCCGCAGCCACAGCAACAGGTGAAGCCCCTCGCCGGGGACAGGACACAGCAATGCCCCCGGAGTGGGTCCGGGGGCAATGGCGCAGCGTGGCGTACTGCGTGGTCTGTCCGCGATTCGAGGTAGAGGGCTCGAATTACCCTCGCGGGAGGATTGATCAGCTCCCCGGCGCACTAGCCGGGGTAAGGGCTTCAGCCCTTGAGGGCCGCCGCCTTCGTCGCAAGCGCCGACTTCTTGTTGGCGGCCTGGTTCTTGTGGATGACGCCCTTGGAGACGGCCTTGTCCAGCTGACGCGTGGCCTCACGCGTGAGCTCGGCGGCCTTCTGGGTGTCACCGGCGGCAACGGCCTCGCGGGCCTTGCGGATCGCGGTCTTCAGCGAAGACTTGACCGCCTTGTTGCGCTGACGCGCCTTCTCGTTGGTCTTGATCCGCTTGATCTGGGACTTGATGTTCGCCACGAAAGAGCCTTTTCAGGTTCAGGTACTGCAGAGGTACTGCAGATGAATTTGATGACACGCGCCTCGATGCTTGAGAGGGCTACGAGACACAGCTGTCCACGGTACCAGCCGCCCTCGGACCGGCCCAAACCGAGCGCAGTGCGCCACCCATGGGACGATGGAAGCTACGTATAGATCCGACCCGAGGCTACAGGCGCCTCAAGAGACAGGACCCTGCGTGCCCGCGACCCCTAACAATGTGCCCGAGCCGAGCCGTACCGACCCGGCTCTGATCCGCAATTTCTGCATCATCGCGCACATCGACCACGGCAAGTCCACGCTCGCCGACCGCATGCTCCAGCTCACCGGGGTGGTGGAGCAGCGGCAGATGCGTGCTCAGTACCTCGACCGGATGGACATCGAGCGCGAGCGCGGCATCACGATCAAGTCCCAGGCGGTGCGTCTGCCCTGGGCCCCTAACGAGGGCCCGGACCAGGGCAGTACGCACATCCTCAACATGATCGACACCCCGGGACACGTCGACTTCACGTACGAGGTCTCGCGTTCGCTCGCGGCCTGTGAGGGCACGATCCTCCTCGTCGACGCGGCCCAGGGCATCGAGGCGCAGACTCTCGCCAACCTCTACCTGGCGATGGAGAACGACCTCAAGATCATCCCGGTGCTCAACAAGATCGACCTGCCGGCGGCCCAGCCGGAGAAGTTCTCCGAGGAGCTCGCCAACCTCATCGGCTGCGAGCCCGAGGACGTGCTGAAGGTCTCCGCGAAGACCGGCATGGGCGTCGAGGCGCTGCTCGACAAGGTCGTCGCCGAGATCCCGCCGCCGGTCGGCGTCGCGGACGCGCCCGCCCGCGCGATGATCTTCGACTCGGTCTACGACTCCTACCGCGGCGTCGTGACGTACGTCCGAGTCGTCGACGGCCAGCTCAACAAGCGTGAGCGGATCCGGATGATGTCCACCGGGGCCACGCACGAGCTGCTCGAGATCGGTGTGTCGTCGCCCGAGATGACCCCGGCCGACGGCATCGGCGTCGGCGAGGTGGGCTACATCATCACCGGCGTGAAGGACGTCCGTCAGTCCAAGGTCGGTGACACGATCACCTCCCTGCACAAGGGAGCCACCGAGGCGCTCGGCGGCTACAAGGACCCGAAGCCGATGGTCTTCTCGGGCCTGTATCCGCTGGACGGCTCGGAGTACCCGGACCTCCGCGAGGCCCTGGACAAGCTGCAGCTCAACGACGCCGCGCTCGTCTACGAGCCGGAGACCTCGGCCGCGCTCGGCTTCGGCTTCCGCGTCGGCTTCCTCGGGCTGCTGCACCTCGACGTGATCCGTGAGCGGCTCGAGCGCGAGTTCGGCCTCGACCTCATCGCCACCGCTCCGAACGTGGTCTACCGCGTGATCATGGAGGACGGCACCGAGCACACGGTCACCAACCCGAGTGAATTCCCCGAGGGCAAGATCGACGAGGTGTACGAGCCCGTCGTGCGCGCCACGATCCTCGCGCCCAGCGAGTTCATCGGCTCGATCATGGAGCTGTGCCAGAACAGGCGCGGCGTCATGCTCGGCATGGACTATCTCTCCGAGGACCGCGTCGAGATCCGCTACACGCTGCCGCTCGCCGAGATCGTCTTCGACTTCTTCGACCAGCTGAAGTCCAAGACGCGTGGTTACGCCTCGCTGGACTACGAGCCCACGGGCGAGCAGTCCGCGCAGCTCGTCAAGGTGGACATCCTGCTGCACGGCGACAAGGTCGACGCCTTCTCCGCCGTCACGCACAAGGACGCGGCGTACGCGTACGGCGTGCGGCTCGTCGCCAAGCTGCGCGAGCTCATCCCGCGCCAGGCCTTCGAGGTGCCCGTCCAGGCCGCGATCGGCTCCCGGGTCATCGCCCGCGAGACCATCCGCGCCATCCGCAAGGACGTCCTCGCCAAGTGCTACGGCGGTGACATCTCCCGTAAGCGGAAGCTGCTCGAGAAGCAGAAGGAGGGCAAGAAGCGGATGAAGATGGTCGGCTCCGTCGAGGTGCCGCAGGAAGCCTTCATCGCGGTGCTCTCCAGCGACGACAGCGGCCCCGGCAAGGCCAAGAAGTAGTCGCCGCCTGCCGCGGGTGAGCGGCCGCCACGCGGGCCCGGTGCGCAACGCACCGGGCCCGCGGCGCGTTGCGGCGGGCCTGCTCGTTCCGTTTGGGTGTCTGGAGGAAGTGACAGGCAGATGCCCCTTACGCATGGCGCGTCGGAGCTCTACTCTGATCACCACTCGTAGGTTACTCACAAGTTAAACAAGTAGCCGCAGGGACGTAAGAAGCACACGTAAGAGCAGACGTAGAAGCAGACGTAGAAGCAGCCGCCAGCCAGTTCGCCGCACCGTCGTGGGCCCGGAGGATGTCGTGAGCGACACACAGATCTTGATCGAGAACCGTCCGCCTTCCGTGGCGCATCTCTTCCTGGAGCGCGTGGCGGCCACGCCGGACGCCGAGGCCTACCGCTACCCGGTCCCCGCGGCCTCGGGCGAGGGCCCCGACGACTGGCGGACGCTCAGCTGGGCACAGGCCGCCGACCGCGTCCACGCCATCGCGGCCGGGCTGATCGAGCTCGGCCTGCGGTCGGAGGACCGGGTCGCCCTCGCCTCCTCCACGCGCGTCGAGTGGATTCTCTGCGACCTCGGCATCATGTGTGCCGGCGCGGCCACGACGACCGTGTACCCGCAGACCAACGCCGAGGAGTCGGCGTACATCCTGGCCGACTCCGGCAGCCGGGTGCTGATCGCCGAGGACGCCGCGCAGCTCGCCAAGGCGCGTGAGAAGCGCGCCGACCTGCCCGAGCTGCGGCACGTCGTGGTGCTCGACGCCGAGGGCGCGGAGCCCGTGGAGGGCGACCCCGAGGGCTGGGTGCTCACGCTCGCCGACCTGGAGGCCCGCGGCGCCGCACACCTGGAGAAGAACCCGGGGCTCATCAAGGAGCGGATCGCGGCGATCACCGCCGACCAGCTCGCCACGATCATCTACACCTCCGGCACCACCGGACGCCCCAAGGGCGTGCGCCTGCCGCAGGACAACTGGTCGTACATGGCCAAGGCCATCGCGGCGACCGGGCTGCTCGGCCCGGACGACGTGCAGTACCTGTGGCTGCCGCTCGCGCACGTCTTCGGCAAGGTGCTGACCTCCGGGCAGATCGAGCTCGGGCACGTCACCGCCGTCGACGGCCGCGTGGACAAGATCATCGAGAATCTGCCGGTCGTGCAGCCGACGTACATGGCCGCCGTGCCCCGCATCTTCGAGAAGGTCTACAACGGGGTCGCGGCCAAGGCGCGGGCCGGTGGCGGCGCCAAGTACAAGATCTTCCTGTGGGCCGCCGAGGTCTCCCGCGAGTACGCCAAGGTCAGCCAGGACAACTTCCGCAGGACCGGCACCGCCTCGGTGCCCTTCGGGCTGCGCGCCAAGCACAAGGCCGCCGACACCCTCGTCTACTCCAAGCTGCGCGAGGCGTTCGGCGGACGGCTGCGCGCCGCCGTCTCCGGGTCGGCCGCGCTCGCCCCCGAGATCGGCTACTTCTTCGCGGGCGCCGGCATCCACATCCTGGAGGGGTACGGCCTGACCGAGTCCTCCGCGGCCTCCTTCGTGAACCCCGGCGAGGCCTACCGCACCGGCACGGTCGGCAAGCCGCTGCCCGGCACCGAGGTGCGCATCGCGGACGACGGCGAGATCCTGCTGCGCGGCCCCGGCATCATGGAGGGCTACCACGGGCTGCCGGAGAAGACGGCCGAGGTCCTGGAGTCCGACGGCTGGTTCCACACCGGGGACATCGGCGAGCTGTCCGTCGACGGCTACCTGCGGATCACCGACCGCAAGAAGGACCTGATCAAAACGTCCGGCGGCAAGTACATCGCGCCCGCCGAGGTCGAGGGCCAGTTCAAGGCCGTGTGTCCGTACGTCTCGAACATCCTCGTGCACGGCGCCGACCGGAATTTCTGCACCGCGCTGATCTCCCTCGACGAGCCCGCCATCCTCGACTGGGCCAAGGAGAACGGCCAGGAGGGCAAGTCCTACGCCGAGGTGGTCGCCGCCCCCGCCACGGTCGAGCTCATCGACGGTTACGTGCGGCAGCTCAACGAAGGCCTGCAGCGCTGGCAGACCATCAAGAAGTTCCGGCTCCTGCCGCGCGACCTGGATGTCGAGCACGGCGAGCTGACGCCCAGCCTCAAGCTGAAGCGCCCGGTTGTCGAGCGGGAGTACAAGCACCTGATCGAGGAGATGTACGCGGGTTCGCGCGAGGCCTGAGCGCGGGCGCGCGGCCCGGGGTCCGGGGGCCTTTCGTGCGCGGCCGGGGTGGCCTAGACGCCCCGGCCGCGGCGCATCTCCTGCACCAGCTCCTCCATGTGCGTCACATGGCGGCGCAGTTCGAGGACGTCCTTGAGACTGCTCGCGGCCATATGGGTCTCGATCGCCGACAGACGCGCGCCCAACTCGTCGAACTGGCGCTGCTCACGGGCCAGTATCCGCTCCAACTGCCGGTTCTTGCGATGCAGTTCGAGGAAGACGGTGACCTTGGCGCGCAGTACCCACGGGTCGAACGGCTTGGTGAGATAGTCCGCCGCGCCCGTCGCGTAGCCCCGGAAGGCATAGCCCGCGTCGTTGTCGGTGCCCGTCAGGAAGATGATGGGCACGTCCTTGGTCTGGTCGAGACGCTTGATGTTCGACGCGGTCTCGAAGCCGTCCATGCCGGGCATGCGGACGTCCAGGAGGATCACGGCGAATCGTTGCCTCAGGATCGCCTTCATGGCCTCCTCACCCGAACGGGCGCGCACCAACGGCTCGTTCAGTGACCCGAGGACGGCTTCGAGCGCCATCAGGTTGTCCTCCATGTCGTCGACAAGGAGGATGCTCGCGCGGTTGTCGGTAACGGCCTCTGCACTCATGGTCACGGTGCCTCACTCGGTTGCCGGCGGAACAGCGCCTTCTCCCTGAGTGCTGGGCTGTTCCGGAGCGACGGTCTCTGGATCGGGGGAGGTGGCCTGCTCGGCGGCTGCCGGTCCTGCGGGGTCCAGGAGGGCGCAGACGACGCCCAGCAGCTGGTCCACGTCCACTGGTTTCGGTACGTAGTCGGTGGCGCCCTGGGAGATGGCCTTCTCGCGGTCCCCGGGCATGGCCTTGGCGGTGAGGGCGACGATGGGCAGACCCCGCCAGCGGGGACTGCGGCGGATCGCGGCCATGGTTTCGTAGCCGTCCATCTCCGGCATCATGATGTCCATCAGGACGATGTCGACCTCCGGATTGCGTTCCAGCGTCTCGATGCCCTCGCGGCCGTTCTCCGCGTACAGGACGGGCATGCCGACACGGCTCAGGACGTGGGTCAGCGCGAAGACGTTGCGGATGTCGTCGTCGACGATGAGCACCCTGCGCCCCGGGAGTATGCGGCCCGCGCGCCCTTCCTTCCACTCCTCCAGCTTCGTGGGCGTGGGCCAGCTGTCGTCGGGTTCGAGGGCGGTGTGCGGCCGCAGGGCCGCCTGTTCGATCGGCTCCGGCATGTGCTGCGTGTGCGTCGCGGCGTACGCGATGGCGGCCGCGCCGTGGCCCGGGTGCACCACCGGGACGTACAGCGAGAAGGTCGAGCCCTCGCCGGGGCTGCTCTCCGCGGTGATACGGCCGCCGAGCAGGCCCGCGATCTCACGGCTGATGGAGAGACCGAGGCCGGTGCCTCCGTACTTGCGGTTGGTGGTGCCGTCGGCCTGCTGGAACGCCTCGAAGATGACCGGGAGCTGCTCGGCGGGGATGCCGATGCCGGTGTCCCTGACGGCGAAACAGAGCAGGTCCTCGTTGTCGTGGACCAGCCGGTCGCGCGCCGTCTCCTTGACGCGGCTGACGCGCAGCTCGACGCTGCCCGCCGAGGTGAACTTCACCGCGTTCGACAGGAGGTTGCGCAGGATCTGCTGGAGGCGCTGCTCGTCCGAGAACATCTCACGCGGCACGTCCTCGCCGACCGACACGTCGAAGGCGAGTCCCCGGTCCAGGGTGAGCGGGCGGAACGTCGCGTGGACGTAGTCGAGGACCTTGATGAGCGGGAGCTTCTTGGGGCGTACGTCCATGCGCCCGGCCTCGATCTTCGACAGGTCCAGGATGTCGTTGATGAGCTGGAGCAGGTCGGAACCCGAGCGGTGGATGGTCGTCGCGAACTGCACCTCCTGGTCGGAGAGGTGGTCGTCGGGGTTGTCGGAGAGCAGCCGGGCCAGGATGAGGAGCGAGTTGAGCGGCGTGCGCAGCTCGTGCGACATGTTCGCCAGGAACTCCGACTTGTACTGCGAACTCGTGGCGAGCAGGGCCGCCTTCTCCTCCAGCTCGGCGTTCGAGCGGCGCAGCTCGGCCTGCTGGCGCTGGAGTTCGTCCGAGCGCTCCTGGAGCTGGGTGGCCAGGCGCTGGGACTCGCCTAGCAGGGACTCCGTGCGGGAGTTGGCGATGATCGTGTTGATGGCGACGCCGATGGTGTTCACGAACTGGTCGAAGAAGGCCAGGTGGACATCGGAGAAGCGGGAGAACGTGGCCAGCTCGATCACGCCGAGCAGCTTGTCCTCGAAGAGGATCGGGATGATCACGACCGTGGCGGGCGCCGCGTCGCCGAGCCCCGAATGGATCTTGATGTAGTCCGGCGGGACCTCCTCGACGAGGATGCGCTTCTTCTCCAGAGCGGCCTGGCGCACCAGGCCCTGCGCCGGCATCCCGCCGGTGTCGACGACCGAGCCCTGCGCCGCGCCGTACCCCGCGATGAACGCGAGGCCCTTCGCGGTGACCTGGGTGGGCGCGGGGCTCTCCGCGGTGTCCGGGTCGGCCAGGAAGAACGCGCCGTACTGCGCGTTCACCAGCGGGGTCAGCTCGCGCAGGATCAGATCGGCGACCTCCATCAGGTCGCGGTGGCCCTGCATCAGACCCGCGAGGCGGGCGAGGTTGGACTCCAGCCAGTCCTTCGCGCGGGTGGTCTCGCGGAGGTTGGACACCATCAGGTTGATGTTGTCCTTGAGGTCGGTGACCTCGCCGCGCGTCTCGACCGTGATGGCGCGGGTCATGTCGCCCTGGGCGACGGCGGAGGCGACCTCGGCGATGGCGCGGACCTGAGTGGTGAGGTTCAGCGCCAGCTCGTTCACGTTCGTCGTCAGGCGCTTCCACGTGCCGTACACGCCCTCGACGCGGGCCTGGCCGCCCAGCTGACCCTCGGAGCCGACCTCGCGGGCCACGCGGGTGACCTCGGAGGAGAACGAGGACAGCGTGTCCACCATGGTGTTGATGGTGGTCTTCAGCTCCAGGATCTCGCCGCGGGCGTCCACGTCGATCTTCTTGGAGAGGTCGCCCTGGGCCACGGCCGTCGCGACCTGGGCGATGTTGCGGACCTGGCCCGTGAGGTTGTCCGCCATGTAGTTGACGTTGTCGGTGAGGTCCTTCCACACGCCCGATACGCCGAGGACCTGCGCACGGCCGCCGAGCCTGCCGTCCGTGCCGACCTCGCGGGCGACACGGGTCACCTCGTCGGCGAAGGCACGCAGCTGCTCCACCATCGTGTTGACGGTGTCCTTCAGCTCCAGGATCTCGCCGCGCGCCGTGACCGTGATCATCTTGGAGAGGTCGCCGTTGGCGACGGCGGTGGTGACCTGGGCGATGTTGCGGACCTGGGAGGTGAGGTTCGACGCCATGAAGTTGACGTTGTCGGTGAGGTCCTTCCACACGCCGGAGACGCCCCGCACCTGGGCCTGGCCGCCGAGGTTGCCCTCGGTGCCGACCTCGCGGGCGACGCGGGTGACCTCGTCGGCGAACGCGGAGAGCTGGTCGACCATCGTGTTGATCGTCGACTTCAGCTCCAGGATCTCGCCCTTCGCCTCCACCGTGATCTTCTTGCCGAGGTCGCCCTGGGCGACGGCCGTCGACACGAGCGCGATGTTCCGCACCTGGGAGGTGAGGTTGTCCGCCATGAAGTTGACGTTGTCGGTGAGGTCCTTCCACACCCCCGACACGCCCCGCACCTGGGCGCGCCCGCCCAGATTCCCTTCGGTGCCGACCTCGCGGGCGACGCGGGTGACCTCGTCGGCGAACGCGGACAGCTGGTCGACCATCGTGTTCACCGTCGACTTCAGCTCCAGGATCTCGCCCCGGGCGTCCACGGTGATCTTCTGGCTCAGGTCGCCGTTGGCGACGGCGGTGGTGACCTGGGCGATGTTGCGGACCTGGGAGGTGAGGTTCGACGCCATGAAGTTGACGTTGTCGGTGAGGTCCTTCCACACGCCCGACACCCCGCGCGCCTGGGCGCGGCCGCCCAACTGGCCCTCCGTGCCCACCTCGCGGGCGACGCGGGTCACCTCGGCGGCGAACGCGGAGAGCTGCTCCACCATCGTGTTCACGGTCAGCTTCAGTTCGAGCAGCTCACCCGTCGCCTCGACGGTGACCGTGCGGGTCAGGTCGCCCTGCGCCACCGCCGTGGTGACGAGGGCGATGTCCCGCACCTGGGCGGTGAGCCGGGACGCCATCGTGTTGACGGCCTCCGTCACGTCCCGCCAACTGCCGGACAGACCGCGCACCTTGGCGCGCCCGCCGAGCCGGCCCTCCGTGCCGACCTCCCGGGCGACGCGGGTGACTTCACCCGTGAAGAGGGACAACTGATCGACCATCGTGTTGACGGCACGCCCCAAACGGCGTAAATCACCCCGCAGTTCACGGGTGCCGTCGTGCAGGTCGACGCGCTGAGTGAGGTCACCGCCCGCCACCGCGTTCAGCACCCGGGTGGCGTTCGCCGCCGGTGCGACCAACGCGTCAAGGAGGGTGTTGACCTCCGAGACACGCGCCGCCCACCTGCCCTGTCCGGGGCTCGCGCCGAACCGCTCGTCGAGCCGGCCGTGTCGTATGATCTCGCGTCGCACTCGGACCAGTTCACCGTCGAAGTGCAGTGAACGGTCCAGCATTTCGTTGAAGACCGCGTACAGCTCGGCGGTGATGCCCTCACCGACCGGCGCGACCTTGGTGAAGTCCCCGTCCCTTGCGGCGCGCATGGCAGCGAGAAGCGGGCGTAGCTGGGAGGTGACCGATTCCGTGTCGGGGTCGGTCTTCTGCGCGGGGACCCGATTCCGGCCACGTCCGAGCGCAGGCATAGCACTGTTCTCACTCATAACGGCCCACTTCAGTAACTCGTTGCTTATGAGTGTGGCCAGTCTGTCACTCTGTCGGTGTCACCTGAGGCGTATTCGCCCGAACTGCTCAGGAGCCGCATTGTGGGGTCCATTCCGATGCAACGGAAGAACGATTTCCGTGCCTCCGCCACGGACCCGGACCACCCCGGGCCACCGGCGGTGGCGCGCACATCACTGCCCGGAAACCCACTGGCACCCGCCGCCGCACGCAGGTTCGTGCGTGCCGCGCTCGCCGACTGGACCGAGCTCGGAGTGCCCGCGGCCGCCGGCATCACCGACCGCCTCGCCGACGACTCGGTGCTGCTCGTGAGCGAACTGGTGACCAACGCCGTCGTGCACGCGGGCACGAACGTCGAGCTGATGTGCCGGCTCGACGAGGCACTGCCCGAGGAGAGCAGCACGGAGGCCCTCGTCATCGAGGTCTCCGACCACCACCCCTCCCGCGCCGTCCGCAACGAACAGGGCCCGCCGTCGGCGTCCGGCACCCCGGAGTACGGCCGCGGCCTGAACCTCGTCGCCACCCTCTCCGAGTCCTGGGGCATCACCTACCGCACGGGCACCAAGACCGTCTGGGCCCGGCTGCCCGTCGAAGGCGTGCAGGCCGTCCAAGAGATCGAGTCGTACGCGAGCGAGCAGGCGCTCCAGCGCGGCCTGCGCGCCGCCGAGATCCTCGCGCCGCTGCCCAAGCGGACCTCCCACGACACGGAGTGGGTCAACAGGGGCGCGCTCACCTTCCTCGCCGAGGCGTCCGACCTGCTGGCCGGACAGTTCGACGAGGACCTGGTGGCCGCCCTCGCCGGACAGCTCCTCGTGCCGCGCCTCGCGGACTGGTGCGCGGTGTGGCTCGAAGACGCCTCGGGAGGGCCGGGCCGCGGCGGCATGGGAGGGCCGGGGGCACGCCTCGCCCGCGTGTGGCACACCAGCGAACACCGCATAGAGGAACTGCGCCGCGTCCTGGAGAAGGAGCCGCCCCGGCTGCCCGAGGCGGCGGGCTCGGGCGCCTGCCCCGTCCCCTGGCCCGGCGAGGCGCCTGCGGGCGGGGCGTCCGGCGCGGCACTGGCGTACCGCCTGACCGCGGGCGGACGCGCGCTCGGCACGCTCGTCATCGGCCGGGCGGGCCTCGTCCGGTTCGCCGACGAGGTCACCGGCCTCATCGAGGACTTCAGCCGCCGGGTCGCGCTCGCCGTCAGCACCGCCCGCCGCTACCAGCGCCAGGCCAACATCAGCCAGGTGCTCCAGCGCGGGCTGCTGCCCAGCAAGGTCGCCGAGATCCCCGGCGTCGAGAGCGGCCTGGTCTACGAGCCGCGGGACAAGGGCGGCCCCGGCGGCGACTTCTACGACGTGTTCCAGGCGGGCGAGGGCCGCTGGTGCTTCGCGCTCGGCGACGTCCAGGGGAAGGGGCCGGAGGCGGCCGTCGTCATCGGCCTCGCCCGGCCCTGGCTGCGGCTCCTCGCCCGCGAGGGGTACCAGGTCGCGGACGTCATGGACCGCCTCAACCAACTGCTCCTCGACGACGCGACCGAGGCGGCGGACGCGGCGGCGGCGGTGGTCGCGGTGGCGGGCGGGCAGGGAGTGCCGCCCGACGGGCCGACCTCGCGCTTCCTCTCCCTCCTGTACGGCGAGCTCCTCCCCTACGAAGGGGGAGTGCACTGCACGATCGCCTGCGCCGGGCATCCGCTGCCGCTCCTCCTCTCCCCGGAGGGGAAGGTACGGGAGGCGGCCACTCCGCAGATGCTGCTCGGGGTCGTCGACGACGAGACGTACACGAGCGAGAGCTTCGATCTGCGGGCCGGCGAGACGCTGCTCTGCGTCACGGACGGCGTGACCGAGCGCCGCTCGGGGCGGCAGCAGTTCGACGACGGCAACGGGCTCGCGGAGGCGCTGGCCGGGTGTGCGGGGCTCGACGCGGGGTTGGTGGCGGAGCGGATCCGGCGACTCGTGCACGAGTTCTCGGAGCGGCCGCCGGATGATGATCTGGCGTTGTTGGTGTTGCGGGCGCATTGAGTGGTGCGGGTGCGTTGAGTGTGGGGTGGGTACTTCGGGTGGTGCGGCTGCATTGAGTGGTGCGGGCGCGTTGAGTGGTGCGGGTGCGTTGAGTGTGGGGTGGGCACTTTGAGTGGTGCGGGTGCATTGAGTGGTGCGGGCGCATTGCGGGGGGTGGTGCGCTGAGGGGCTCGCGGTGGAGTGCGGGACACTTGTCGTATGCCTTCCGCACTGCCCGATGGTGAGCCCATGCCCGAGGACGGCGCGCTGCCCGCGTCCGCCCTGGACGGCGCGGCCTCCCGCCCCCTCGGCTTCTACCTGCACGTCCCGTACTGCGCCACACGCTGCGGCTACTGCGACTTCAACACGTACACCGCCACCGAGCTGCGCGGCTCCGGTGGCGTGCTCGCCTCCCGGGACAACTACGCGGAGACCCTCGTCGACGAGGTACGGCTCGCCCGGAAGGTCCTGGGGGACGACCCGCGGCCCGTGCGGACCGTGTTCGTCGGGGGCGGTACGCCGACGCTGCTCGCCGCCGGGGATCTTGTGCGGATGCTGCGGGCTGTACGGGATGAATTCGGGCTCGCGGACGATGCCGAGATCACGACCGAGGCCAATCCGGAGTCCGTCGACGCGGCGTATCTGAGTGAGCTGCGGGAAGGCGGGTTCAACCGTGTCTCCTTCGGCATGCAGAGCGCCAAGCAGCACGTTCTGAAGGTCCTCGACCGTACGCATACGCCCGGTCGGCCCGAGGCGTGCGTCGCCGAGGCGCGGGCGGCCGGGTTCGACCATGTGAATCTCGATTTGATCTACGGCACACCGGGCGAGACCGACGACGACTGGCGGGCCACGCTCGACGCGGCGATCGGGGCCGGGCCCGACCACGTCAGCGCCTACGCGCTGATCGTGGAGGAGGGGACGCAGCTCGCGCGGCGGATTCGGCGCGGGGAGGTGCCGATGACCGACGACGACGTCCACGCGGACCGGTACCTCATCGCGGACGAGGTGCTGGGGGGTGCGGGATTCGACTGGTACGAGGTGTCCAACTGGGCCACGTCCGAGGCGGGGCGGTGCCTGCACAACGAGCTGTACTGGCGGGGGGCCGACTGGTGGGGGGCCGGGCCGGGGGCGCACAGTCACGTGGGCGGTGTGCGGTGGTGGAACGTCAAGCATCCCGGGGCGTACGCGGGGGCGTTGGCGGGGGGCGGGTCGCCGGGGGCCGGGCGGGAAGTGCTTTCTGCCGAGGATCGGCGGGTGGAGCGGATTCTGCTGGAGCTGCGGTTGAGGGAGGGGTGTCCGTTGTCGCTGCTGCGGGAAGCCGGTCTGGGCGCCTCGCGGCGGGCTTTGGTGGAGGGGCTGCTTGAGGGTGGGCCCTATGCGGAGGGGCGGGCCGTGTTGACGCTTCGGGGGCGGTTGCTGGCGGACGCGGTGGTGCGGGACCTGGTCGACTAGGGGGCGCCTTGGACGGGGGCGCCTGTTGTTGCGTTGTGGGGCGGGTCGTCGGGCGTGTGTGCGTGGTCCCGGGTCTGCGCCTGCTGCCCGGCTGTGGGGCGGGGCCGTGGGGGTATGTACGTACTCGCTATCCCTGCGTCGCGCCTCAAGTCCAAAGGCGCCAATGTGTGCTCGGTGCTCCGTGCGCACATACCCCCACGTCCCCTCGGGCGCGTTTGCGGCTGCGGCCCGGTGGGGGTTGCCAGCGCCCACCCCTCCGCGGCCCTCGGGCCGGTTGCGCGGCTGCCGGCCGGTGGGGGTTGCCCGCGCCCGGGCCCTCACGTCCCCTCGGGAGCGTTTGCGGCTGCGGTCCGGTGGGGGATCGCTCCCCTCCTGCTCCTACCCCTGCAGGGCGTCGCGGAGAATACCCCACCCGCCCGCCCCTACTCCCGCGGGGCGTCGCGGGGCAAACGGGTGGGTGGGTGGGATACATCCGCCGCGAAGCGGCGGGCTTGGGGCTCCTACCCCGGGGGGACGTCGCGGGGCATCCCACCCACCCCGGGGGGCGTCGCGGGGACACCTCACCCACCCCGGCGGGGCGTCGTGGGGGGGGCGGGGTCAGGGGAGGGTGACGAAGTCGATCAGTTCTTCTACTCGGCCCAGGAGTGGGGGTTCCAGGTCCTTGTAGGAGTGGACCGAGTTCAGGATGCGTTGCCAGGCCGCCCCCGTGTTCTCGGGCCAGCCGAGGGACCTGCAGACGCCCGTCTTCCAGTCCTGGCCGCGGGGCACGCGGGGCCAGGAGGGGATGCCTACGGAGGACGGCTTCACCGCCTCCCATACGTCGATGTAGGGGTGGCCGACCACCAGGGCGTGGGCGCTGGTCACCTCTGCCGCGATGCGGGACTCCTTGGAGCCGGGGACCAGGTGGTCGACGAGGATGCCCAGGCGGGCGTCGGGGCCGGGGGCGAACTCGGCGACGATCGCGGGGAGGTCGTCGATGCCTTCCAGGTACTCGACGACGACGCCCTCGATGCGGAGGTCGTCGCCCCAGACCCGCTCGACCAGTTCGGCGTCGTGACGGCCCTCTACGTAGATGCGTCCCGCGCGGGCGACCCTGGCCCGCGCCCCGGGGACGGCCACCGAACCGGAGGCGGTACGGGAGGGACGTACAGGAGTAGAAGCCTGCGCGGGGCGGACCAGGGTCACCGGGCGGCCGTCCAAGAGGAAACCGCGGGGCTCCATCGGGAACACGCGGTGCTTGCCGAACCGGTCCTCCAGCGTCACCGTCGGGCCTTGCGCCGTCTTCTCGCAACGGATCACCGCCCCGCAGAAACCGGTGCTCAGCTCCTCGACCACGAGGCCGGCGTCCGCCGCCACCTCCGGTACGGGCTTCGGCTTCTTCCAAGGGGGCGTGAGGTCGGCGGAGTACTGGCGCATTCTGGTGACGATAGGAAGAGCGGCGGGTGTTGGCGTCACGACACGCCGAAGCGGGTGGCCAAGGTGGCGCGTTGCGTGTGGACAAATGCCGCATTTACCGTCGCGCCGTGGCCCGGTACGTACAGCGCGTTCTCGCCGCCCAACTCCAGGAGGCGGTCCAGCGCGGCCGGCCAGCGGGACGGTACCGCGTCCGGGCCCGCCTGCGGTTCGCCCGACTCCTCGACGAGGTCGCCGCAGAAGACGATCTCCCGGTCGCCGTCGGTGCCAGGCACCAGGACCGCGAGGTCGTGGCCCGAGTGGCCGGGGCCGATGTTCGCGAGCAGCACCTGGAGGCCGCCCAGGTCGAGCGTCCACTCCCCGCACACCAGGTGGTGCGGGTGGACGAGGAGGTCGGTCGCCTCCGCAGCCGCGTCCGCGTCCAGGCCGTGGCGTACCGCGTCCTCACGCAGTTCTTCGCGGCCCTTGGCGAAGACCGTGTCGATGCCCACCGCCCCGTACACCTCCACGCCCGCGAAGGCGGCCGCCCCGAGGACGTGGTCGAAGTGGGGGTGGGTGAGCGCGAGGTGGGTGACTCTGCGGCCGCCGCCGAGGATCCGCTGGGCCTGGGTCCGCAGGGCCGCGCCCTCCGCCAGGCTCGAACCGGACTCGATCATGAGGGCGGCGTCGTCGCCGACGACGAGTCCCGCCGCGCAGTCCCAGACGGGCAGACGGCACCGCCCCACGCGCCGTGCGAGCCGCTCCCAGCCCGCCGCTTCCCATGCCGGCGTCACGTTCATACGGTGACGCTATCCGCACGCGCGGTGTTCGGCAGCCGCTGTCTTGCCGGGGCCGTACCCGACGGCCGTACACTGACCCTTTGAAAGGCTGGCACTCACCGCGGGCGAGTGCCAGGCGGGGCTCACGGAGACAGCTGGAGGTGTGCGCGATGCTCAATGAACGCAGGCTCGAAGTGCTGCGCGCCATCGTCCATGACTATGTGGGGACGGAGGAGCCCGTCGGCTCCAAGGCGCTCACCGAGCGGCACCGTCTGGGGGTCTCCCCGGCCACCGTCCGCAACGACATGGCGGCGCTGGAGGAGGAAGGGTTCATCGCCCAGCCCCACACCAGCGCGGGGCGCATCCCGACGGACAAGGGGTACCGCCTCTTCGTCGACAAGCTCGCCGGCGTCAAGCCGATGACCGCGCCCGAGCGGCGGGCCATCCAGAATTTCCTCGACGGCGCAGTGGACCTCGATGACGTGGTGGGGCGTACGGTTCGGCTGCTCGCGCAGCTGACCCGGCAGGTCGCCGTCGTGCAGTATCCCTCGCTGACCCGGTCGACTGTGCGGCACGTCGAGCTGCTTTCGCTCGCTCCCGCCCGGCTGATGCTCGTACTGATCACCGACACGGGACGCGTCGAGCAGCGCATGATCGACTGCCCGGCGCCGTTCGGTGAGACCGCGCTCGCGGACCTGCGGGCCAGGCTGAACAGCAGGGTCGCGGGGCGGCGCTTCGCGGATGTGCCACAGTTGGTGCAGGACCTGCCCGAGGCCTTCGAGGCCGAGGACCGCGGCACGGTCGCGACGGTTCTGTCCACTCTCCTCGAGACGCTCGTGGAGGAGACCGAAGAACGGCTGATGATCGGCGGCACCGCCAATCTCACGCGCTTCGGACATGACTTTCCCCTCACCATCCGGCCCGTTCTCGAAGCCCTTGAGGAGCAGGTCGTGCTCCTCAAGTTGCTTGGGGAGGTGCAGGATTCGGGCATGGCCGTACGGATCGGTCACGAGAACGCCCATGAGGGGCTCAGCTCCACGTCCGTGGTCTCGGTCGGCTACGGTTCGGGAAGCGAGGCAGTCGCCAAGCTCGGCGTGGTCGGACCGACCCGCATGGACTATCCGGGAACGATGGGAGCAGTACGCGCAGTGGCACGTTACGTCGGACAGATCCTGGCGGAGTCGTAAGTGGCCACGGACTACTACGCCGTACTCGGCGTGCGCCGCGACGCTTCCCAGGACGAGATCAAGAAGGCCTTCCGGAGGCTGGCTCGTGAGCTTCACCCGGATGTGAATCCGGACCCGAAGACTCAGGAGCGCTTCAAGGAGATCAACGCCGCGTACGAGGTGTTGTCGGACCCGCAGAAGAAGCAGGTCTACGACCTCGGCGGCGACCCCCTGTCCCAGGCGGGCGGCGGCGGAGGCGCGGGTGGCTTCGGCGCCGGTGGCTTCGGCAACTTCTCCGACATCATGGACGCGTTCTTCGGGACGGCGTCGCAGCGGGGCCCCCGGTCGCGCACGCGCCGCGGCCAGGACGCCATGATCCGCCTCGAGATCGACCTCGAAGAGGCCGCCTTCGGGACCACCAAGGACATTCAGGTCGACACCGCTGTGGTGTGTACGACCTGTAGTGGGGAGGGTGCGGCTCCCGGGACGTCCGCCCAGACCTGTGACATGTGTCGCGGTCGCGGTGAGGTGTCGCAGGTCACGCGGTCCTTCCTCGGCCAGGTCATGACCTCGCGGCCCTGCCCGCAGTGTCAGGGCTTCGGGACCGTGGTGCCGACGCCGTGCCCGGAGTGTGCCGGTGACGGCCGCATCCGGTCGCGTCGGACGCTGACCGTGAAGATTCCCGCCGGTGTCGACAACGGGACCAGGATTCAGCTCGCGGGTGAAGGTGAGGTCGGGCCCGGCGGTGGCCCCGCCGGCGACCTTTACGTCGAGATCCACGAGCTGCCGCACGCCGTCTTCCAGCGGCGCGGCGACGACCTGCACTGCACGGTGACGATCCCGATGACGGCGGCGTCGCTCGGCACGAAGGTGCCGCTGGAGACGCTCGACGGCCTGGAGGAGATCGACATCCGGCCCGGTACGCAGTCGGGGCAGTCCGTTCCGCTGCACGGGCGCGGGATCACTCATCTGCGGGGCGGCGGCCGCGGCGACCTCATCGTGCACGTCGAGGTCCTCACGCCGACGAAGCTCGACCCCGAGCAGGAGCGGCTGCTGCGTGAGCTGGCGCAGCTGCGCGGTGAGGAGCGGCCCACGGGGCAGTTCCAGCCGGGGCAGCAGGGGTTGTTCTCGCGGCTCAAGGACGCGTTCAACGGGCGGTAGCGCCTTGAGCGGTGGCCTTCCTTAGCCCCCGGCGACGGATCTTCCGTGCCGGGGGCTTTGTCGGTCACCTGCGGGGCGGTGGGGGCTGGTCGCGCAGTTCCCCGCGCCCCTAAAAACAACCCCGTCCCGCGCCTCTTGAAGGGGCCCGGGACGGGCCTTCAAGGGGCGCGGGGAACTGCGCGAGCAACCCGCGACGGCCCGCAGCCGCCGACGGCGGTCGTGGGGCAGACGAGGCGGCGTACGCCCGGTGCGGGGTGCGCGATTCGGTGCGGCCCGAGGAGCGTGGCACGATGCGTGCATGTCCTCCGTACTGACCGATCTCCGCCGCTGTCCGATCGTGCAGGCCCCCATGGCGGGCGGTGCCTCGGGGCCGCAGCTGGCCGCGGCCGTCGCCGAGGCCGGCGGGCTCGGGTTTCTCGCCGCCGGGTACAAGACGGCCGACGGGATGTACCAGGAGATCAAACAGTTGCGGGGGCTGACCTCGCAGCCCTTCGGCGTCAACCTGTTCATGCCGCAGCCCGACACCGCCGACGCCGCGGCCGTCGAGGTCTACCGCAGCCAGCTCGCCGGTGAGGCCACCTGGTACGAGACGGAGCTCGGCGACCCGGACAGCGGGCGTGACGACGGGTACGACGCGAAGCTCGCGATCCTCCTCGACGATCCGGTGCCGGTCGTCTCCTTCACCTTCGGGTGCCCCACCCGTGACGTCCTTGACGCGTTCGCGCGCGTCGGCACCCTGACCGTCGTCACCGTCACCACGGCCGAGGAGGCCCAGGCCGCGCAGTGGGCCGGTGCCGACGCCGTGTGCGTGCAGGGCATCGAGGCGGGCGGACACCAGGGCACCCACAAGGACAATCCCGAGGCCGACGGCTCCGGGATCGGACTGCTCTCCCTCATCACCCAGGTCCGCGAGACCGTGCAGATCCCGATCGTCGCGGCCGGCGGGCTGATGCGCGGCGCGCAGATCGCCGCGGTGCTCGCGGCGGGCGCGGACGCGGCGCAGCTCGGCACGGCGTTCCTCGTCACCCCCGAGTCGGGCGCCAACCCCCTGCACAAGCAGGCCATGACCAACCCGCTGTTCGTACGGACCGAGCTGACCAGGGCGTTCTCCGGGCGCCCCGCGCGCGGCCTCGTCAACCGCTTCATGCGCGAGCACGGGCCGTACGCCCCCGCCGCCTACCCGCAGGTGCACCACCTCACCAGCGGCCTGCGCAAGGCCGCGGCGAAGGCCGGTGACGCGCAGGCCATGGCGCTCTGGGCCGGGCAGGGCCACCGGCTCGCCCGGGAGCTGCCCGCCGGACAGCTCGTGGAGGTCCTCGCCGCCGAACTGGCCGAGGCCAGGGCCTCGTCGACGCCGGAGGGCGCCGCGTGACCGCCCCCGTCTTCGTCGTCGAGGACTTCACCGCGGGCGCCGGCGGACGGTACGTGCTGGACGGGCCCGAAGGGCGGCACGCCGTCTCCGTGAAGCGGCTGCGCGCCGGTGAGGACGTCGTCCTGACCGACGGCGCCGGGCGGTGGGCGGAGTGCGTGGTCCTCGACACCGAGGGCAAGGACCGGCTCGTCGTGCAGATGGACTCCGTGGCCGAGGAGCCCGAACAGTCGCCGCGCATCACCGTCGTGCAGGCGCTGCCCAAAGGTGACCGCGGCGAGCTCGCCGTGGAGACCATGACGGAGACCGGCGTCGACGCCGTCGTGCCGTGGACCGCGTCGCGCTGCATCACGCAGTGGAAGGGCGACCGCGGCCTCAAGGCCCTCGCCAAGTGGCGGGCCACCGCACGCGAGGCGGGCAAGCAGTCGCGCCGGGTCCGCTTCCCCGAGGTCGCCGACGCCGCGTCGACCAAGCAGGTCGCGGCGCTCCTCGCGGGCGCCGACTTCGCGGCCGTCCTGCACGAGGAGGGCAGCGAACCGCTGGCCACGGCGGAGCTCCCGGCGGCCGGGCACATCGTGCTGGTGGTCGGGCCCGAAGGCGGTGTCTCCCCGGACGAGCTGACGGCGTTCGCCGGGGCGGGCGCGAAGCCGTACCGGCTCGGACGCAGTGTCCTGCGCACGTCGACCGCCGGGACCGCGGCGACGGCGCTGCTCCTGGGGCGCACGGGACGCTGGTCCTGAGCGACCCCGGGGAGGGTGTGCGTCGCGGGTCGAGCCGTTTCCGGTCGGAGCGGGTCGAGCCGTTTCCGGTCGGACCAACTCCCGTACGCGCGAGGGCAGATGGCCGCAAGCGGTCTTCCGTACCGGCGTGTGCGGTGGCACTCTGCCGCCTATGGGGGCATTGAGGCGGTTACGTGGCCGGGTGGTGGCGAAGAGGCGTTCGACGATCGTGTACGCCGTCGGGCTCGCCGGCGCCGCCGCGCTGGGCGTCACCGCGTGCGACCCCGTGGACGGGGGCATGAACACCTCCGCGGTCGCGCTCACCGTCGACGAGATGGGCACCAAGGAGCTGGAGCGGCAGAAAGCCGACGTGGCGTGGCTCAGCTGTACCGCCAGGTTCGACGACAAGGTGACCCCGCGCGGCGAGTCCGCGTCGGCCGACGCGGTGGTGAAGGTGGACTGCCAGGGCGAGACCGACGACGGCAAGGACATCACCGTCAAGGGCACGGTGCACTCCGTCGTCGACAGCGCCTGCGTACGCGGCAACCTGACCGCCGAGGTCGACGGCAAGCAGTGGTTCCGCGTCGATGTCCTTGGCAACTGCGAGGCGGGCGACGGCGATGGGGACGGTGAGGGAGACGGCGGTCAGCCCTCCGGCCCGTCCTCCGAGCAGCCCTCCGATCCGCCCGACTCCCACCGGCCGCCGCCCTCCCACGAGCGGCCCGACCCCGCGCCCACCACCACCGTCACCGTGACCGTCACCCCGGACCCGCCGCCCCGTCCGACCTGCGACTGCGTCCCCGGCAAGTGATCCTGCCCCCTGTCGGCCCGCCGGGAGCCTGCCTAGGCTGGTCGGCGTGACAGAGGCAGCGCACTCCGCGTATCTCCGGTTCCCGCACATCCACGGCGAGTTGATCACCTTCACGGCTGAGGACGACGTATGGGTCGCGCCCCTCGACGGGGGCCGCGCCTGGCGGGTCAGCGCCGACGACATGCCCGTGAACCACCCCCGGATCTCCCCGGACGGTACGACCGTCGCCTGGACCTCCACCCGCGACGGAGCCCCCGAGGCGCACATCGCGCCCGCCGACGGCGGGCCGTCCAAGAGGCTGACGTACTGGGGCAGTTGGAAGACCGCCGTGCGCGGCTGGACCCCCGACGGGCAGGTCCTCGTGGTCAGCGCGGCGGGACAGGCCTCGCTGCGCCGCAGCTGGGCGCGGGCCGTGCCGCTCGACGGCGGACCGGCGGCCACACTGCCGTACGGCATCGTCGGCGACGTCGCGCACGGCCCCGACGGGCAGGTCCTGCTGCTCTCCGCCCCGATGGGCCGCGAGGCCGCCTGGTGGAAGCGGTACCGGGGCGGCACCGCGGGCAAGTTGTGGATTCGGCGCCCCGACGGGGACTCCTTCGTGCGCGTCCACGAAGAGCTCGACGGGAACATCGAGTACCCGCTCTGGGTGGGCGACCGCATCGCCTTCCTCTCCGACCACGAGGACGTCGGCGCCCTCTACTCCTCCCTGCCCGACGGCTCCGACCTGCGGCGCCACACCGCGGTCGACGGCTTCTACGCACGGCACGCCGCCACCGACGGAACCCGCGTCGTCTACATGTCCGCCGGTGAACTCCTACTCCTCGACGACCTGTCGGACGCCGAGCCGCGCCGCCTGGACGTGCGTCTCGGCGGACAGCGCACCGACCTGCAGCCGCACCTCGTGGCCGCCGCCCGCTGGTTCGGGGCCGCCGCGCCCGGCCACACCGGACGCGGCAGCGCCGTCTCCGTGCGCGGCTCCGTGCACTGGGTGACCCACCGCGAGGGTCCCGCCCGCGCGCTCGCCGCCGAGCACGGCGTGC
Source organism: Streptomyces sp. NPDC093510 (assembly GCF_040683555.1). Classification (NCBI taxonomy): domain Bacteria; kingdom Bacillati; phylum Actinomycetota; class Actinomycetes; order Kitasatosporales; family Streptomycetaceae; genus Streptomyces; species Streptomyces sp. NPDC093510. The sequence goes on from NZ_JBFBEE010000003.1 coordinate 59,471, forward strand.
GCGCCCGGCTGCCCCGCACCTTCCGCGTCCAGGGCGAGGAGCATGTGGTGTGGGTGACGGACGCGGAGGGCGACGAGGCGCTCGAGTTCGCGCCGGCCACCGGACCCGCGCCCGGCGCGACCCCGCGCAGGCTCGCCGCGGGACAGCTCGGCCGGGTCCTCGGGCTCGCCATGGCCCCGGACGGCTCCCGGGCCGCCGTCGCCTCGCACGACGGCCGGGTGCTGCTCGTCGAGCGGGAGAGCGGTGAGGTCCGCGAGGTCGACCGCAGCGACGACGGCGAGGCCACCGGGCTCGTCTTCTCGCCCGACTCCTCCTGGCTCGCCTGGTCGCACCCGGGGCCGAGCCCGCTGCGCCAGCTGAGGCTCGCCAACACCGCGGACCTGTCGGTCGCCGAGGCGACCCCGCTGCGCTTTCGCGACTACGCGCCCGCGTTCACTCTCGACGGCAAGCACCTCGCCTTCCTGTCCGCGCGCGCCTTCGACCCCGTCTACGACGAGCACGTCTTCGACCTCGCCTTCGTCGGCGGCTCCCGGCCGCACCTGATCACGCTCGCCGCGACCACACCGTCCCCCTTCGGGCCGCAGCGGCACGGCAGGCCCTTCGAGGCGCAGGACGGCACGGAAACCCCCGACAGCGAGGGCGCGCCCGTCACCCGCATCGACTTCGACGGCCTCGCCGACCGCATCGTGCCGTTCCCCGTCGAGGCCGCCCGCTACACCACGCTGCGGGCCGCCAAGGACGGGCTGCTCTGGCTGCGCCACCCGGTGCGCGGTGTGCTCGGCGCCTCCCGCGCCACCCCGCACGACCCGGAACCCCGGACGGAGCTGGAGCGGTACGACCTCGCGCAGCGCCGCGTGGAGGAACTGGCCGCGGACGCCGACCACTTCGCGGTCACCGGGGACGGCAAGCGGGTCCTGCTGTGGACCGACGGCAAGCTGAAGGTGGTGCCCAGCGACCGGCGCGCCTCCGGCGACGAGGACAGCGACTCGAACATCACCGTCGACCTCTCCCGGGTCCGGCACACCGTCGACCCGGCCGCCGAATGGCGCCAGATGTACGACGAGACGGGCCGCCTCATGCGGGACAACTTCTGGCGGCCCGACATGGGCGGCGTCGACTGGGACGCCGTCCTGGAGCGCTACCGCCCCGTGCTCGCCCGTGTCGCCACCCACGACGACCTCGTCGACCTGCTGTGGGAGGTGCATGGCGAGCTCGGCACCTCCCACGCGTACGTCATCCCCGGCGGTGTCGGCGGCGCGCACCGGCAGGGGCTCCTCGGCGCGGACCTCTCACGCGGCGAGGACGGCCTGTGGCGCATCGACCGCATCCTGCCCTCGGAGGTCTCCGACCCGGCCGCGCGTTCGCCGCTCGCCGGGCCCGGCGTCGCGGCCCGCCCGGGTGACGCGGTCATCGCGGTCGACGGCCGCCCCGTCGACCCGGTCGCAGGGCCGGGGCCGCTGCTCGTGGGCACCGCGGGCAAGCCCGTCGAGCTGACCGTGTCGCCGGCCGGCGGCGGCGATCCGCGGCACGCCGTGGTGATCCCCGTCGACGACGAGGAGCCGCTGCGCTACCACGCCTGGGTCGCCGACCGGCGGAGTTACGTCCACGAGCGTTCGGGCGGCCGCCTCGGCTACCTCCACGTGCCCGACATGCAGGCGCCCGGCTGGGCGCAGATCCACCGCGACCTGCGCGTCGAGGTCACCCGGGAGGGCCTGATCGTCGACGTGCGGGAGAACCGCGGCGGGCACACCTCGCAGCTCGTCGTGGAGAAGCTGGCGCGCCGGGTCGTCGGCTGGGACATGCCCCGGGGCTCGCGCCCGTTCAGCTACCCCATCGACGCGCCGCGCGGCCCGGTCGTCGCCGTCGCCAACGAGTTCTCCGGTTCGGACGGGGACATCGTCAACGCCGCAATCAGAGCGCTCGGCATCGGACCCGTGGTGGGCACCCGCACATGGGGCGGCGTCGTCGGCATCGACAGCCGCTACCGCCTGGTCGACGGGACGCTGGTGACACAGCCGAAGTACGCGTTCTGGCTGGAGGGCCAGGAGTGGGGCGTCGAGAACCACGGCGTCGACCCGGACGTGGAGGTCGTCACCACCCCGGACGACTACGCGGCGGGCCGCGACCCGCAGCTGGACGAGGCGGTCCGCATCGCGCTCGCCGCACTGGAGGAGAGCCCGGCGAAGACCGCGCCGCCCCTGCCCGGCGGGGAGTGACCTCGCCCGGGCACCCGGACGGACGGCCGATAGCATGCCGAACGTAGAGATCTTTCCCATCGTGCTCATGCTCAGCTAGGAGGCGGCCCATGGCGGGCAAAGCGCAAAGCGACTGCCTGTTCTGCAAGATCGTCGCGAAGGAGGTGCCGGCGACCCTCGTCCGGGAGACCGAAACGACCCTCGCCTTCCGCGACATCAACCCGCAGGCGCCCACCCACGTCCTGGTGATCCCCAAGGCGCACTATCCGGACGCCGCGTCGCTCGCCGCGGCCGAGCCGACGATCGCCGCGGACGTGCTGCGGGACGCGGGCGAGGTCGCCGCCGAGGAGCGGGCCGACAGCTACCGCATCGTCTTCAACACCGGTTCCGGTGCGGGCCAGACCGTCTTCCACGCGCACGCGCACGTCCTGGGCGGCCGCGGCCTCCAGTGGCCGCCCGGATAGCGGGGGCCGCCCTCCTTGTCCGTACGTGAACTGGTGGTGCTCGGCACCGCGAGCCAAGTCCCCACCCGGCACCGCAACCACAACGGCTACGTCCTGCTCTGGGACGGCCAGGGCATCATGTTCGACCCCGGCGAGGGCACGCAGCGCCAGATGCTGCGCGCCGGGGTCGCCGCCCACGACCTGCACCGGATCTGCGTGACGCACTTCCACGGCGACCACTCCCTCGGCCTCGCCGGGGTGATCCAGCGCATCAACCTCGACCGGGTCCCGCACCCCGTCACCGCCCACTACCCGGCGTCGGGCCGGCGCTTCTTCGACCGCCTGCGGTACGCGACGGCCTACCGCGAGACCGTGCCGCTCGCCGAGGAGCCGGTCGCCGCGGACGGGCCGCTTGCCGTCACCCCCTCGTACACCCTCGACGCGATGAAGCTCTCCCACCCCGTCGAGTCGTACGGCTACCGGCTCACCGAGCCCGACAGGCGCCGGATGCTGCCCGCGCTGCTCGCCGAGCGGGGCATCACAGGGCCCGACGTCGGGCGGCTGCAGAAGGAGGGCAGCCTCGGCGGCGTGACCCTCGACGAGGTCAGCGAGGTGCGGCGGGGGCAGCGGTTCGCCTTCGTGATGGACACGCGGCTCTGCGACGGCGTGCACGCGCTCGCCGAGGGCTGCGACATGCTCGTCATCGAGTCGACGTTCCTCGACGAGGACGAACAACTCGCCACCGACCACGGCCACCTGACCGCCGGTCAGGCAGCCCGCGTGGCCGTCGATGCGGGCGTGCGCCACCTCGTCCTCACGCACTTCAGCCAGCGCTACCCCGACCCGACCCGCTACGAACAGCAGGCCCGCGCCGCCGGCTTCGACGGCGAACTCACCGTCGCACGCGACCTGTTGCGCGTCCCCCTCCCCAAACGAACCTGAACCACCCCCCCCAGAACTGAGCGAGACCGCACCATGCCGATCCCCAAGGCCGAACTCCACCTCCACATCGAAGGCACCCTCGAACCCGAGCTCGCCTTCGCCCTCGCCGCACGCAACGGCGTCGAACTGCCCTACGCCGACACCGAAGAGCTCCGCAAGGCCTACCTCTTCGACGACCTCCAGACCTTCCTGAACCTCTACTACAGCCTCATGGCCGTGCTGCGCACCGAGGCGGACTTCGAGGAGCTCGCCGACGCCTACCTCGCCCGAGCCGCCGAGCAGGGCGTCCGGCACGCGGAGATCTTCTTCGACCCGCAGGCGCACACGGCACGCGGCGTCCCGATCGCCACCGTCGTCGAAGGTCTCTGCCGCGCCCTGGACCGCAGCGAGGAGCGGCACGGCATCTCCACGCGGCTCATCATGTGCTTCCTGCGCGACCAGTCCGCCGACTCCGCCCTGGAGACCCTGACGGCCGCCGAGCCGCACCTCCACCGCATCATCGGCATCGGCCTCGACTCGGCCGAGGTCGGCCACCCGCCGGCCAAGTTCAAGGAGGTGTACGAGGCCGCCGCCGCCCGCGGACTCCGGCTGGTCGCCCACGCGGGGGAGGAGGGCCCGCCCGCGTACATCACGGAGGCCCTCGACGTCCTGCGCGTCGAGCGCATCGACCACGGGCTGCGCTGCATGGAGGACCCGGAGCTCGTGGAGCGCCTGGTCCGCGACCGGGTGCCGCTCACGCTCTGCCCGCTCTCCAACGTCCGGCTGCGCACCATCGACGTCCTGGAGGAGCACCCGCTGCCGCAGATGCTGGACGCCGGCCTCATGTGCACGGTCAACTCCGACGACCCGGCCTACTTCGGCGGGTACGCCGACGACAACTTCCACGCCGTGCGCGAGGCGCTCGGACTCGACCGGGAGCGGCTGCGCACGCTGGCCAGGAACTCCTTCCTGGCCAGCTTCCTCGACCGGGACGCGGCGGACGAGGCGCTGCGGGCGAAGTACCTCGCCGAGGTCGAGGCTTATTCGTTCGACTGATCGCCAGGGGCCGCGATACGGTCCCGGCATGGACTCCATCGCGCAGATCTACGGCTGACACGGCCCAGTAGGCCCCCGCCCGCCCGCCCGCACAGGGCCGAGGCGGCGGGCCGCCGTGTCTCTCTTCCCTTCCGTAGCTCTCTGTTCCCGGAGGAACACCCATGCCTCGACGGCTCTCCCGTCGCCCTGCCCACATCGCCATGATCGGCGTCCCGATGGTCAGCCACGTGCTGCCGGGACTGGAGATCATCCGCGAGCTGGTGGCCCGCGGCCACCGCGTGACGTACGCCAACGACCCGGCCACCGCGGGTCTCATCGAGCCCACGGGCGCCGAACTCGTCGCGTACGAGTCGACGCTCCCGTTCCGCGACAACATCTGGCCCGAGGACCCGATCGCGGCCAGTGCGCTCTTCCTCGACGACGCGATGGCGGTGCTCCCGCAGCTCCACGCGGCGTACGACGACGATCCGGCGGACCTGTACCTGTACGACATCGGCGCCTACGTCGCCCGTGCGCTCGCCGAGGCGCAGGGGCGGCCGATCGTGCAGCTGTCGCCCACCTACGTGGCGTGGGGCAGCTACCAGGAGGACGTCGGCGCGTACCTCGCCCAACTGCCGGGCGCCGACGCCCTGGAGGCCCGGTTCAAGGAGTGGCTCGCCGGGTCCGGGGCCACGACGCTCGACGTGGCCGAGTTCTCCGGACGCCCGCCGCGCGCGATCGCCACGGTCGCGCGGGCCATGCAGCCCCACGCGGACACCGTCGACCCCGAGCGGATCGACTTCGTCGGGCCCTGCCTCGGCGACCGCGCCCTGCGCGAGAGCTGGACGCGGCCCACGGGCGCGGAGAAGGTGCTCCTGGTCTCGCTCGGCTCGGCGTACACCGTGCAGCCGGAGTTCTACCGGCGGTGCGTGGCCGCGTTCGGGGATCTGCCCGGGTGGCATGTCGTCCTCCAGATCGGCAAGCATGTCGATCGGGCGGAGCTGGGTGACGTTCCGGGGAACGTCGAAGTCCGCTCCTGGGCGCCGCAGTTGGCGGTCCTGGAGCAGGCCGACGCCTTCGTCACCCATGCGGGCATGGGGAGCAGCGGGGAAGGGCTCTTCGCCGGTGTGCCGATGATCGCCGTGCCGCAGGGCGCGGAGCAGCCGATGAACGCGGACCGGCTCGTGGAGCTCGGAGTGGCCCGCCGCATCGACACGGAGGCCGCGACGGCGGACGCGCTGCGTGCCGCGCTGCTGGAGCTGGTCTCGGACCCCGAAGTCGCGCGCCGGTCCGCCGCGTTGCGGGCGGGGGCCCGCGCGGAGGGCGGCGCCGCGCGGGCCGCCGACCTGATCGAGGCGGAGCTTTAGCGCGCCGCCGGTCGGGGCGGTTTCGATGCCGCGGGTTCGCTGTGGCTGGTCGCGCAGTTCCCCCGCGCCTCTTTCGCAGTTCCCCGCGCCTCTTTCGCAGTTCCCCGCGCCCCTTTCGCAGTTCCCCGAGCCCCTTGCCGGGGCTCGGGGTGCTGCCCCATTGACGACCGCTGTTCCCATATCTACTCTCCGTTCTCATGTATGGACACCGTTCCGGCAGTCTCGTCATCACGGACGTCCGCCTCACCCCCGTCCTCGTCGCCGATCCACCGCTGCTCAACACGCAGGGCGTGCATCAGCCCTATACGCCCCGGCTCGTCATCGAGGTGGTCACGGCCGGTGGGGTGACGGGGATCGGGGAGACGTACGGGGACGGGAAGTATCTGGAGATCGCGCGGCCGCTCGCCCGGCGGCTGGTCGGGTGCACGGTCTCCGAGCCGAACCGGCTGTTCACACTCGCGGACGAGACGGCCGTCGACGCCACGCGGATCGACGACGCCGTGGACGTCGGCGGTCTGCGCGGCGTGCAGAGCGCCGACAAGCTGCGGCTCTCCGTCGTCTCCGGGTTCGAGGTCGCTTGCCTGGACGCCCTGGGCAAGGCGCTCGGGCTGCCCGTGCACGCGCTGCTCGGCGGCAAGGTGCGCGACGCCGTGGAGTACAGCGCCTACCTGTTCTACAAGTGGGCCGCCCACCCGGCGGGCGTCGCGAGTGAGCGGGACGAGGGGTGGGGCGCGGCCCTCGACCCGGCCGGCATCGTCGCCCAGGCCCGGCTCTTCGCCGAGCGGTACGGCTTCTCGTCCTTCAAACTCAAGGGCGGCGTCTTCCCGCCGGACGAGGAGGCCGCCGCGATCCGCGCCCTGGCCGATGCGTTCCCCGGCCGGCCGCTCCGCCTCGACCCCAACGGGGCCTGGTCCGTGGAGACTTCGCTGAAGGTGGCGGAGGAGCTCGGCGACGTACTCGAATACCTGGAGGACCCGGCGCTCGGCACACCCGCCATGGCGGAGGTCGCCGCGGGCACGCGGGTGCCGCTCGCCACGAACATGTGCGTGACGACCTTCGAGGAGATACCGGAGGCCTTCGCGAAGGGGGCCGTGCAGGTCGTCCTCTCCGACCACCACTACTGGGGAGGGCTGCGCCGCACCCGTGAACTGGCCGCTGTCTGCCGGACGTTCGGCGTGAGCGTGTCGATGCACTCCAACACACACCTGGGCATCAGCCTGGCCGCCATGACCCACGTGGCGGCGACCGTCCCCGGGCTCGACCACGCCTGCGACTCGCACTACCCGTGGCAGGCCGAGGACGTCCTGACCGCCCGGCCGCGGTTCACCGGCGGGAAGGTCGCCGTCACCGACACCCCCGGCCTCGGCGTCGAGCTCGACCGGGAGAAGCTCGCGGCCCTGCACGCCCGCTGGCTGGACGACGACTTCCGCGCGCTGCGGGAGCGGGACGACGCGGCGGCGATGCGGGTCGCCGACCCGGCGTGGACGACCCCGGCCGTGCCGCGCTGGTAGCCCTCCGTCCGTTACGTTGCCTGCATGGTCGTACCTGTAGAGCCCACCATCGACCCGCTGAAGGCGGCCCGCAGAGCCGGTGATCCGGACTGCGACGTCTACCTCACCGGCACGGTCTTCCTCGACATCATCTTCACCGGCCTCGACTCCGCGCCCGTGCGCGGGACCGAGTCGTGGGCGCGCGGCATGGGGTCGAGTCCCGGCGGCGTCGCCAACATGGCGACCGCGCTCGCCCGGCTCGGCCTGCACACGTCGCTCGCCGCGGCCTTCGGGGACGACCACTACGGGGAGTACTGCTGGGACGCCCTCGAACAGGGCGAGGGCATCGACCTCACCCCGTCACGGACCGTGCCCGGCTGGCACTCGCCGGTGACGGTCTCCATGGCGTACGAGGGCGAACGCACCATGGTCAGCCACGGCCACGAGCCGCCGCCGGACTCCGACGCACCGGACGGGGGCGCCCCCTCGTGCCCGCCACGCGCCCGTGCCGCCGTCGCCTCGCTGACGCCCGGCACCAGCGCCCCGTGGATCGCGCAGGCCGCCCGCAGCGGCACCCGCATCTTCGCCGACGTCGGCTGGGACGACACCGGCCGCTGGGACCTCGCGGCCCTGCCCGACCTGCGGCACTGCGAGGCGTTCCTCCCCAACGCGGAGGAGGCGATGCGCTACACCCGCACGTCGTGCCCCCGCGCGGCGGCGCGGGCGCTGACCGAGCACGTGCCGCTGGCGGTCGTGACGCTCGGGTCGGAGGGCGCGTACGCGGTGGACCGGCGGACCGGCGAGACGGCGGAGGTCCCGGCCATCGAGGTCGAGGCACTCGACCCCACGGGCGCGGGTGACGTCTTCGTCGCGGGCTTCGTCACCGGGACGCTCGCGGACTGGCCCCTCGCGGACCGGCTCGCCTTCGCCGGCCTCACGGCGGCGCTCTCCGTCCAGGAGTTCGGCGGCTCCCTGTCGGCCCCCGGCTGGGCCGAGGTGGGGGCGTGGTGGCGCCGGGTGCGGGAACTGGACGGCCAGAATCCGGTGGCGCTGCGCCGGTACGCGTTCCTGGAGGGCCTGCTGCCGGCGGCGGCACGCCCGTGGCCCTTGCGGCGGGCCGTGCCGACGATCGGCTTCCGGTCGGCGTAGCCGGGGCCCGGGGGAGAGGGGGGAGAGAGGTGAGGCGGACGGGGGAAAAGCCCTACGGTCCCGGGCGTGCCGCGTCGTACTCTTGGCAGTGCAAGGCTGTCGAGCGGCCACCAAGCCCCGCACGAGGAGGATGAGCAGGCCTTCAGAGCCGGCCCATGACTCAGACACCCACGACTCACACCGACCCGCAGGACCAGGCCCGAGCCCACTTCACCGTCCCGGCGAAGCACCCGATGGTGACCGTGCTGGGCTCCGGCGACGCCCTGCTGCGGGTGATCGAGAAGGCCTTCCCGGCGGCCGACATCCACGTCCGGGGCAACGAGATCAGCGCCGTGGGCGCGGCCCGCGAAGTCGCCCTCATCCAGCGCCTGTTCGACCAGATGATGCTGGTGCTCCGCACCGGTCAGCCGATGACGGAGGACGCAGTGGAACGCTCGATCGCCATGCTGAGGGCGGACGAGAACGGCAGCGGCGCGGAGGAGACCCCCGCCGAGGTCCTCACGCAGAACATCCTCTCGTCCCGCGGCCGCACCATCCGCCCCAAGACCCTGAACCAGAAGCGGTACGTCGACGCGATCGACAAGCACACCATCGTCTTCGGGATCGGTCCGGCGGGCACGGGCAAGACGTACCTCGCCATGGCCAAGGCCGTGCAGGCCCTGCAGTCCAAGCAGGTCAACCGCATCATCCTGACCCGGCCCGCGGTCGAGGCGGGCGAGCGGCTCGGCTTCCTGCCCGGCACCCTGTACGAGAAGATCGACCCCTACCTGCGCCCGCTCTACGACGCCCTGCACGACATGCTCGACCCGGACTCGATCCCGCGGCTGATGGCGGCGGGCACGATCGAGGTCGCGCCGCTGGCGTACATGCGCGGCAGAGCGCAACCGGTCTTCACCAATGTCCTTACGCCGGACGGCTGGCGCCCCATCGGCGACCTTCAGGTCGGTGACCTGGTGATGGGCTCGAACGGTGAGCCGACCCCAGTTCTGGGTGTCTACCCGCAGGGCCAGAAGGACATTTACCGTGTCACCGCCCAGGACGGCTCTTGGACGCTGTGCTGTGGTGAGCACCTGTGGACGGTCCGCACGGCGTCGGACAAGCGCCGTGACAAGCCGTGGCGGGTCCTGGAGACCCAGGAGATGATCGGCAACCTCCGCGCGGCCCACGCCCGCCGGTACGAACTGCCGATGCTCACGTCCCCCGTCGAGTTTCCGGAGCGCGAGATCCCCATGGACCCCTACGCGCTCGGTCTACTCCTCGGGGACGGCTGTCTCACCGGCTCCACCACTCCATCATTCGCCACGGAAGACGTCGAGCTCGCCCACGCGCTGGACGCGGCGCTCCCCGGCGTTGCCGTCCGGCACAAGAGCGGGCCCGACTACGTGTTGAACCGGATCAAGTCGCCCGGTGACGTGGTCACCATGGAGAACCCGGTCACCCGTGTCCTGCGCGAGACCGACCTGTTCGGCAGCCGGTCGCACTCCAAGTTCGTGCCGGACGACTACCTGTACAACACCGCAGAGGTCCGTCTCGCCGTACTTCAGGGTCTGCTCGACTCCGACGGCGGTCCGGTCACCCAGGACGACCGCACCTGTCGTATTCAGTACTCGACCGCGTCGATCGTCCTGCGGGACGATGTGATCGCGCTCGTTCAGTCTCTCGGCGGTACGGCCTACACCCGGCGCCGGCCGGCCGAAGGTCATGCACGGAGTACTGCTCTGGCCGCCCATCGCCACGACACGCACGTCGTCGACATCCGCCTCCCCGAGGGCATCGCCCCCTTCCGCCTCCAGCGCAAACTGGACAAGTACCATGCGGCGGGAGGCGGCGGCCGACCGATGCGCTTCGTCGACTCCATCGAGCCTGCGGGCCGCGAAGAGACGGTCTGTATTCAGGTCGCGGCCGAGGACTCGCTGTACGTCACACAGGACTACCTGCTCACGCACAACACCCTGAACGACGCGTTCATCATCCTCGACGAGGCGCAGAACACCAGCGCCGAGCAGATGAAGATGTTCCTCACCCGCCTCGGCTTCGACTCGAAGATCGTCATCACCGGTGACATCACCCAGGTCGACCTGCCGGGCGGCACCAAGAGCGGTCTGCGCGAGGTGCAGCGGATTCTCGACGGCGTGGAGGACATCCACTTCTCGCGGCTCACGTCCCACGACGTGGTCCGGCACAAGCTGGTCGGCCGTATCGTCGACGCGTACGAGAAGCACGACAGCCGCGACGGGAAGTAGACCAGCACCACCATGTCGATCGACGTCAACAACGAGTCCGGAACCGAGGTCGACGAGCAGGCGATCCTCGACATCGCCCGCCATGCCCTCGCGCGGATGCGCATCCACCCGCTCTCCGAGCTCTCGGTGATCGTCGTGGACGCCGACGCCATGGAGCAGCTGCACATGCAGTGGATGGACCTGCCGGGGCCCACGGACGTCATGTCCTTCCCCATGGACGAGCTGCGGCCGCCCATGAAGGACGACGGCGAGCTCCCGCAGGGCCTCCTCGGCGACATCGTGCTCTGCCCCGAGGTCGCCACGCAGCAGGGCAAGGACGCCCCGACGCAGCACTCCATGGACGAGGAGCTCCAGCTCCTCACCGTCCACGGGGTGCTGCACCTGCTCGGTTACGACCACGAGGAGCCCGACGAGAAGGCCGAGATGTTCGGGCTGCAGGCCGCGATCGTCGACGGCTGGCGCGCCGAGAAGGGCCTGACCGGCCCGTCCCCGGCGCCCACGGTCTCGTAGCGCCATGAGCCTTCAGCTGATCGCCGGTGCGGTCGCCCTCGTCGTCGTGGCCTGGCTCGCGGCGTGCGCCGAGGCGGGCATCGCCCGGGTCTCCAGTTTCCGCGCGGACGAGGCGGTCCGCTCCGGGCGGCGCGGCAGCGCGAAGCTCGCGCAGGTCGCCGCCGACCCGACGCGCTACCTCAACGTGTCGCTGCTCGTGCGGGTGGCGTGCGAGATGGCCGCGGCGGCCCTCGTGACGTACGCCTGCTTGCAGGAGTTCGACGAGACGTGGCAGGCCCTCGCGGTCGCCATCGCCGTGATGGTCCTCGTCAGCTATGTGGCCGTGGGGGTCTCCCCGCGCACCATCGGCCGCCAGCACCCGCTGAACACGGCGACCGCTTCGGCGTACGTCCTGCTGCCGCTGGCCCGCGTCATGGGCCCGATCCCGCCGCTCCTGATCCTGATCGGCAACGCGCTCACGCCCGGCAAGGGTTTCCGGCGCGGCCCGTTCGCCTCCGAGGCCGAGCTGCGGGCGATGGTGGACCTCGCCGAGAAGGAGTCGCTGATCGAGGACGAGGAGCGCCGCATGGTGCACTCCGTCTTCGAGCTGGGCGACACGCTCGTGCGGGAGGTCATGGTGCCCCGCACGGACCTGGTCGCCATCGAGCGGTTCAAGACGATCCGCCAGGCGCTCACCCTCGCGCTGCGCTCCGGTTTCTCGCGCATACCCGTGACGGGCGAGAGCGAGGACGACGTCGTCGGCATGGTGTATCTGAAGGACCTGGCGCGGAAGACGCACATCAACCGGGACAGCGAGTCCGAGCTGGTGTCGACGGCGATGCGCCCGGCCACGTTCGTGCCGGACACCAAGAACGCGGGCGATCTGCTGCGGGAGATGCAGCAGGAGCGCAATCACGTGGCCGTGGTCATCGACGAGTACGGCGGTACGGCGGGCATCGTGACCATCGAGGACATCCTCGAGGAGATCGTCGGGGAGATCACCGACGAGTACGACCGTGAGCTGCCGCCGGTCGAAGCGCTGGCGGACGGCTGCTACCGCGTCACGGCGCGGCTCGACATCGGCGACCTGGGCGAGCTCTTCGGCTTCGACGAGTTCGACGACGAGGACGTGGAGACCGTCGGCGGTCTGCTCGCCAAGCGTCTTGGCCGCGTCCCGATCGCGGGGGCGTCGGCGGTGGTGCCGCTGCCGGACGGGCGGGGGCTCAAGCTCACCGCGGAGTCCGCCGCGGGCCGCCGGAACCGGATCATGACGGTGCTCGTGGAGCCCGCAGACGCCGATGCCGGGGGCGGCGCGGAGAAGGCCGGGGAGGCCGGGTGACGCCCGAGGACCTGCGCGCGTTCTGCCTCTCCTTCAACGGCGCGGTCGAGGAGTTCCCGTTCACGCCGGAGATCTCCGTCTTCAAGGTGGCCGGGAAGATGTTCGCGCTCACGGCCCTCGACGGCAGCCCGCTCACCGTCAACCTCAAGTGTGAGCCGGACCTCGCCGACCGGCTGCGGGCCGCGCACCCGGAGATCGTGCCGGGCTGGCACATGAACAAGCGGCACTGGAACACGGTGACGGTCGACGGCGGGCTGCCCGACCGGCAGATCAGGGAACTCGTCGAGGATTCCTACGACTTGGTGGTCGCGGGTCTGCCGCGGGCGGAGCGGCTGCGGCTCGACCGCCCCTGAGGGGCGTACGCGACCCGGAGCGCTCTGTGCAGAGTGGCCCGTCAGCCCCTCGCCAGCGGGGTGGTGGGGCGGGCAGAATGGAGTGACAGGCGGATCCGAAACGCTCCCACTCCGGGCTGCCGGCCAAGGGAACTCGGAGTGGAAACGTCTTGTGCGATGGCGTCCGCCGTGTCCGGCCTCGGCCCTTTCGGGTCGGGGCCGGCCGTGTGTCACACGTGTGGCAGTACCCACTTCTCGAAGCACTCGCCGAGCACTACGAGAAGACTGGCCCACGGAGCCGCGTGTGCGGCCCAGTCGGTCCACGTGCGGGTGACACGACGCCCGTCCGGCTTGTCAGCCATGGGGCTTGTTCTCCTTCCTGGTTCCACTCCCAGTCGTGGATACCGCGGCGCCCCACGAACGGGTGGCAGCAGGAAGGGGGAATCGGATGAGTCGGCCGACCAGCGAGCCGGGAGGCCGGCGACACTCGTTGGAGTGAGTTCCCCGCTGGTCGTGATGATCTTCAACCTCCTTACCCTGTCGGCCAGTTGAAGCAAGCTACCCCTCCGCACCAGCGTAGCCCGCACTTCGCCACGTGGGTAGTGCCATACAGCACCTCGCGGAGGTAGGGGTCCGGTTCCAGAGCTCGCTGAATGCGATATAGCTTTCCGGGAGCTGTCGACCGGACAGCCCTCAGCGGTTGCCGCTGCGGGAAACCTCAGGTCTCCTGACAGTGGCGTGAACTGTCGTCCCGGAAGGTCTCGATGAGTAAGCTGCTAGTCTGCTATGTTGCACCTCGCACGGTCCAGTTGGGGGTGGAGCCATCATGAACGTGCCAAGTGCGGCACTTCAGCGGCTGCGGCTGCGCACCGAGCTCCGCAAGGCGCGGACCGCCGCACAGCTGACGCAGCGTCAGGTCGCGGCCAAGATGGAGTGGAGTCCCTCCAAGCTGATCCGCATCGAGGCCGGTGAAGTCGGCATCTCCGTCAACGACTTGAGGCCCCTGCTGGATGCGTACGGCATCCGCGACCGGCGCAAGATCGAGGAGCTGCTCGATCTCGCCCGCGGCAGTCGGCGCATGCCCTTCAGTGAGTACCGCGACCTCTACAGCAAAGAGTTCCTGCAGTTCCTCGCCCTGGAGTCCTCCGCCTCGATCGTCCGGCACTACGGCGCACTGCTGATGCCGGGCTCGCTGCAGACCGAGGAGTACGCGCGCGCGATCATGCTCTCGTACGAGAAGGACATCCCCGAGGAGCGCCTGGAACGCAGCGTGGAAGTGCGCCTCACCCGGCAGGATCTGCTCACCTCGGGCGGCCGGGAGGTCTTCTACATCCTCGACGAGGCGGTCGTGCGCCGGCACGTCGGCGGGCGAGGGGTGATGCGTGCCCAGCTGGAGCGGCTCGCGGAGCTGGCGGAGCGGCCGGGTGTCACCATCCAGATCCTGCCGTTCAGCGTCGGCGCCCACGCGGGCATCCAAGGCCCCTTCAGCCACTTCGAGTTCGGGGTGGACGAGATGCCGGACTCGCTTCATCTGGAGAACCCCCGCGGCGACTCGTACGTCACGGACGCCCCGGAGGAGACCGGCCGTTACCTTGAGCGGTTCTGGGAGCTGGAGGACCTCGCCATCAAGGACGACATGCCCGCCCTGCTGCGCGCCCTCGCCGTCAGGATGGGTGAGGGCACGGACGACCTGGAAGTGCTGACCAGGGAGGCCGTGCCGCAGGAGGCCCCACGGGAGGTTCCGCAGGCGTAACTCCCCCTGGACCACGCCACCTTGGCGAGAAACGCCTCGTTCATATTCGTATGACGCCCCGTTATTCTGGAAGAGGTGCTGCGTGTCCCTGCACCAGCCGCGCGGGGGAAGCGACGGCTGGCCTTCCGCACCCGGGGTGGAGGAGAAGCGTGGGCGGCTCATGGACGTGGCGCAAGAGCAGTGCGAGTGACGGTCCCGGCGGTGCCTGCCTGGAGGCGGCCTGGACCGGTGAGTCGGTCCTCGTGCGTGACTCCACCCGCCGCCGGGGTCCCGTGCTCGTCTTCGGCCCCCGGGCCTGGTCGGCCTTCCTCGCCCTGGCCGGGGCGCCGGAGCCGCGGAGTTCGACGACGGCCCGCCTCTGAGAGAGGCCGGGCCGTCGGCATGCCGGGTGGTGGTGGGTGTCAGGCGCGCGAGGCGCCCCGGCGCAGGCCCAGGAAGACCAGCGCCGCCGTCACGAGCACCACCGCCGCGTCGATCGCGAGGACCGTCCGGGTGCCCGCGAGCAGGTCGGGGCCCGTCGTCGCCAGGACTCCGAGCAGCGGGATGCCGATGGTGATGCCCACCTGCTGCGTGGAGGTGACCAGGCCCGTCGCCAGGCCCTGCTCCCCGTCGGGAACGCCTGACGTGACCGTCACGCCGTACGAGACGATCGCGCCCAGGTGGCACATGCTCGCCAGTGACACCGCCGCTGTGGCCGGCCACACCGACCAGCCGCTCTCACCGATGCCGAGCAGCGTCGTCACGAGCACGCCCTGGCCGACCATCGAGCCGACCAGCGTGCGGTGTGCCCCGAAGCGGCCGATGACCCTCGGCGCGTACGCGCCGGCGATCACCGAGAGGACACCCTGCACGCCGAAGACCAGGCCGGTCTCGAAGGCGGAGAGGTGCAGGATCTCCTGGAAGTAGAGGGTCAGCACGAACACGACCGTCGTCATCATCGAGAACGTGACCAGGCCGCCGATGTTGCCCCACGCCACCGTGCGGCGGCGCAGCATCGGCAGCGAGACGAGCGGCGAGGCGGCGCGCGACTCGACGTATCCGAAGGCCGCGAACAGGACGACGCCCGCCGCCAGCGTCACGATGACGTCCGGGCCGCCGAAGCCCCGCTCGGCCGCCGTGGAGAGTGCGTAGATCAGGGAGAGCAGACCGCCGGTGACCGTCGCGGCGCCGGGGATGTCCAGGCGGGGGCGGTCCGGGGTGCGGGACTCCGGCAGCAGTCCGGGTGCCAGCGGCAGCACGATCAGGACGAAGAGGGTCAGCAGGCCCATCGTGGAACGCCAGCCGAGCGTGTCGGTCAGTACGCCGCCGAGCACCATGCCGACGGTGAAGCCGAGCGAGAGCAGCGTGCCGGAGATGCCGAGCGCCCGGTCGCGCTGCGGCCCCTCGGGGAACGTCGTCGTCAGGAGCGACATGCCGGTCGGCACGATCGCCGCCGCACCCACGCCTTGCAGCGCACGCGCGGTCAGGAACGACGCCGGGTCCCACGCGAACGTGGCGAGCAGCGAGGCCAGACCGAAGAGGGCCAGACCCGAGAGGAACAGCTTGCGGCGCCCGAAGAGGTCACCGGCCCTGCCGAAGAGGAGCAGGAAGCCACCTGAGGGCAGCGCGAAGGCGGTCACCGCCCACTGCAGCGCGGAGTGGCTCATGCCGAGGTCGGCGCCGAGCACGGGCAGCGCCACGTTCAGCACGGAGAAGTCGAGCGCGACCATGAACTGGGCCGCGCAGAGCACGAAGAGGACGAGCTTGTCGCGGGTGGACAGCTTGGGGTTCCGGGGTCGCGGCGCCGGTGGCGCGGCCTGTGGGGACGGGGCAGTGGTGGTGTCGATCGCCATGGTCAAGAGCTTGCGACGGCCGGAATAGACGTGGGGAGCGGGAACTTATGCTGGTGGTCGGAACACCAGTCAGGGCTTGGGGGAGCGCCTCATGGCAGCAACAGCGTCGGTCACCTCATCGGGCACGGACGCCTCGAAGGCGCACCGTCTCGCGGAACTGCGGGAGTTCCTGATGAGCCGTCGCGCGCGGATCAGCCCCGCGGAGGCCGGACTCCCGGACGGCGGCGCCCGTCGGCGCACGCCGGGTCTGCGCCGCGAGGAGGTCGCCGTGCTCGCCGGGGTCGGGGCGTCCTGGTACCAGTGGCTGGAGCAGGGCCGCGACATCTCCGTGTCGCCGCAGGTCCTGGACTCCGTGGCGCGCGTCCTGAAGCTGAGCGGCGCCGAGCGGCGTCATCTGTACGTGCTGTCCGGGCTCAACCCGCCGCGGCCCGAGGTCGCCAGGGACGACCGGGAGATGTGCGAGGGGCTGCACCGGCTCATCGACACGTGGATGCCGCAGCCGGCGCACATCATGGACGCGTACTGGAACTGTGTCATGTACAACGACGCGGCCGCAGCCGTGCTCGGCATGCGCTCGGAGACCCCCGAGAACTGTCTCCTCACCTTCTTCACCGACCCCATCTACCGTGCTCGCGTCAAGAGTTGGGAGCGGAACGCTCCGGGGCTCGTCGCGATGTACAGGGCCGCCTGCTCGGAGCTCCCCGACGACGACGGCTTCGCCGCGGTGATCGCCGAGGCGAAGTCGGTGAGCCCGGAGTTCGCCGAGCTGTGGGAGCGGCGGGACATCCTGCCCGCCGGGCAGGTGACCAAGGAGATCCAGCACCCGGTGGTGGGCCCGCTCTTCCTGGAGTCCACGCAGCTCAAGGTGCCGGCCAGGCCCGACCTCACCATCGTGCTGCACACGCCGCTGCCGCACGCCGAGGTGGACACGGCGGGCAAGCTGGCGTGGCTGGCCTCGCCCGAGGGGCGCCGCGGGTCGATCCATCCGGTGGCGATGTGACGGGGCGTGCTCCGTATGCTCGGGGCATGACTGAGAGCGCCGCGCTTGACCCCGAGGACCGCAAGATCGTCACCCTGGCCCGTTCGGCCAGGGCCCGCAACGGTGTGCCCGAGGGGGCGGCCGTGCGGGACGAGACGGGCCGTACGTACGTGGCGGGAACCGTCGCTCTCGACTCGCTCCAGCTGTCCGCGCTGAGGACGGCGGTTGCGATGGCGGTGGCGTCCGGGGCGGAGTCCCTGGAGGCGGCGGCGGTCGTCTCCGGCACGGAGAAGGTCTCCGACGAGGACCTCGCCGCGGTCCGGGA
The DNA here is from genome assembly GCF_040683555.1 of Streptomyces sp. NPDC093510. Lineage (NCBI taxonomy): Bacteria > Bacillati > Actinomycetota > Actinomycetes > Kitasatosporales > Streptomycetaceae > Streptomyces > Streptomyces sp. NPDC093510. Next base: position 77,363 of record NZ_JBFBEE010000003.1, read on the forward strand.
CCTGGGCGGGGCCGGGACGCCGGTGTTCCTCGCGGGGGCGGACGGGGAGGTCCGGGAGCGGGTCGAAGCGGGCTGAGGTCACGGGCCGGGCGCCGTCACACCGCGTCCGGGCCCCGTTCTCCCGTCCGTACCCGCACCACCGTCTCCACCGGGACCGCCCACACCTTGCCGTCGCCGATCTTGCCCGTGTGGGCGGCGCGGACGATCGCGTCGATGACCGGGTCCGCGTCCAGGTCCGGGACCACCACCTCCACCCGGACCTTGGGCACCAGGTCGACCTGGTACTCCGCGCCGCGGTAGACCTCGGTGTGGCCGCGCTGGCGGCCGTAGCCGCTGGCCTCGGTGACCGTCAGGCCGTGCACGCCCAGTTCCTGGAGGGCCGACTTCACCTCGTCCAGGCGGAACGGCTTGATGACCGCGGTGATCAGCTTCATGCGACGGGGCTCTCCTTCTTGGCCGGGGCCTTGACCGAGGCGGAGCCCACGGGGCCCGCCAGGACGCCGTGATCGTAGGCGCTCTCCGCGTGCTGTGTCTGGTCCAGGCCCGTCAGCTCGTCCTCGGCCGACGCCCGGAAGCCCATCAGCCGGTCGACGGCCTTCCCGATGCCGTACGTGACGGCGAACGTGTACGCCGCCACCGCCCCGACCGCCACCGCCTGCCTGCCCAGCTGCGCCGCGCCGCCGCCGTGGAAGAGGCCCTCCGCGCCGTCCGTCATCGTGGCCGTCGCGAACAGGCCGATCAGCAGCGTGCCGATCACACCGCCCACCAGGTGCACGCCGACGACGTCGAGGGAGTCGTCGTAGCCGAGGCGGAACTTCCACGCGACGGCGTACGAGCAGACGACGCCCGCCGCGAGGCCGATCGCCGCCGCGCCCGGGATGCCGACCACACCGCACGACGGGGTGATCGCGACCAGGCCCGCCACCGCGCCCGACGCCGCACCGAAGGTGGTGGGGTGGCCGTCGCGCCGCTGCTCGACGAAGAGCCAGCCGAGCAGGCCCGTGCACCCCGCGACCAGGGTGTTGAGGAGGGCCGCCGCGGCGAGGCCGTTCGCGCCGAGGGCGGAGCCGCCGTTGAAGCCGAGCCAGCCGAACCAGAGCAGACCCGCGCCCATCAGGACCATGGGCAGGTTGTGCGGCCGCATCGCCTCCTTCTTGAAGCCGATGCGCGGCCCGAGCACCAGACACAGGGCCAGCCCCGAGGCGCCCGACGCGATCTCCACGACCAGGCCGCCCGCGAAGTCGAGGGCGCCGAGCTTCTGCGAGATCCAGCCGTCCGGCCCCCACACCCAGTGCGCCACGGGAACGTATACGAGAAGGGTCCAGACCGGTACGAAGACCAGCCAGGCCGCGAACCGGGTGCGGTCCGCGACCGCGCCGCTGATCAGCGCCGCCGTGATCACCGCGAAGGTGAGCTGGAAGGTGGTGAAGAGGAGTGTCGGGACCGTGCCGGTGAGGGAGCCGGGGCCGATGCCCGCCATGCCGGCGTGGTCGAGGCCGCCGATCAGCCCCGCGAAGACGTCGTCACCAAAGGCCAGCGAGTAGCCGGCGGTCAGCCACACCACGGTGACCAGGGCGATCGAGACGAACGACATGAGCAGCGTGTTCAGGACGCTCTTCGTGCGGACCATGCCGCCGTAGAAGAGGGCGAGGCCCGGCGTCATCAGGAGGACGAGCGCGGTGGCCGCGAGCAGCCAGGCGGTGTCGCCCGTGTCGAGGTGGGGGGCGGCGGAGGTCGTCATGGGGGGAGAGCGTCACGGGCGCGCGTTTCGTAACGGGCACCCGCGGGTTTCAGCCGTGTTTCGTGTTGCCGCGCGGTTTCCCGGAGCTCACGGGAGGGGCTCTCCGGGGGCCGATGTGGTGGCCGCGCGGGCCGGGCGGTGCGGCGCGGGTCCGGGGATCAGGGACAATGGGCGCCATGAGCGTTCGTACCCCGTCATCAGCCGAGCCGTCCGAGGCCGTCCACCGCGCCGGCTTCGCCTGCTTCGTCGGCCGCCCCAACGCGGGCAAGTCCACCCTCACGAACGCTCTGGTCGGCCAGAAGGTGGCGATCACGTCGAACCGGCCGCAGACCACGCGGCACACGGTGCGCGGCATCGTGCACCGGCCGGACGCCCAGCTGATCCTGGTGGACACCCCCGGCCTCCACAAGCCGCGCACGCTGCTCGGCGAGCGGCTCAACGACATCGTGCGGACGACGTGGGCCGAGGTCGACGTGATCGGCTTCTGCCTGCCCGCGAACGAGAAGCTCGGCCCCGGTGACCGGTTCATCGCCAAGGAGCTCGCCTCCATCAAGAAGGCGCCGAAGATCGCGATCATCACCAAGACCGATCTCGTCGACAGCAAGACGCTCGCGGAGCAGCTCATCGCGGTCGACCAGCTCGGCAAGGAGCTGGGCTTCGAGTGGGCCGAGATCGTGCCGGTGTCGGCCGTCGGCGACCAGCAGGTCGAGCTGCTCGCCGACCTCATCGTGCCGATGCTGCCCGAGGGCCCCCCGCTCTACCCCGAGGGCGACCTCACCGACGAGCCCGAGCAGGTCATGGTCGCCGAGCTGATCCGCGAGGCGGCGCTGGAGGGTGTGCGGGACGAGCTGCCGCACTCCATCGCTGTCGTGGTGGAGGAGATGCTGCCGCGCGAGGACCGGCCCGCCGACAAGCCGCTGCTCGACATCCACGCGTTCGTCTACATCGAGCGGCCCAGCCAGAAGGGCATCATCATCGGCCCGAAGGGCAAGCGCCTGAAGGACGTCGGCATCAAGTCCCGCAAGCAGATCGAGGCGCTCCTCGGCACGCCCGTCTTCCTCGACCTGCATGTGAAGGTCGCGAAGGACTGGCAGCGGGACCCTCGCCAGCTGCGGAAGCTCGGGTTCTAGGGCGGGTTCCTCTTCTGCGGGTCCGTCGTGGCCGGGCGCGCAGTTCCCCGCGCCCCTTTGGGGCGCGTTCCGTGGCGGTACCTATCTCACCCCCCTGACCCGCGTCACCAGCACCGCCCCCACCAACCCGATCACCGCCGCCGTCAGGTACAGCGTCCGGTAGCCGCCCAGGTGGGTGACGAGCGGGGCCGCCAGGGCGGGGGCCGCGACCAGAGCACGAACGGCTTGCGCCGCCCCACTCGGTCCGACCAGGCGCCGCCCACCACGACGGTGGCGAGCATCGTCGCGCCGTTCACGGCCGTCAGGATCAGCACGCCCTGCTCCGGGTCCGCGTACTCCAGACGGTCCCGCAGGAAGTAGAGAAGGTAGAGCAGCACCAGCGCGTTGCTGACGTTGATGAGGAAGCGGGTCAGCCAGGCCCAGGCCAGGTCGGGGTGGCGGCGCGGGCTCAGCCGGAACCCGGACAGGAAGTCCTGACGGTTCCACGGTGGGCGGTCGGCCGGTGACAGGCGCAGGTCCCGGTGGCGTACGACGTAGGGCAGCACGCCCGCGACGGTGAAGACCGCACACGCCGCGTACCCCGCGCCCGTCCCGCCCGCCACCGTCGCGAGCCCCGTGCCGACGACCACGCCGAGCAGCTGGGCCGCGCCGAGCCAGCCGCCCACCGAGCCCCGCTGAAGGCGCGGCACCCGGTCCGGCACGGCCGCCGTGACCGCGGCGAAGGCGGCGTTCAGGGCGAGTTGGACCAGGCACCAGCCCGCCGCCAGCCACCACACCGAGCCCGCCGCGGAGAGCAGGAGCAGCGCGGCCGCGCCGCCCGCCGCGCCCGCCACGATCCACGGGGTGCGCCGGCCCCAGCGGGACGTCGTGCGGTCCGAGAGCGCGCCGAAGACGGGGTTCGCGGCGAGGGAGACGACCGCGCCGGCGCCCGTCACCCAGGCGAGCACGGTCTCCTTGGAGGTGCCCGCGGGCGCCAGGTCCTCCGCCTGGACGGCCAGCAGGATCTGCAGCGGTCCGTACCAGCCCACCCAGATCGCGCCGTTGGCGAGCGACAGCGAGGCCGTCCAGCCGCGGCCGACCCGCTCGGTCGGCTCCCGCAGCGCGGTCGCGGTCACGGGCGCCGAGCCCGCAGGGCCTCGCGCAGCCAGTGGTACGACGCCTTGGGGGTGCGCACCTGTGTGGCGTGGTCGACGTGGACGAGGCCGAAGCGCCGCCGGTAGCCCTCCGCCCACTCGAAGTTGTCGATCAACGACCAGACGAAGTAGCCGCGCACGTCGACACCCGCCTCCAGCGCCCGGTGCAGGGCGCGGAGATGGCCGTCCAGGTACGCGATCCGGTCCTGGTCGTCGAGTCCTTCGTACGAGCAGCCGTTCTCGGTGATGACGAGCGGCGGGAGACGCTCGCCGTAGCGGTCGCGGAACGCGGTGAGGAGTTCGGTGAGGGCGTCGGGGACGACGGGCCAGCCGAAGTCGGTGACCGAATAGCCCTCGATCTGCCGCGGGGAGAAGGGGAGTTCGGGTGGGAGCGTGACGCCCGCGAACTCGGCGGCCGTGCCCTCGGGGAGCGGGGCGCCCACCTTCGTCGGCTGGTAGAAGTTGATCCCGTACCAGTCGAGGGGTTCGGCGATGACCTTCAGGTCCGCGTCCGGGTCGGGCGAGGGCATCAGCTCGCCGATGCCCTCCGGGTAGCGGCCGATGAGCAGCGGGTCCGCGAAGAGCCGGTTGAGGAGCACGTCGTAGAAGTCCGCGGCGGCCGTGTCCTCCGCGGCGGGGGAGGCGGGCCAGGTCGGGCCGTGCGAGTTGGCGATGCCGATGTCGCGGGCGCCGGCCGCGCGCAGCGCCTGTACGGCCAGGCCGTGCGCGAGGAGCTGGTGGTGGGCCGCGGGCAGCGCGTCGAAGAGGAGCCGCTCACCGGGGGCGTGCTGGCCGAGCGCGTGGCCGAGGAGGGTGTGTTCCGCCGGTTCGTTGAGGGTGATCCACTTGGTGACACGGTCGCCGATGCGGGCCGCGACCACGGCCGCGTAGTCGGCGAACCGCTCGGCGGTGCGCCGGTTGAGCCAGCCGCCCGCCTCCTGCACGACGAGCGGGGTGTCCCAGTGGAAGAGGGTGGGGACGGGGCGTACGCCCGCCGCGCACAGTTCGTCGACGAGCCGGTCGTAGAAGTCGAGGCCCTCCGGGCTCACGGCGCCCGCGCCGGTGGGCAGCACGCGAGGCCAGGAGACCGAGAAGCGGTAGGCGTCCACGCCGAGGTCGCGGACGAGCGCCACGTCCTCGCGGTAGCGGTGGTAGTGGTCGCAGGCGACGGCGGCCGTCGTGCCGTCCTTCACGTTCCCCGGCACGGCCGTGAACGCGTCCCAGACCGAGGCGCCGCGCTCGTCGGCGGCGCCCTCGATCTGGTGGGCCGATGTGGAGACGCCCCACAGGAAGTCGCGGGGGAAGCTGGGTATCGGGCTCGCCGCACTCGCTGCCATGGGCGGGATCCTCCGTACCGGCGAGTACGGAAGTCAATGGGCGTGCGACAAGAAGATGAGCAAAGCTCAAGTTTTGGTGGCCGCGCTACGAGCCCTCCTTCAGCACCCGTGAGATCAGCTTCCGCTGCGGCTCCGTCAGCCGCGGGTCCGAGCAGTACACCGTCCGGCCGTCCACCGTCAGCTGGTAACTGAAACCGTCCGGCACCCCTATCGGCTGCGTGCTCCGCCCCTCGGCCACGGCCTGCTCGGCCAGGGCGTGCCATTCCGGGGCATCGGCCAGCTCCGAGGTGTCCACCTCGGCATGCCGGTCGATGCCCGCGAATCCTCCGGTCCGCTTCACCTGGATACGCATGGGTCCTGTCTACTCCACCGGGCGGGCGGCCGGTAGCACGCCGTCAAGCCGTCACTCGCTCGTCGGCACCTTGACCGTCGACCACGCGTCGACGACGGCCTTGAGCTCGTCGCCGTCGCCGAACTTCTGGCGCGCGGCGGCGACCGTCAGCTTGGCGAAGTCGATGAAGGACGCGTCCTGCGCCAGCTCGCCGCCCGTCAGGACTGTGTACCAGATCTGTCCGGCCCGCTCCCACGAGTGACCGCCGAGGGCGTCGGCGACCAGGTAGAACGCGCGGTTGGGGATGCCGGAGTTGATGTGCACGCCGCCGTTGTCGCGGCCCGTGCGCACGTAGTTGTCCATGTCGGCCGGCTGCGGGTCCTTGCCGAGCACGTCGTCGTCGTAGGCCGTGCCGGGCTCCTTCATGGAGCGCAGCGCCTTGCCGGTGACGCGCGGGGCGAGCAGTCCGGCGCCGATCAGCCAGTCGGCCTCGGCGGCGGTCTGGCCCAGCGTGTACTGCTTGATCATCGAGCCGAAGACGTCCGCCATCGACTCGTTCAGGGCGCCCGGCTGGCCAAAGTACGTCAGGTTCGCCGTGTACTGCACGACGCCGTGGGTGAGTTCGTGGCCGATGACGTCCACGGGGATGGTGAAGTCGAGGAAGATCTCGTTGTCCCCGTCACCGAAGACCATCTGTTCGCCGTTCCAGAAGGCGTTCCCGTAGTCCTCGCCGTAGTGGACCGTCGCGTTCAGAGGCAGACCGTTGCCGTCGATGGAGTTGCGGTCGTACGACTTCTGGAACAGCTCGAAGGTCGCGCCGAGACCCGCGTACGCGCGGTTGACCGTGGCGTCCTTGCCCGGCTTGTCGCCCTCGCCGCGCACCTTGCGGCCCGGCAGCTCGGTGCGGTGCTTGGCGTCGTGGATCGTGCGGTGCGGCTTGCCGGCCGCGGCTTCCTTGGGTGTGGCGACGGAGGGGGCGCCGATGACGGTCGTCAGGCGGCGGTGGGTGCGCTCGATGGAGTCCCGCTCCAGGGTGCGGCGGGCGGGTGCGGCGAGCGCGGGGTCCTGGTTCTGGGCGAGGGTGTCCAGGACGTGGGGCGGCACGATGGTGCAGAAGACGGGCTCGAAGGCTCGTGGGTTGACGGTCATGGCGGCAATGTGGCACTGGGTCATGCCACTGTCACTACCTGCGACCATGATTGCTGAAATAGAGGGATTGATCACCACTGGGGGTTTATCCGGCCACGGTCCCGCATACTGATACGGGCCCGCGCCCGGAGCGCGGCTCGGCTAGGCTGCGGCACATCATGCGATTCGGGCTGCTTCTCCTTAGCTGCCGCGGCGAGGGCCTGTAGTCGAGGCCGACCCCCTCCCCGCGGAGTTCGGCGTTGCGCTAAGACCGTCGGCCGTCCTTCAGGACACTTCCGAGGAGCCCCGCACATGCCGAACTTCCAGCGCCCCACCTCCATGCCGGTCCACAAGTACGGGCAGTACGAGCAGGTCGGCATCCCCGACCGCACCTGGCCGGACAAGCGGATCACCGTCGCTCCCCGCTGGCTCTCCACCGACCTGCGCGACGGCAACCAGGCGCTGATCGACCCGATGTCCCCGGCCCGCAAGCGCGCCATGTTCGACCTGCTGGTCCGCATGGGCTACAAGGAGATCGAGGTCGGCTTCCCCTCCTCGGGCCAGACCGACTTCGATTTCGTACGGTCGATCATCGAGGACGAGGACGCGATCCCCGATGACGTGACCATCTCCGTCCTGACCCAGGCGCGCGAGGAGCTCATCGAGCGCACGGTGGAGTCCCTGAAGGGCGCCCGGCGCGCGACGGTCCACCTGTACAACGCGACCGCACCCGTCTGGCGCGATGTGGTCTTCCGCGGCTCGCGCGACGCCGTCAAGCAGATCGCCGTGGACGGCACGCGCCTGGTCATGGAGTACGCCGACAAGCTGCTCGACGACCGTACGACGTTCGGATACCAGTACAGCCCCGAGATCTTCACCGACACCGAGCTGGACTTCGCGCTGGAGGTCTGCGAGGGCGTCATGGACGTCTGGCAGCCCGACGCCGACCGCGAGATCATCCTCAACCTGCCCGCCACCGTGGAGCGTTCGACGCCCTCGACCCACGCGGACCGCTTCGAGTGGATGTCGCGCAACCTGTCCCGGCGCGAGTTCGTCTGCCTCTCCATCCACCCGCACAACGACCGCGGCACCGCCGTCGCCGCCGCCGAGCTGGCCGTCATGGCCGGCGGCGACCGCGTCGAGGGCTGCCTGTTCGGGCAGGGCGAGCGCACCGGCAACGTCGACCTGGTGACGCTGGGCATGAACCTCTTCTCGCAGGGCGTCGACCCGCAGATCGACTTCTCGGACATCGACGAGGTCCGCCGTGTGTACGAGTACTGCACGCAGATGGAGGTCCACCCCCGCCACCCGTACGCGGGCGACCTCGTCTACACCGCCTTCTCCGGCTCCCACCAGGACGCCATCAAGAAGGGCTTCGACGCGATGGAGACCCGGGCGGCGGCCCAGGGCAAGACGGTCGACGACATCGAGTGGGCCGTGCCGTACCTGCCCATCGACCCCAAGGACGTCGGCCGCTCCTACGAGGCCGTCATCCGCGTCAACTCGCAGTCCGGCAAGGGCGGCATCGCGTACGTCCTGAAGAACGACCACAAGCTGGACCTGCCGCGCCGCATGCAGGTCGAGTTCTCGAAGATCATCCAGGCGAAGACCGACACCGAGGGCGGCGAGGTCACGCCCGACGCGATCTGGAGCGTCTTCCGCGACGAGTACCTGCCGAACCCCGAGAACCCCTGGGGTCGGATTCAGGTCAAGAACGGCCAGACGACGACCGACACCGACGGCGTCGACACCCTCACCGTCGAGGCCACCCTGGACGGCGCGGACACGGTTCTGACCGGCTCGGGCAACGGTCCGATCTCCGCGTTCTTCGACGCGCTGCAGGGCATCGGCATCGACGTACGCCTCCTGGACTACCAGGAGCACACGATGAGCGAGGGCGCGTCCGCGCAGGCCGCCTCGTACATCGAGTGCGCGATCGGCGACAAGGTGCTGTGGGGCATCGGCATCGACGCCAACACGACGCGCGCCTCCCTGAAGGCCGCCGTCTCCGCCGTCAACCGCGCGGCACGCTGATCCGTCGACCGGTTCCGCCCGGTTCCGCCCGGCCCCGTCCGCCGTTCCGGCGGGCGGGGCCGCGTCGTCTCCCGGCCATGTCCGGCTCGCTCTCCTGTGCGAGGTGCTGACGCCGCATCAACGATGTGGCTAACATCACGCCAACGCGGCAATGCAGCCGGGGAGTTACGGAGGTGTGTGGTGCTGCCAGATCGTGGACGAAACGGCCGGAATTCCCGCATCCCCGCCAAGCCGGTCTCACGCGGGCGAGCGCTGTGCAAACGCATGGTCGGCACGCACACCGCCTGGGACACTGTCGGCGACGGAGAGTTCTTCTGCCCGGCCTGCGGCGGCGACCGCAACTACCAGCGGCTCACAGGACGGCGCCGCTTCGTCCTGCTCGGCCTGCCCGTCGTGCCGCGCGGCACCCGCGGACCCGTCGTCCAGTGCGCCGCCTGCCAGGACCTGTTCGACCCGGACGTCCTGGACCACCCCACCACCACCCGGCTCTCCGCCATGCTCCGCGACGCCGTGCACACGATCGTCGTCGCGGTCCTCTCCGCGGGCGGCACCGGCTCGCGCACGGTCCTCGAAACGGCCGTCTGCGCGCTGAACGGCGCGGGGTGCGACGACTGCTCCGAGGACGAACTCGCCACCCTCGTCGACACGCTCGCCGCCGACGCGGGACGTGCCACCGAGACCGACTGCCAGCCCGGCCTCCCCGGACTCGCCATCGAACTCCACGAGGCGCTCGGCCCGCTCGCCCCGCACCTCGCCCCCGCGGGCCGCGACGCCCTGCTCCTCCAGGGCGCCCGCATCGCCCTCGCCGACGGCCCCTACACCCCGGCCGAGCGGGACGTGCTCACCACGGCGGGGTGCGCGCTCACGATCTGCTCGGAGGACGTGGCACGCCTCCTCGCGACGGCACGGACGCCTTCCTGAGCTCACGGGCGACGGCGCGCTGCTACGCGTACCCCGCGCACCCCGCGTACTCCGTGGGGAGTAGTTCCGGTCGGTCGCCTCCCCGAGCCGTAGCGCCCAACTCGCCCCCCAGTCCGACGGATTGCGGCCCGGAGTCCGGGAAGGTTGGCCCCGGACACGTCAGCCCAGCCGAAGGAGGCCCGACATGGGGGCCGCACAGACAGCCGCCGCGCCGCGACGGCGACGGCGCGCCGTGCCCTGGGTGTTCCTGGGGCTGTGGATCGTCGTGCTCGCGCTGGCCTCGCCCTTCGCGGCGAAACTCGCCGACGTCCAGGAGGACCGGGCCGTCGACTACCTCCCCGCGAGCGCCGGTTCCACGGAAGTCGCCAAGATCCAGGAGCAGTTGCCGGGCGGCGAGGCCACCGAGATGGTGCTGGTCTACCACCGGGACGGCGGGCTCACCGCCGCCGACCGGACGGCCGCCGCCGGGCAGGTCGCCGAGATGGCAGAGGCGCACAAGCTCGTCGGCAGGCCCGAGGCCGTGCCCTCGAAGGACGGCACCACCCTCATGTACCCGCTCGCCTCCACCGAGCCGGGGCAGGACGAGGACAAGCGGGACACCCTCGTCGAGGACATCAGGGAGACCGCCCGCGGCGAGGGCGGGCTGAGCGTCGACGTCGGCGGGCCCGGAGCCCTCGACACCGACGCGGGTGAGGTCTACAACTCGCTCGGCGGCCCCCTGCTCTACACCACCGCAGGCGTCGTCGCGCTGCTGCTCGTCCTCATCTACCGCAGCCCGTTCCTGTGGCTCGTGCCGCTCGCCGTCGCGGGCGCCGCCGACTATCTCGCGATGGGGGTCGCGTACGGACTGAACCAGGCCTTCGGGACGTCCGTCACCGGGCAGAGCTCGGGCATCATGACCATCCTCGTGTTCGGGGCGGGCACCGACTACGCGTTGCTGCTCGTCGCCCGCTACCGGGAGGAACTCCGCAGGATCGAACGGCCCTACGACGCGATGACCACCGCCCTGCGCGGCTGCGGGCCCGCCGTCCTCGCCTCCTCCGGGACCGTCGCCGCCGGACTGCTCTGCCTGCTCGCCGCCGACCTCAACAGCAGCCGCGGCATGGGTCCGCTCGGCACCGTCGGCGTGCTCTGCGCGCTCGTGACCATGCTGACGCTGCTGCCCGCCGTGCTCGTGCTCCTCGGCAGGCGGGTGTTCTGGCCGCTCGTCCCCGAGTACGGGAGCACCCCGAAGCAGCGGCGGGGCCTCTTCGCCGCGATGGGCGGCTCGGCCGGACGCAGGCCGCTCACCGTGCTCGCGAGCGGAGCCGTGCTGCTCGGCGCGCTGGCCCTCGGCGCGCTGAACCTGCCGGGCGCGCTCAAGCAGGAGGACTCCTTCACCAAGACCCCGGAGTCCGTGTCGGCCATGAGGACCCTCGCCACCGCCTACCCCGAGCGCGGCACCCAGCCGATCACCGTCATGACCCCGGCCGGCCGGGCCGACGACTCCCTGGCGGAGATCCGCGACACGAAGGGCGTCGACAGCGCGCGGCCCGGACGCACCGCCGAGGGCTGGACCGAGATCTCCGTCATCACGACCTCCGCGCCCGAGTCCGCGGGGGAGACGGCGACCATCAAGACGCTGCGCGACGGCCTCGACGACTCGTACGTGGGCGGCGCCTCCGCGCAGCAGATGGACCTCAAGGACACCAACGCCCGCGACCGGAACATCGTCGTGCCGCTCGTCCTCGGCGCCGTCCTGCTCGTCCTCGTCGCCCTGCTGCGCAGCATCGTCGCGCCCCTGCTGCTGCTCGCCGCGGTCGTCGCGGTGTGGGGCGCCTCCCTCGGCATCGCGGGCCTCGTCTTCGAGCCGCTCTTCGGGTTCGAGGGCACCGACCCGGGGCTCGGGCTGCTCTCCTTCGTCTTCCTCGTCGCGCTCGGCGTCGACTACGGAATCTTCCTGATGCACCGGATGCGCGAAGAGTGCATGAACGGGGCCGAACCGGGGGCGGCCGCGCTCACCGCCCTGCGCACCACCGGCGGCGTCATCGCCTCGGCGGGCCTCGTCCTCGCCGCGACGTTCGCCGTGCTCACCAGCATGCCGCTGGTCCAACTCGTCGAGCTGGGCTCCGTCATCGCCGTCGGCGTCCTCCTCGACACCTTCCTCGTCCGTACGTACCTGGTGACGAGCGCGAGCGTGGCGCTCGGCAGGAAGGTGTGGTGGCCCGGCCCGCTCTCCAAGGCCCCCGCGGCGAAGACACCGCCGTCCCGTGAGGCCGAGCCCGAACGGGTCCCCTCGCCTTGAGCCGGCCCCCGAAGGCGCCCCTCCCCTCCCGGAGGGGCGCCCCCGTGCCCGAGGATGGGGCGGTGCAATCACCCCGATGCCTCCTCGCGGAAGGCCCTCGGCGCAGGCTCGTCGAGCGCGCGCTGGGCCCCGGCGCGCCCCACGGCCGGCTGCGCGGCACGGACGTCCTGTTCGCCGTGGCCATGGCCGCGAGCTCCGTCGTGGTCGTGCTGGTCGTGCACGACAACGGCGGGCCGCCCGGCCTGCCCGGCTGGCTGCTCCTGGCCGCCGCGCACCTCACCATCGTGTGGCGCCGCCGGGCCCCCATGCGCGTGATGTGCGTCCTGATGGCGCTGCTGGTGCCCTACCACTCCCTCGACGCCAACCACACCGCGCCCATGGCGGTGTCGATGACCGCCCTCTTCACCGTCGCCTCCCGGTGCCGGCCCCGGCACACCGTCCTCGTCGGCGCCGGGGTCATGGGCATCATCCTCGGCCTGAAGTTCCACGAGGGCATGGCCGAGGGGGCGGAGTCGCTGCGCATCTCCGGCTGGATCGTCGCCTTCCTGCTGCTCGGCGTGTACGTACGCATCCACCGCCAGTACGTCACCTCCGTACTGGAACGGGCCGAACGGGCGGAGCGCACCCGCGAGGAGGAGGCGCGCCGCCGGGTCGCCGAGGAGAGGCTGCGGGTCGCCCGCGACCTGCACGACCTCCTCGCGCACAGCATCACGCTCGTCGGCGTCCAGACCTCCGTCGCCGCGCACGTCCTGGCCGCGGACCCCGACCGCCTTGACCGCGCGGCCGTCGCCAAGGCCCTCGACGACGTCGCCGAGACCTGCCGCACCGCCCGCGGCGAACTCCGCGCCACGCTCCAGGTGTTGAGGTCGGGCACCGAGGACGAGACGGGCGAGGCCAGAGGCCCGCTGCCCGGCCTCGACGGCCTGCCCGACCTCGCCGACGCGGCCCGCACCTCCGGCGCCCGCGTCGAACTCGCGGTGGCCGAGTGCGAGGCACCGGCCGCCGTGGGCGCCGCGGCCTACCGCATCGTCCAGGAGGCGCTCACCAACGTCGTACGGCACGCGGGCCCCGGCATCACCGTCCGCGTGTCGGTGCGCGCCCAGGACGCGGCGCTGTGCGTGCGCGTCGCCGACGACGGCACCGGCGGCCGCGCCCAAGAGGACGGCCACGCACCGGGGTTCGGGCTCGTCGGGATGGCGGAGCGGGCCCGCACGGTCGGCGGCACCCTGGACGCGGGCCCGCGCCCCGAGGGGGGTTACATGGTGTCGGCGGTGCTGCCCCTGGCACCCGTGTCCCTGGGAGGACTGTCATGACGGTACCGATCCGCGTGCTGCTCGCCGACGACCAGACGCTGGTGCGTGCCGCGTTCGCGATGCTCGTCGACTCGGCGCCCGACATGGAGGTCGTGGGGCAGGCGGGCACGGGCCGTTCGGCGGTCGACCTGGCCCGCTCCGAGCGCGCCGACCTCGTCGTCATGGACATCCGCATGCCCGACCTCGACGGCATCGAGGCGACACGGCTGCTCGCGGCCGACGAGGACCTGGCGGGCGTGAAGGTCCTGATGCTGACGACGTACGACACCGACGAGCACGTCGTCGACGCGCTCCGCGCGGGCGCGTCCGGCTTCCTCGTCAAGGACACCAGACCCGCCGAACTCCTGGACGCCATCCGCACGGTGGCCGCAGGCGACGCCCTCCTCTCGCCAGGACCCACGGCCCGCCTCATCGCCCGCGTGCTGCGCGCACCGGACACCGCGCTGCCCGTCACCGGCGGACCCGAGGGCCTCTCGGAGCGGGAGCGGCAGGTCCTGCGGCTCGTCGCGCGCGGCCTGAACAACCAGGAGATCGCCGACACCCTGAGCCTGAGCCCACTGACCGCGAAGACCCACGTCAGCCGCATCATGGGCAAGCTCGGCGCCCGCGACAGGGCCCAACTGGTCATCATCGCCTACGAATCCGGCCTGGTCGCGCCGGGCACGCCCGCCGCTCCCTGACGCCGGCCGGGTCACAGCAGTCCGGCCGCCGCCAGGTGTCCGCCGACCCGGTCGGTCTCCGCCGGTGACAGCGGGATCTGCGGCTCCGCCGTGGCGGCGCAGTCGATCACCCCGCGCAGCCGCAGCGCCGCCTTGAACGCGCCCAGCGCCGACGAACTCCCGCCCATCCGCGCCGGATCACCGGCCGCCACCATCCCGAAAAGACCGCACAGCCGCTCCTGTTCGGCCCGCGCCCGCCCCCAGTCGCCCTCCCGGCAGGCGCGGTAGAGGCGCGCGTAACCCGCGGGGTCCACGTTCCCGAGGCCCGGCACGACACCGTCCGCGCCCATCGCGAGCGCCGAGTCGGCCGTCACCTCCGACCCCGTGAGGACACTGAACCCGGCGAGCCCCGGCTCCGACCGCTTGCCGAGGACGACGCTCCGGAAGGCGCCCTCGTCGCCGCTGGAGTCCTTCAGGCCCGCGAGCACGCCGTCCCTGGCCAGCTCCAGGACCAGCCCCGCGCCCAGCTTGGAGTGCACCGACACCGGCAGGTCGTACGCGACGACGGGCACCGCGCAGCCCTCCGCGACCAGCCGGAAGTGGCGGGCGATCTCCGCCGGATGGGTCCGGGTGTAGAAGGGCGCGGTGACCACGACCGCGTCCACGCCCGCCCGCGCGAGGGCCCGCGCGTGGTCCAGGACGCGGGGCGTGGTCATGTCGATGGCTCCCGCGAGCACGGGCAGCCGCCCGCCCACGTGACCGACGACGGTGTCGACGACGAGTGCGCGCTGCCGGTCCGTCAGATACGCGACCTCGGAGGTCGACCCGAGCACGAAGAGACCGTCGACGCCGCCCGCGACGAGATGGTCGACGAGCCTGGTGAGGGAGGAGGTGTCCACCTCGCGGTCCGGTGTCAGAGGAGTGCAGACGGGTGGCACGACACCGGTCAGCGGGGTGGGAATCGTCATGGATGCTCCCTCGGGGTGGCGATGTCGGCGGCGCTGCCGGTGACGGGGGCCGTGGCGGCGGCCTGGGTGACGAGGTCGTGCGTCGACTGTCCCTCTTCGACGGGGTGGAAGCAGCGGAACCGGTGTCCCGCGCCTGCCGACAGAGTGTCCGGCATGGCGGTGGCGCACACCTCGTCCGCCTTCCAGCAGCGGGTGCGGAACGGGCAGCCGCTCGGCGGCCGGGTCGCCGACGGCACGGGTCCGGCCAGCGGGATCGGGTCGATGGGGTCGAGCAGGCCCGGCGTCGCGGAGAACAGGGCGCGGGTGTACGGGTGCCGGGCGCGGTCCAGGATCTCCTCGGCGGGGGACTCCTCGACGATCCGGCCGAGGTACATCGTCACGACGCGGTCGCTCATCCTGCGGACGGTCTGGATGTCGTGGGACACGAAAACGAGCGCGAGTCCCAGGCGCTCCTTCAGGTCGAGGAGCAGGTTGAGGATCTGGGCGCGGACGGACACGTCGAGGGCGCTGGTCGGCTCGTCGGCGACCAGGAGGTCGGGTTCGAGCGCGAGGGCGCGGGCGATCGCCACGCGTTGTCTCTGGCCGCCGGACAGCTGCCCCGGCAGCCCGTCGGCGAGGGCCTTCGGCAGCCCGACCAGAGACATCAACTCCCGTACACGATCGTCCCGTTCCCTCGGGGTGCCGCGTCTGTGCACGTCCAACGGGTCACGGAGTATCCGGCTCACCGGCAGGCGCCGGTTCAGGGCGGTCGAGGGGTCCTGGAAGATCATCCCGGTGTGGGTGCCGATGGAACTCCGCCTTTCGGCGGGCGTCATCTTCCACAGGTCGTGGGCGCGGAACGAGACGGTCCCTGTGGTGGGTCGCTGGGCGCCCACGAGGACCTTGGCGAGGGTCGATTTGCCACAGCCCGACTCTCCTACGACCCCGACCGTCTCGCCGGGGGCGACGGTGAGGGTGGCGGCGGTCAGGGCGTACACCCTGTCCCGGGAGAACAGGCCTCCTGAGCGGGCCTTGTGTACGACATGGACGTCGTTCAACTCGACGATGGGGGTGGTCATTTCGGCTCACGCTCCGTCGTGGCTGGTCGCGCAGTTCCCCGCGCCCCTGGGAGGCGCCCCTGCGGGGCCCTCCCCGCGGGGCGCGTCGGCCGGGTGGTGGCAGGCGGTGGAGTGTGCCGCTTCGCCCATGAGCTCCGGTGTCGTCGTACGGCACACCTCGCTCGCCAGCGGACATCTTTCCGCGAACCTGCACCCCCGTGGGAAGTCCGCCGGGGAAGGGACCACGCCCTTGATCTGGGTGAGGCGCTGTGCCGCCGACTCCAGGGAGAGCACCGAGCCGAGCAGGCCGCGCGTGTAGTGGTGGGCGGGGGCCTCGACGAGGTCGGCGGTCACTCCCGTCTCCACGATCTGTCCGCCGTACATCACCACCACCCGGTCGGTGACGTCGGCGACGAGCGCCAGGTCGTGGGAGACGAGGATCAGCGCGAAGCCCAGCTCCTCGCGCAGCCGCAGCAGCAGCTGGATGATCTGCGCCTGCACAGTGACGTCCAGGGCGGTCGTCGGCTCGTCGGCGACGATCAGTTTCGGGTCGCGGGAGAGGGCCATCGCGATCAGGACGCGCTGGCGCTGGCCGCCGGACAGCTCGTGCGGGTAGCTGCGCAGGGTGCGTTCGGGGTCGAGGCCCACCATGTCGAGGAGTTGGTGCGCGGTGCGCCGGCCACCTCTTCGTACGACCTGTTTGAGCTGGGAGCGGACCGTCATCGCGGGGTTCAGGGACGACAGCGCGTCCTGGTAGATCATCGCCATGTCGTGGCCGAGGAGGCGGCGCCTGGCCCGCATGGGCAGGCCGGTCAGTTCCTGTCCGTCGAAGGTGACGCGGCCGCCGACCCGGGCGCCCTTCGGTTCCAGGCCCATGACCGTGAGCGCGGTCAGCGACTTGCCGCAGCCCGACTCGCCGACCAGGCCGAGGACTTCACCGGGGCGTACGTCGAAGCTGATGCCGTCGACGATGTCCACGCCCTCGTGGCGTTGCGGGAAGGAGAGGGTCAGGCCGGTCACGGCGAGGACCGGGTCGCCCGTCGGGAGGGGGCGGGCGCGGGCGCGCAGGCGGTGGGCCGCCTCGGTGAGGCCGGGGAGTTCAAGGACGTGGCGGCTGCCGGGTTCGGGGGCCTCCAGGCGGTCCTGTGCGCGGGCCGCGCCCGCGACGTCGCGTCCGGAGGGCGCCGCCCACGCGTCCGACACGCCTTCGGAGAGGATGTTCAGGGCGAGGACGGTGATCAGCATCAGGAGTCCGGGGAAGACGGTCGCCCACCAGCCGCCGATCAGGACCATGTTCTTGCCGTCGGCGATGACGCTGCCCCAGGACGGGTCGGGCGGCCGCACCCCCGCGCCGATGAAGGAGAGCGACGCCTCGAAGACGATGGCCTCGGCGACCTGCACGGTGCAGAAGACCAGGACGGGCGCCGCGCAGTTCACGGCGACGTGGCGGATCAGGATGTGCGGGGTGCGGGCGCCGATGACGCGTTCGGCGACCACGTAGTCCTCCCCGTACTGGTCGAGGACGTTGGCGCGTACGACGCGGGCGACGGGCGGGGTGAACAGGAACGCGATGGCGCAGATGAGGACGGGGAGGCCGCCGCCGAACACCGCGACGAGCACGGCGGCGAGCGCGATCCCGGGGAACGCCATGACGACGTCGAGGCAGCGCATCAGCGTCTCGTCGACGGCCTTGCGGGAGGTCGCGGCGACCGCGCCGATGAGGGCGCCCGCGACGAGGGCGAGCAGGGTGGCGCCGAGCCCGATCGCGAGCGACCAGCGCGCCCCGTACATGAGCCTGCTGAGGATGTCGCGGCCCAGGCTGTCCTGGCCCATCCAGTGGTCGGCGGAGGGGTGTCCTGTGCCGTCGGTCTGGGGCTGCTGGTCGAGCGGGTCGTGCGGGGCGAGGAGCGGGGCGAAGGCCGCCACCAGGACGACGAGTCCGACGACGCCGACGGCGACGCGGGACAGGACGGGGAGTTTTCGCAGGGAGCGGAGCCGGATGCCGGGCACGGACAGCCGTTCGGCCAGTGCCTTGCGCGAGGTGAACATCAACTCGTCCCCCTAAGGCGCGGGTTGACAAGGAGGTGGAGGATGTCGATGACGAGGTTCACGACGACGAAGCCGACGGCGGTGGTGATGACGACGCCCTGGACGACGGCCGGGTCGCCGTTCTTCACGGCGTCGATCATCAGCTTCCCCATGCCGGGCAGCGAGAAGATCGTCTCGATGACGACGGCGCCGCCGAGCAGATAGCCGACGCGCAGGCCGAGGACGGTGAGCGGGTTGATGAGGGCGTTGCGCAGGACGTTGCGGCCGACGACGACCACCGGGGGCAGTCCGTTGCCGATGGCCGTGCGCACGTAGTCCTTGTCGAGCTCCTCGACGACGGCGGTGCGGATGATGCGGGTGAGGCCGGCCGCGACCGGCAGGGAGAGGGCGAGGGCGGGCAGCGTCATGGTCTTGAGCCAGCCGGTGAAGGAGTCGGCGGGGTTGATGTAGCCGCCGGTCGGGAACCAGCCGAGGTCCACGGCCAGGTACTGGATCATCAGCAGCGCCAGCCAGAAGCCGGGCGCAGCGACGCCGGTCAGGGAGATGACGCGGATCAGCTGGTCGGGCAGCCGGTCGCGGTGGATCGCGGCGGTGACGCCGAGGGTGAGGGAGAGGACGACCGCGATGCCGAGCCCGAGGAAGGTGAGCTGCACGGTGAGCGGCAGGGCGGTGGTGACCTGGTCGAGGACGGGGGAGCGGTTGAGGACGCTGATGCCCATGTCGCCCTGGAGCAGGTCGCCGACGAACGCGACGTAGCGGACGGGCAGCGGGTCGAGGAGCCCGTTCTCCTCACGGAACTCGTGCAGTTGCTCGGGTGTGGGGTTCGCGCCCTGGAAGAACGCGGACGCCGGGTCGACGTCCGAGAACCGCATCACGAGGAAGACGAAGAGCACGATGCCGAGCAGCAGCGGGACGAGCAGGGCGACGCGGCGGGCCAGGATTCTGAGGACTGCGGTCACGGCGTACGACTCCTCGACTCGGCCTCGGTCACACCCACTTGGCCTGGAGCAGGTTGATCCCGGGGTAGGGCTGGGCCTGGATGCCGGTGACCTTCTTCGGGTCCCAGGCCGTCATGAGTTCGTTGTGCACGACCGGGTAGAGCACGGCCTGTTCCGCGACGACGTCGATGTACTCCTGGATCATGGTCTTCTTCCGGCCGGCCTCGGGCTCGCGGGTGGCGGCGGCCATGTCCTTGAAGAGTTTGCGGGCGACGGCGGTGTCGGCCCACCGCGCATAGCCCATCCACAGGTTCTCGGGGCCGTAGTTGTAGTGCATGATCAGGTCGGCGTCGAGCCCGAACTGGTTGGGGTTCGAGGCGGCGGCGACGACCTGGAAGTCCTTCTTCTGGTCCAGTTTGGTGAAGACGGCGGTGGTCTCCTGCGGGTCGAGGGTGACCTCGACGCCGAGCTTCTCCCAGCCGTCCTGGATGGTCGGCAGGCAGTCCACGATCCAGCTGACGTTGACGGCCATGAGGTTGATCCGCAGCTTGCCGACGCCCGCCTCCTTCAGCAGCTTCCTGGCTTTCGCCAGGTCGTGTCCGTAGACCGTTTTGGCCGGCCGGTAGGAGGGGTTGGCCTCGTTGAGGAAGGACGTGGACGCCTTGCCGTGGCCCCTGAGGGCGGCCTCGATCATCTTGTCGCGGTCGATGGCGTAGTGCAGGGCCTGCCGGACGCGCACGTCGTCGAACGGTTTGTGCGCGGTGTTGAAGAGCAGGAAGAGGTTGTTCATCCCGGCGCCGCCCTCGACGGTCATCCCGCTCTTCTTGAGCTGTTCGATGTTGGCGTACGGGATGTTGTCGGCGAGCTCGGCGTCCGCGCTGCCCCCGGAGATCTTCGCGACGCGCGGCGCGGCGTCCACGATGGTCAGCCAGTTCATCTTCTTGAAGGCGGCCTTGCGCGGCCCGTTGTAGTCCTCGAAGGCCTCGAAGGTCGTGTTCGACTTCGGGTGGTGGGCGGTCTGCTTGTACGGGCCCGAACCCACCGCCTTCCCCTTCGTCGCGTCGTCCCACGCGCCCGGTTTGCCGAACACGTGCTTCGGCATGATCTTGGCGAGGGAGAGCCGGGCGGCACCGTCGGGGAAGGGGAACTTGAGGACCAGCTCGACGGAGGTCGCGTCGACCTTCCTGACCTCCTTCAACCAGCTCGCGAAGAAGCCCTTGGCGAGGGTCTGGGTCTTCGGGTCGAGGATGCGGTCGAAGACGAACACGACGTCGTCGGCGGTGACCGGCTTGCCGTCGTGCCACTTCGCGCCCGGCCGCAGGGTGAACTTCCACGTCGTCGCCTTGAGGTCGTTCGGGATCTCGGTGGCGAGCGCGGCGTACGGCTCACGGGTGATCGGATCGGCCCCGAGGAGCCCCTCGTAAATGTGTTCGTTGCCGGCCATCGCGAAGGCGGACGCGGTCTGCGTCGGGTCCCAGCTGCCGTCGTTCCCGTACCCGATGACGGCCGTGAGCGTCGAGTCGCCGCCCTGGCCGCCGCCCCCGGTCTCGTTGGTGGACTCGGGTCCCGAGGAACAGGCGGAGAGCGTGGTCGTGACGGCGGCGGCCGCGCTCAGCGCCCCCGAGTACTTGAGGAAGGCCCGGCGGTCCGGCAGGACGGCGCGGCGCGTGGTCGGAGAGGGCAGATCGGTCACTGTTTCTCCCTTGCCTGCCTAAGAGGTCCCACGTCCTACGTCATGGGTGGCGTGGCGACGATAAGAGCGGCGAGGGGGCCGGTCAAGGTCTCCGGCAAGGCGGCCCCGCGGCGTTGGGCAGGGCGGGTGACGCGGCCGGTGGTCAGGGGGTTCGGTGGTCAGGGGGTGCGGGGGCAGCCGTTGATGGTGGGGCCCAGCTCCCGGGCCAGGGTCAGCGCGAGGGCGCGGAAGATGCGCACCTCGGGGTTCTCCTCGTCCGCGCGCACCGCGAGATAGCTGCTCTCCCAGGGGGCGTCGAGGACCGGGACGAAGGTCGCGCCCGGCCAGGCGTAGTAGCGGGCGAAGGACTTCAGGCCCGAGCCCGCGGCCCGGCCGGTGACCACACCGGTGAGCACCTCCTGCGGGGTCACCGCGTAGTCCGAGCTGCGGTGCCGGGCCTCGTCGCCGAAGTAGAGGTAGTCGGTGAAGGTGCGCGGGGTGTGGCCGGGGACGCGGAAGAACGGCAGGCCCGCGATGTCCGCGACCGTCACCCCCGTCAGCCGGGCCTCCGCCAGCGGGGAGCGGGCCGGGACGACGACGATGCGCTGCTCCGTCGTCAGGACGTCGGCCGTCACCCGCTCGTCGTCGGGGCCCGGCCGCACGAAGGCCACGTCCACGCGGTCCTCCGTCAGCGCCGTCACATGCTCCGTGAAGTCCAACTGGCGTATCTCCACGCGGACGTCGGGGCGGGCGCGCCGGTAGGCGTTGATCGCGGCCGGGGTGAGCTCCGCCGAGCCGTGGCCCATGATGCCGACCCGCAGCGGGCGGCCCGCCGGGGCGGCACCCGGGCGGACGGCCTCGGCCATGTCGTCCAGGGCGGCGTTCGACGCGGCGAGCAGCACGCGCGCGTGTCCGGCCAGCCGCACCCCCGCCGGGGTGGGCGCCACCGGGTTCGCGCGCCGGTCGAGAAGGACCGTGCCCAGCTCCGTCTCCAGGCGGCGCACGTGCTGCGTGACGGCGGGCGGCGACAGGAAGAGCCGGGCCGCGGCCCGCCCGAAGTGCCCCTCTTCCACCACCGCGAGGAACGACGACAGAAGTCGCAGATCGAGCGGTGCGGAAGACATGCGTACCAGCGTAGACGCGGAGGTCAGCGGGGTGCGCGCCGTCTTCACGAATCGTGAACGCGGGTGGCGGCCGGGGGTGCGGCGCGCCTAGAACTGGGCGTCATGAGCATCACCACCCCCACGTCCGCGGGACCCGCTCCCGACCCTGTTCCCGGCTCTGTACCCGGCTCTGTACCCGACCCCGGGGCCGCGCCCGTCCCGCCCCGCAGGCACGGGGTGCGGGCCGCCTGGATCATGATGGCCTCCGGCTGGAGCGCCAACCAGTTCTCCGCGCTCCTCGGCGCCTACCGCTCCGAGCTCGGCCTCTCCGAGTCCGCCGTCACCGGCCTCTTCGCGCTGTACGTCATCGGGCTCGTTCCCGGGCTCCTGGTGGGCGGCCCCCTCGCCGACCGCGTCGGACGCCGCCCGGTCGCGCTGACGGCACTCGCGCTGAACCTGGTCTCGACGGGGGTGCTGATGCTGGGGGCAGGGGCCACGGGGTGGCTGTGGCCGGGGCGGTTCGTGACGGGATTCAGCGCGGGGGCGCTGCTCGCGGCGGGCAGCGCGTGGATCAAGGAGCTGTCGTCGGCTCCGCATGTCCCCGCCGGAAGCGGGACGGCCTCGACTGCGTCGCGGCGGGCGGGCCTGTTCGTCTCGGCCGGCTTCGCCTCGGGCGGCCTCGTGGCGGCGCTGATCGCCCGGTGGGCACCGGCGCCGATGATCACGGCGTACATCCCGCACGCGCTGCTTGCGGTGGGGGCGGGCCTGCTGGCGCTGAAGTCCCCCGAGACGGTGACGCCTCCCGCCGGGGGCGGCGGCCGGGCCGACTCCGCCGCGCCCATGGTGCCGGGCGCGGGTGGGCGGGGCTCGGGTCACGGTGCGGGTGGGCGGGGCTTGGGCTGCGGTGCGGGTGAGCGGGGCTCGGGCTGCGGTGCGGGTGAGCTGGGCTTGGGGCACGGTGCGGGTGGGCGGGGTGCGGGTCGCGGTGGGAGTGAGCGGGGCTCGGGCTGCGGTGCGGGTGAGCGGGGCTCGGGCTGCGGTGCGGGTGAGCGGGGTGCGGACCACGGTGCGGGTGAGCTGGGCTCGGGCCGCGGTGCGGGTGAGCCGGGTGCGGGTCGCGGTGCGGGTGGGCGGGGTGCGGGTCGCGGTGTGGGTGGGGTCTTTCGGCGTCGGGTGCTGCCCGTGGCGCCCTGGGTCTTCGCCGCCCCCAGCGTGGGGTTCGTGACGCTGCCCGGCCTCGTGCACGGGGGCCTCGTCTACGCGGGTGTCGCCACCGCCGTCGTGCCCGGCTCGGGCCTGCTCGTGCAGCCCCTCGCCCGCCGCGTGGCGCCCCGGCACCGGCTCGCGACCGCCGTCGCCGGGCTGCTCACGGTCACCGTCGGCTTCGGCGCGGCCGCGTTCGCCGCCTCGCTCGGCGCCGGGGGCGGCGGCCGCGCCCTCGCCCTCGCCGCCGCCGCGATCCTCGGCGCGGGCTACGGCTTCGTGCTGACGTACGCCCTCACCGAGGTCACCGCCATGGCCCCGCCCCACCGGCTGGCCCGCCTCACCGCGTACTTCTGGACGGCGGCGTACGTCGGGATGCTCGCGCCGTACGCCGTCACGCTCCTGTCCGGCGTGGTGCGCCCACCGGCCCTCCTCACCGGGGCCGCCGCCCTCGCGGCCCTCTCCTGCGCGCTGCTGGTCACCCTCCACGCCCGGGAGAAGGAGTAGCGGGTCTCGCGGTGCGGTCGCCCGCGTCGCCGCTCCGCGCCGGTTTGTATCCTCGGCACGCTCACCCATGAAGAGCACCGAAGATCACCGAAGCGGCACCTGCGAGAGGCAACACCATGACCACCGAGCTGAGCCCCGACGCCCCGGCCCCCGACGCCCAGGCCCTCGCCGGGCTGCTCGAGCGGGCGCGGCGGGACTACGACGATCTCGCCGGGCGCGGGCTCTCCCTCGACCTGACGCGGGGCAAGCCCGCGCCGGAGCAGCTCGACCTCGCCGAGGACCTGCTGAGCCTGCCCGGCGGACGGCACACCGCCGCCGACGGCACCGACGTACGCAACTACGGCGGGCTCCAGGGCCTGCCCGAGCTGCGGGAGATCTTCGCCGGGCTGCTCCAGGTCCCCGCCGGGCAGCTGCTCGCGCTCGGCAACTCCAGCCTGGAGCTGATGCACGACTGCATCGTGCACGCCCTCCTCGGCGTGCTGCCCGGCGCGGAGTCCCGCTGGGTCGACCAGGAGCGCATCGCGTTCCTCTGCCCCGTGCCCGGCTACGACCGGCACTTCGCGCTCTGCGAGCGGTTCGGCATCGACATGATCCCCGTGCCGATGACCGCCGAAGGCCCCGACATGGACGAGGTCGAGCGGCTCGCCGCGGAGAACCCGGCGGTCAAGGGCATCTGGTGCGTGCCCAAGTACAGCAACCCCGACGGTGTCGTCTACAGCGACGAGACCGTGGCCCGCCTCGCCGCGATGCCCACCGCCGCCCCCGACTTCCGCATCTTCTGGGACAACGCGTACGCCGCCCACCACCTCACCGACGAGCCCGCCGAGATCGCGGACCTGCTCGCCGCCTGCGCCGCGGCGGGGCACGAGGACCGGGCCTTCGTCTTCGGCTCCACCTCGAAGATCACCGCGGCGGGCGCGGGCGTCGCCTTCTTCGGCTCGTCGCCCGCCAACGTGAAGTGGCTGCTCGCCAACAACCAGAAGCGGTCGATCGGCCCTGACAAGGTCAACCAGCTGCGGCACGTGATGTTCCTGAAGGACGCGGACGGCGTACGCGCCCACATGGAACGCCAGCGTGCCCTGCTGCAGCCCAAGTTCGAGACGGTCGCCCGGATCCTGGACGCCGAGCTCGGCTCCACGGGTCTCGCGACGTGGACGTCACCCAAGGGCGGCTACTTCGTGACCCTCGAAGTCCCGGACGGCTGCGCCAAGGAGGTCGTGCGCCGCGCCGCCGAAGCGGGGATCGTCCTGACCCCGGCCGGTGCGACGCACCCGTACGGGGACGACCCGCGCGACGCCGTCATCCGCGTCGCGCCCAGCTACCCGAACCTCGCGGAGCTGGAACAGGCGATCAAGGGCCTCACCACCTGCGTCCGCCTCGTCGGCTACGAGCAGCGGGTGGCTCGCTGAGGTCGGCGGTATCTGCGCGGGTCCGTTGTGGCTGGTCGCGCAGTTCCCCGCGCCCCTGGAACCGTTCCCGGGCCCCGTTCCAGGAACGGTCCCAGCAGTCCCGGCACCGCACGTTCCGCGAACTCCAGGCCCTCCGCTTCGCCCACGTCGTACGCCGCGTACGCCTGCGCGCCCGCGGCCGTCGTCGCGCTCAGGGTCACCAGGCCCGCCCGGCGCTGGAGCGCGGACTGCTTGACGGTCCAGCCGATCACCCCGCCGCGCCGCAGCGCCACCGTGGAGCGCCGCAGCGTCCCCGACCGCACGACGAGGTAGCCGCCGTCCAGCGCGTGCCCCAGGCTGCGGTACGCGTCGTGGGCGAGCGCCACCGCGACCGGCACCAGGACCACCGCGAAGCCCGCCCCCAGATACATCAGGACCGGCAGTTCCAGGAGAGCCCCGAGCAGCAGCAGGACGAGCGCGGGGGCCGTCGCCGCCGACACCGCCCAGCGGACGCGCCGCGCCCGTGCCGCCCGGGGGTGCGCGGTGAGCCGCGCGGCGGTGGGCGTCACCGGCTCCCGCAGGACGCGCGCCGCCACGTCGTCGGCGAGCCGGCGCGGCGCGGCGGGCAGCAGGGTGTTCGGGCCCGCGTGGTCCTCCTCGTCACGGCGGGACAGGCCCGTGGCGACCGCGTCCACGCGGGCCGCGCCCGACAGCCGCAGCCCGAGCGGCTCCACCACGTCGACCCCGCGCAGCCGCGCCTCCTCCAGGGAGATCGAGCGGGTCGTGAAAAGGCCGCGCCGCACCCGCAGCGTCCCGGAGGGCTCCCGGTCGAGGCGGTAGTTCCACCACATCCCGATCCACAGCCCGAGCGCCCCCACCGACCCGGCCGCAAGCCCCACCGCGACCAGCGCGAGCACCATGCCGGTCACGGACATCCCGCGGAACACGTCCCCCACCCACTCGATGACCTCTTCCTGCGCCCCGAACCACTCGCTGACCTGCATCACCGCGCCGCCCGCCGCGGCGGCGAGCGCGGACGTGATGAAGGACAGCGGGGCGTACCGGACCCAGCGGAGGTCGAGGGCGGCGATCGTGCCCTCCGCGTCCGGCGCGGCGTCCGGGGCGGCGCGGCTCAGCAGTTCGCGCCGCAGCCGCTCGCCCTCCGCCCTGCGCACGGGCCGCAGTTCGAGCGTGGCCTCCTGGGCGGAGCTCTGTTCGCCGGTGCCGATGCGGACCTCCACCAGGCCGAGGAGGCGCAGCAGCGGGTGGGCGACGAGGTCGACGGAACGTATCCGCTCCCGGTTCAGGGAGCGGTGCTTGGCGAAGAGGACGCCGCTGCGCAGCTCGGCCCGTTCGGGCCCGACGCGGTAGCGGCTGTGGCGCAGGCGGAGCGCGTCGAGGCCGACGCCGCTCGCGATGACCAGCAGGCCGAGGCCCACCGCCCAGGCCACCACGGGCCCCATGTCCACCCAGCCCTGGAAGCTGAGGGTGACCGGCAGCCCGATCGCGGTCACGACGCCGCCCGTCATCTGGGCGGTGACGAGCAGCGAACGCCGGTCGAGCGGCAGCCAGCCGGATTCCTGGGAGGTCTCCGCGAGTTCGCTCACGTCGCGTCCCCGGGCGTCGCCTGGGTGACAAGGGCCAGCCGCTCCGCCAGCTCGGCGGCGGTCGCGTGGTCGAGCCCCTTGACCTTCAGGGCGCCCTTGGCGGACGCCGTGGTGACCGTCACGGTCGTCAGCCCGAAGATGCGCTGGACGGGCCCGCGCATCGTGTCGACGGTCTGCAGCCGCGACATCGGCGCGATCCGGCCCTCCATCCAGAAGAACCCCGTCCGCACGTACACCGCGTCGTCGGTGACCTCCCAGCGGTGGACCTCGTACCACCACAGCGGCAGCAGCACCCCGGCGAGCACTCCCGGCACCGCGATGACCGCCGCGGGCAGCAGCAGCCAGAAGCGGGCCGGCGCGATGAGCGCGGCGAGCAGGCCGAGGACCGCCACGGGGGCGGCGACGGTCAGCAGCAGTTGCGTACGCCACCAGGCGACGGCGCGGCGGTCCAGGGAATGGCGCGGCGGCCGCAGCCGCACACCCGCCCTGTCGTCTCCTTGGTCAACAACCATGAGCCGAAAGGTACTTGTTCCGCACCGGTCGGGGTGGTGACACAGGCTCTCAGTGCTGCTGCGGCTTCTGCGGTGTCGCCTCGCTCGGCCGCACGATCACGTGCCCCTCGCCCTCCAGCTTCAGCTGCACGGCCTCGCCCGAGCCGCCGCGGATCATCGAGCCGATGGACTGCGAACGGTGCAGGGACGTGCTGAGGTTGGCGGTCCAGCCGACCACCGCGTCCGTGTCGACGTACACGGGCTGCTGCGGCGACACGGGGATGACCAGCGGATTGCCCTCGCAGATCAGGCCGAGACGGCCCGCGCCGGTGAAGACGCTGTTGAACAGGCCCCCGCCGGTCATGCCCGCGCCCTTCACCGTCTTGATCTCGTACGAGAGCGACGCGTCGAAGCAGAGGACGTTGCGGCCGTTGACCGTGAGGACGTCGCCGGGCTCGATGTCGACGACGAAGCAGTTCTGCGCCTCGTGCGCGAACCACGCCTCGCCCTGGCCGCGCACGGCCATCACCGGCAGTCCCTCGCCGGTCATGGCGCGCTTGAGCATGCCGCCGACGCCCTGGCTCTTGCGCTCGAACTGCAGGTCACCGCGGTAGGCGATCATCGCGCCCTGCCGGGCGAACATCTCGCCGTTCACCGCGTACTTGATGGATTTGGCGTTCTGGAGCGTCATGCCGGGGGCGTGGGCCGGCTGGGCCATGTGGTCACTGGAGAACAGGTCACTCTTCATGCCCACATCTTGGGCTATGCCTTGTGTGCGCGAAAGCGCATGGGCGCCCCGCTCGCAGCGGGACGCCCACCCCTCAGTGACTCACGCGCTCAGGCCCGTGCGGGCTCCCCGACGAAATACAGGTAGCCGAAGGAGGCGATCGCGAACTCGGCCGCCGCGATGAGCTTGCGCACCGTACTGTTCTTCTCCCGCTCCGGGAGCTCTTTCAACTCCGCGACGAATCGCTTGAGTTGAATCTCGTTGAACATGGTGTCGCCGTGGCGGTTCACGGCACGCAGGATGCTGCCCTCCGGTGCCGACTCGCACAGGGCCAGGAACGTCTCCTTGTGGTCTTCGTGGGTCTTGGCCATCCGGCCGTGCACTTGGTCTTCCACGTAGATGACGAGGGGCATGCGGTACGTCTTCCTCCAGACTTTCTTCCGGCTGTCTTTCGGGGTCAGTCCCCGGAGATGAACAAGTAGCCGCGCAGAGTCGCCGCCCGCCGCGCCATCTCGGCCACCCGCCGGGTCGTGTCCGTCCTGAGCTCCTCGGGGAGCTGGTTCAGCTCCTCTGCGAGCTGCGGCAGTTGCAGCTCGTTGAACATGGTGTCGCCGACGGAGAAGACGCCGCTCATGACGCTGCCGTCCGGTGCCGCGTGGCAGGCCGAGAGGAAGCTTTCGTCGATGTCGTCCCCCAGTTTCTCGGAGACCCGCTCGTGCGACCGGTTCTGCACATGGATTTCCATCCGCGATACCCACTCCTCGCTAAACGGCCGGCTTCTCGATCGGGTACATCGTGCGGACAGCTCCGTACTCGTCCTGCGAGACCAGAAGCCATGACGTCGGCTTCTTGCCGGTCATCTCGGAGGTCCGGCCGATCAAGGTGCCTGCATCGACGTAACGCTCGTAGTGTCCCTCGTGGTTCGGACCGACGGGCTTGGACCTGTAGGACATCTCAACGAGCTCGTCGAGGTCGACATCCGCGTCGAAAACGCCCTTCTTCCACGTGACGTTCGCTCCTCCCTCGACATGCTTGCCCCGTACGTAGTCCTCTCCGTAGTTGTCCAGCATGGGGGGTACCAGGCACTCGTCGCCCGCACTGCGCGACACGGCCGCACCGCGGACACCGCGGCCACCGCAGGCCTTCAGCGCCTCCCTGGCCCGCTTCCCGATGCCGGCGATCACGTCGGACGAGAGGCCGGACGCCTTGACGGCCTTCCAGGCGCCGGACGTCTTGCCGCCCGCCTTGAGTGCCTGGTCGAGTGAGCCGATGGCCCGGACGGCGTCTTCGATCTTCTTGCCGGGGATGAAGTTGGAGGCTGCCCAGGCGCATCCGCTGACACTGCCGTGGTAGCAGTCGACGAAGTCCTGGACGAGGATGTCCCAGGCGAGCCTGGCGATCACCTTGACGATGTCCTGGGCGATCTCCAGCTTGGTGAAGTAGCGGGTGACGTCCTTCTTCAGGCCCTTGAAGGTCTGCGAGGCGAGATAGACCGTGTCGCGCTTCGGACAGCTGGACTCGGACGCGGCGACATCGGGGTTGGCGCAGAGGTAGAAGTCGACGTCGGCGTCGAAGGTGAGGGTGAACGTCACCGTGCAGCCGGAGAGGCCGATATCGAGGACGCAGTCGTTCTTCGGCTTCGGGTCACCGGTGAGTCTGACGCCGTCGACGACGTAGAAGGTGCCGCCGATTCCCGTGCCCGCTCCGACGGACACCTGCTTGTTGGCTTCCGCCCGCTCGGCCCGGTCCGCGGCGTCCTGCGCGTCGTCGGCGTACTTCTTCGCGTCCTTGGCGTGCTGCTCGGCCTCGGTCGCCGCCTCGTCGGCACGATCGGCCGCGGCCCGTGCGTCCTTCGCGTCCTGTTCGGCGGCGTCCGCCGCGTCCCTGGCCGCTTGTGCGTCGAGGGCGGCTTCGTCGGCGGAGTCGCGGGCGTCCTTGGCATAGCCTTCGGCCCGGCCCGCCGCCTTGTCGGCCGCCTCGGCGTCCGCGGTGGCCTGCCTGCCGTACTCGACCGTGCGGGCCAGGGACTGCGCGGCCTTCGTGGCTGCCTTGGCGGCGGCTGCCGAGTAGCCGAGGGCTTCCTTGGCGTAGCCGCGCGCGGTGGCCGCGTAGCCGGCGGCGTTGGCGGCGTGCTGGTAGGCCGCCTTCGTGTCGTCCTGCGCCTTGTCGGCGATGACCTTGGCGGCCTGGGCCTCCTCATCGGCGTTCTTGGCGTGGGCGTCGGCGACGGCCTGCTGCTGTTCGGCGATCGTCTTCGAGCCCTGCCCCGTCAGCACCACCAGGGAAGCGGCGCTGTCGGTGTCCCTGTAGGGCGAGCCGATCTGGATCGCGTCGTTGGCCGGCTGCGCCACCTGCACGGCGGCGTTTCCGGCGTCGACGGCGGCCCCGGCGGTGACGTGCGCGTACCCGGCGGCCTTCACCGATGCGGCGAGGGCCTTGGCGGACTCTTTGCTCGCCTCGTCCGCGTGGGATTTGGCGGTCTTGGCGAGCTGCTCGGCCTTGTCGGCCTCCTTCACGGCCTGGTCGGCCTCGTAGGCGGCGTCCTTGGCCGCCTGGATGGCGTCGGCGGCGGAGCTGGTGGCCTTCCTGACGGCCGCGTCGGCCTTGAGCTTCGCCGCTTGCGCGTCGTCCGCGTGCGCGCGGGCCCTCTTGGCCGCGGCCTCGGAGCGGGTGGCCGCGGCGTCCGCCTCGGCCGCCGCACGGGTGGCGGCATCGGCCTCGGAGCGGGCCTTCTTCGCCGCGGTCTCCGCCTCGGTGGCGTGCTTGTCCGCCTTGTCGGCCGCCGCGCGGGCGTCGTCGGCCGCGTCTCCCGCGTCCATTGACTGGGCGTGGGCCTGTTTGGCATCCGCCTTGGCGCGGGCGCTGTCGGCCTTCTGCTCGGCGTCCCACGCGTCGTCGCGCAGGTCGCGCGCCTTGTCGCTGGACTTCTTGGCGTCGTCCCTCTTCGACTCGGCGGTGGCCTCGGCGCCTTCGGCGTCCTCCTTGGCCTTCTTCGCCGTGGCCGCGTGGCCCTGCGCCTTGGTCTTGTGCTCCTTGGCCTCGGCCTGTTTGGCCGCGGCGGTCTCCTTCTCCGCCTTGGCCGTCTTCTCCTCGGCCTCGGCGGCGAGCCGCTTGGCGTGCGCGTCGGCCGCGGCGGCCTTCGCCTCCCCTTCGGCCTTCTCGGTCTCGGCGAGCTTGGCCTCGGCGGTCTCCTTGTCCTCCTTGGCGTTGTCCCGGTGGACCTTCGCCGCGTCCCGGGCGGCCTTGGCCTGGAGCTCCGCGATATGTGCGGCTTCCCTGCGGAACTCCGTCTTCGTCTGCGCCGTCTGGGCCAGCGCGCGCTGTGCGATGGTCTGGCTGTCGCCGCCCGAGGCACGGGTGGCGGCTTCGGCGGTCTCGCCGGCCTTGACCATGGCGTCGAGCGCGGCGACCGCTCCGTGGGTGACCTGGGCCTTCTGCTGACCGACGAGGAGACCGCGGCCGCGCGGGGCGCCGGCTGCGTCCGCGACCCGGTAGGCGGCCTGTTCGGCGGTGTCGGAACCGGCCGCGGCCTTCTTCGCCTTGGCGGCCTGCGCCTTGAGGACCTCGAGTTGCAGCTTGGCCTGGCTGCGCGCCTTCGCCATGCCCGCGGTGGCCTGGGTGAACTGGGCCTTCGGCGGCACGTCTCCCGTGTGACCGGACGGCTTGATGTCGAACTGCTGCGGCCCTGAGCCGTTGCACGCGTACAACTGCGAGTTGTAGCCGTTGTCGTACTTGTGCAGGTCCAGGCATTTGCCCGTCCCGACGTTCTTCAGCGCCGTGGTGGCGCTCAGGTTGTACTCCCACGTCTGCGCCGGGCTGCTGTTGCACGTCCAGATCTGGATGAGCGTGCCGTTGGCCGCATTGTTGTTCTCGACGTCGAGGCACTTGCTGGAGTTGGCGTTCTGCAGGTGCAGTCCGGCATCGTCGCCGTAGACGAGCCACTTCTGCGCCGCGCTGCCGTTGCAGGTGTAGATCTGCACCGGGGTGCCGTTGGTTTTCCCGGAACCCTGCACGTCGAGGCACTTGCCCCGCGCGGCGTGCACCTCGATGACCGCCGGCTTGTCGCCGATCGTTCCCGCTCCTCCGGGGGACCAGTAGTCCTGCCAGCGGGCCAGGCGGTCAGCCGTCCACGAGTAGCCGATGAGCTTGCTGAGCGTCTTGGAGCCGTCGGTCAGCGCGTTCGTGGCGTCCTTGTTCGCGTTCAGGATCTGGTTGCGCTGGACCGCCTGGGAGGCGATCTCCTGCTGCCACTCCTTCGTCGCGGTGTCCGAGACCCCGCCGAGGACCTGGTTCGGGTCGATCGCGTCGCGCCACGCGCACGTGGCGAACCGGCTCTTCATGTCCTCGACCGCGATGCGGAACTCCGCTGTGCCCGGCTCCGGTGCCAGCCGGGGAAAGCCTCCGGAGGCCAGGAAGAGGCGGGCGTCGTCCGCGCCCATCGGCTGCAGCACCCCGCTGGTCAGGTGCCTGAACGCCTCCTGTTCGGCAAAAGCACGCGCACGCTCGTCCGGCGGCAGGCCGGGGTCCGGGTCCTGCTTGTAGAGCGGGGTGCCGAGATCCTTGACCGCCTTGGCGGTCGTCTTGTCGGCCGACGGGGTGGCGTCCTCGTAGAAGTCGTCGTCGTCCTTCCAGAACCGGTCACTGATCCACTTCGTCAGACCGGTCTGGGAGTCGAAGGACTCTCCGTCGTTCCCGGAGGTTCCCGGCGGCCAGTGGAAGCCGGTCTCGGTGAACCCCGCCGGTGTGGTGAGGCCTTCCAGGGGCTTCTCCCACGTCCCGCGGGCGGCGTCCAGGGCATCGCCCTGCTTGGCGTAGTCCTCCCGGTCGGTGGCGTACGCGGTCGCGAGCGGAGTGTCCTCCCAGTGTTCCCGGTCGGCCAGCGCGTGCAGCCGGTCGGGGTCCTGATCGAGGCCGCCCTGCGCGACGCCCGCCATGGCGGGCCCGCCGAGGCGCAGCACATCGGTCATCAGACACTGGTCCTGCCGCAGTTGCTCGGCTGCGGTGTCCTGGCTCCAGTCGTACGGCCTGTCGCCGGTGGCGGCCGCGCCCGCTCCGGCGAGCCGGTTCAGCAGATCCGGGTGGACGGCGAGCGTGAGCAGCACGGCCACGGTGGTGAGGAGCAGGATCGTCCGGGCGACGAACCCGGACCTTCCCGGTCTTGGTAGCAGGAGACCTGGCGACCTGGAGCGCACGAGTGCGTCCCCCCGTCATGAGGAACGCGGCCGGGAGCCACCCGTGAGGTGGTCCCGGCGTCGGTTGTCGCTGGTTCCCTCCCGCAGCGGTACTGGCCCCCGGCCGCTGAGTGAAAGTTTCGTGACGGAACAGTGGAGGTCCGTCAGCACGGCGATCACCGTAGGGACGGGCCATACGGGGGGCAAGGGTCCGCTTTCGTACGGCTCGAAAGTGCCTAACGGGGGTTACGGGCGCAGGGGTACGTAACTCGCTTGTGTTGAAAGGGAGTTACCTGTGCGTTTCCTGTGAAGGAGGAAAGCGGCCTCCGCTCCAGAACGACTGAAATCCAAGATCGGTTCCGGACGAGGCCCGTTGGCCGATGTCCACTGGTGCGAATTGCACGTGCCGAAGCTGAGCGAGGCACCGACGGCTCGCCAGTGGCGCCAACGGCTGCGCATGCGTGCCGCGATGCCGTTCCTGGCCGAGGGTCTGCCCCTGGAGGCGGTGGCCCATCGCCGGCACGCTTCGGTCCCCACCGAAAGGTCACGCCCATATGGTCGTGGCATGACGACACTTCTTCGGTACGAGGAGTTCCGCGACCTGCACCGCGCCGGTGCGCCGCTGCTGCTGCCCAACGCCTGGGACCACGCGTCGGCCGCCGCTCTCGCCGCCGCCGGGTTCCGTGCGGTCGGGACGACCAGCCTGGGCGTGGCGGCCGCGGCGGGGCTGCCCGACGGGACAGGCGCCACCCGGGCGGAGACCGTCCGGCTGGCCCACGGCCTGGCCCGCCTCGACGCGCTGATCAGCGTCGACATCGAGGGCGGCTTCAGCGACCACCCCGCGGAAGTGGCCGCGCTGGCGACCGAGTTGGCGGACGCCGGGATCGTCGGCGTCAACATCGAGGACGGCCGCCCGGACGGCACGCTGCGGGACCTCTCCCACCAGTGCGACATCCTCCACGCCGTACGGGAGGCCGTGGGCGGCCGGCTCTTCGTCAACGCCCGCACGGACACGTACTGGTTGCCGGGTGCGGGGAAGGCCCCGGAGACCGGGCGGCGACTTGGCGCCTACCGCCGGGCCGGCGCGGACGGGGTGTTCGTGCCCGGCCTGCGCGACCTGAGCGTCATCTCCGAGCTGACCTCGGGCCTCGAAGACACCCCGCTCAACACCCTCCACGCCCCTGAGGGCCCCTCCCTGCCGGAACTCGCCGAGGCGGGCGTACGCCGGGTCAGCTGCGGCTCGCTGCTGTTCCGCGCGGCGCTGGGGGCGGCGGTGGCGGCGGCGCGGAACCTGTCGGTGAGCGGCGACGTCCCCTCGTACGCGGAGACGCAGGCGCTTTCCGGGGCCTTCGCCTTCGCCTGATGTCGCGCCGGTGGAGACCAGCGAACTGGCTGACGCGGAACGGCGGGTGGGGGAGGCGTTTCCTCTCCGGAGTCCGTCAGGGCCTGGGGCCACCTCCAGGGCCCACGCGGGCGATCAGTCGTCAGTAGGGGCGACGACCATCGCCACGAACGCGGACCAGGCACCGGCGCGGATCACCAGGGCGGGGCCCTGGGGGACCTTGCTGTCCCGTACGGGGACGACACCGGTGACTCCGTCGGCGACCTCCACGCAGTTGTCGCTTTCGTCGCCGCTGCTGTAGCTGCTCTTGCGCCAGTGGGCGGCGCCCACGAAGTCGTACGCGATCTCGACGCAGTCCTCTCCGCCGTTGCCGCCGCTGTAACTGCTCTTGTGCCAGCGAGCGTTGCTCAAGTCGTACTCACGCATCGTCTGTAGTCCTCCGACACCGACTCGATCAGGTCCAGGGACGCCTCCGGCGACAACGCGACGGCCCTGAGCAGAGCGTAAGTCGCTTGCGTCCGCTTCACCACTACCGGGTCGTCCAGGAGGTTCCCCGAAAGCACCGCTTCTGTATAGACCGTTGGCGGGGCGTCCTCGAACTCCATGAGCTTCATCATCTTGCCCATGTCCGGGTACGCCCCGGCCGCGAAGGGCAGCACCTGCACCATCACCATGCGCTCACGCACCATCGCCGCGATGTGATCGAGCTGTTGGGCCATCACGGTGGGCCCTCCGACGGGGACGAGCGGCACGGTCTCGTGCAGGATCGCCCAATACGCGGGCCGTGCGGCGTCCTTGAGGAGCAGCGCGCGGTCCATGCGGCCCCTGACCAGTTCCTCGATGTACTCGTCGGTGGCGAAAGGGTTGTTGCCCAGGAAGACCGCTCGCGCGTACTCAGGGGTCTGCAGGAGGCCCGGCATCACCGACGGCGCGAACTCGCAGATCTCTGTCGCCAGCCGCTCAAGTTCCGCCGCGTGCGCGAAGTACTCCGTAAACGGCTGGTCCTTGATGAGCTTGCGCCACAATCGTTCGAAAAAGCCACCGGTTTGCAGCACCTCATCAATACGCTGCGCCACATCCAGCTGAGGTTTTCGAATGGCCTGCTCGAACTGGCCGATGTAGCCCCCGGACACGAATACGCGGACCCCTAGCGCCGACTGGCTGAGCCCCGCGTCCTCGCGGCGTCTCTTCAGCTCCGCGCCGAAGAACTCCCACGCCGCCTGCCGTGAACCATTGGCCATGGCCAACCGCCTTCCACTGCCCCGCAGTTGTAGGAGACAGGCTGCTGCCGAGTGTAGGCGGGGTGCGTCACTGTGGGGGTGAGAAGAGTGAAATCCGAAGGCAAAGGGGAGCCACGTGAAGGTGGACGGAAAGCAGCACGCGGTGGCATGTATCGAACAGGCGGAGGAAACCGTGCAGGAATTGCGCGCCGTACTCGCACGAGTGGGAATTACCTTGCCGTCATTGAGGATCGACCCCGCGTCCATCGCGCGGGAAGCCCCGTGTCCGCGGATCGAATTGGGAGGGTGTTCGGCAGACGTGGCGGCGCGCCTCGCGGCGGTGCTGAGGAGTGCGCCGTGAATCTTCCCGTCGGGGCGTACGTCGTGGACACGCGCAGTGGTCGCGTGGGGCGGGTGATGGGCCACGAGGGGCCGTACGTCCAGCTGCGCCCCTACGGAGGGGGCAGGGAGTGGGACTGCGCTCCGGAGGCGATCCGTGCGGCGACGACGGCGGAACGGCTGCGCGCGGCGACCGCGTACGCGAACGCCCGGAGCCGGGGCGAGGTGCCTTGACGTTCAGCCGTACCAGGTGATGTTGCAGACGTAGACGCACTCGTGACGTGGTACGGGCAGGAAGTTGATGAACCCGCGCCCACCGAGGAAGTCGAACTCACGCAGACCGCCTTCACGGTCGGTGGGCCTGCCGACGACGGCCGAATCCCGCCCGAGCGCGGCGAGCTCGGTTGCCAGCCGCTCGACCTAGGCGACGACGCCGGGTGGGACTCCGTCGGTGAGGTACTCCTCGCTCGGGTTCCAGTCCCAGGACCAGTCGGTCACAGACCGGCCTCCGCTTCCGCGTCGTCCCGGATGCGGCGGATCTCGGCGATGGCTTCCGTCGGGTCCTGCTCCGCCGCGTTCACCAGCCGTTCCAGCTCGCGCAGGCGGGCCGCGCGCTGCGGATGCCGCTCGATCGCGACGAAGACGGCCCACGAGTGGACGAAGGCGCGCAGGGGGGCCAGGCTCTGCGTCTGCTGGGCGTTCGTCGTCGCCTCGAACAGGTGCCGCGTGAGTGCCGGGACCCGGCTGGGCGCGATCCTGGACACCGCGGCACGCAGCGCGTCGGGCGTCAGCTCGGGCATCGGGATCAGCGGCCCGTAGGGCTCGTCGGGCTGTGCGCTCACGGGGGCCTCCGGGGCGGATGGGACAGCTCTTCGTACGCTACCTCTAAGGCGCGGGACGCAGAGGGCATACGCGGCGAACGGGCCCCGGTCGGCCACCCGGGCCCGGCGACCCCTTGGCGTACGCGAGAATGGACCCCATGAGTCTGTTCCGCGACGACGGCATCGTGCTGCGCACCCAGAAGCTGGGTGAAGCGGACCGCATCATGCTGCTGTCTCCCGGGGGACGACCCCCGTACTCCCGGCCGGACACCCGAGGGGGCGCGCGATGAGTCTCTTCAGGGACGACGGCATCGTGCTGCGCACCCAGAAGCTGGGTGAAGCGGACCGCATCATCACCATACTTACCCGCGGTCACGGGCGCGTGCGTGCCGTCGCCCGCGGTGTGCGGCGGACCAAGTCCAAGTTCGGGGCCCGGCTGGAGCCGTTCTCCCACGTCGACGTGCAGTTCTTCGCGCGCGGAAGTGAGCTCGTCGGGCGCGGGCTGCCACTGTGCACGCAGAGCGAGACCATCGCTCCGTACGGTGGGGGCATCGTCACCGACTACGCCCGCTACACCGCCGGGACGGCCATGCTGGAGACCGCCGAGCGGTTCACGGACCATGAGGGCGAGTCCGCCGTGCAGCAGTATCTTCTGCTCGTCGGCGCGCTGCGCGTCCTGTCGCGCGGCGAACACGCGCCGCACCTCGTCCTCGACGCCTTCCTGCTCCGCTCCCTCGCCGTGAACGGCTACGCGCCGAGCTTCACCGACTGTGCGAAGTGCGGCATGCCGGGACCGAACCGCTTCTTCTCGGTCGCGGCGGGCGGATCGATTTGCGTCGACTGCCGGGTGCCCGGCAGCGTCGTACCTTCGGCGGAGACGCTCACGCTGCTCGGCGCGCTGCTCACCGGCGACTGGGAGACGGCGGACGCGTGCGAGGCGCGGCACGCCAGGGAGGGCAGCGGGCTTGTTTCCGCCTATCTGCACTGGCATCTGGAGCGCGGACTGCGCTCCTTGCGGTACGTAGAGAAAGGCACGTGAGCAGTCACGTGCAGGACAGCTAGGTAGGAGAGAGAGCCCCCATGGCACGACGCGGAATCCTCGGACGGTCCCGCCGTGAGTATCAGCTGCCCGAGCCCCACCCCTCGGGCGCGCGACCGCCGAAGATCCCCGGCGAGCTGGTCCCGCAGCACGTGGCGATCGTCATGGACGGCAACGGACGCTGGGCGAAGGACCGCGGCCTCCCGCGCACCGAAGGGCACAAGGTCGGCGCCGAGCGCGTCCTCGACGTGCTGCAGGGCAGCATCGAGATGGGCGTCGGGGCGATCTCGCTGTACGCCTTCTCCACGGAGAACTGGAAGCGTTCGCCGGACGAGGTGAAGTTCCTGATGAACTTCAACCGCGACTTCATCCGCAAGACCCGCGACCAGCTCGACGACCTGGGCGTGCGGGTGCGCTGGGTGGGCCGGATGCCCAAGCTGTGGAAGTCGGTCGCCAGGGAGCTGGAGATCTCCCAGGAGCAGACCAAGGACAACGACAAGCTGACCCTGTACTTCTGCATGAACTACGGCGGCCGCGCCGAGATCGCGGACGCGGCCATGGCCATCGCGGAGGACGTGAAGGCGGGCCGGCTCAACCCGTCCAAGGTCAACGAGAAGACGTTCGCGAAGTACCTGTACTACCCGGACATGCCGGACGTCGACCTCTTCCTCCGCCCGAGCGGCGAGCAGCGCACCTCCAATTATCTTCTCTGGCAGAGCGCTTACGCCGAGATGGTCTTCCAGGACGTCCTGTGGCCGGACTTCGACCGGCGCGACCTGTGGCGGGCATGTCTGGAGTACGCCTCCCGGGACCGGCGCTTCGGCGGCGCGATCCCCAATGAGGAGCAGATCGCCAACAGTTAGACCTGTGAACGGCGAAGGGGCCCGCACCGTCAGCGCGACGGTGCGGGCCCCTTCACGTACGTACGACTACTTGCTCGCGCACTCCTGGCTCGCGCACTCCTGGCACGTGCCGAAGATCTCCACTGTGTGCGCCACGTTCACGAAGCCGTGCTCCGAGGCGATCGCCTCGGCCCACTTCTCGACCGCGGGACCCTCGACCTCGACGGCCTTGCCGCAGACGCGGCAGACCAGGTGATGGTGGTGGTCGCCGGTCGAGCAGCGGCGGTAGACCGTCTCGCCCTCGTTGGTGCGCAGGGCGTCGACCTCACCGGCGTCGGCGAGGGACTGGAGGGTGCGGTAGACCGTGGTCAGACCGACCGAGTCGCCCTTGTGCTTGAGCATGTCGTGCAGCTCCTGGGCGCTGCGGAACTCGTCCACGTCGTCGAGTGCCGCGGCCACCGCCGCACGCTGGCGGGTCGACCTGCCTCGAACCGGGGCTCCCACGGTTGCCTCCTCGCGTCACGCTCTGGTCTGGGCCTGCCGGGCCATTGTGCCAGGTCGGCCCGGACACAGGTCGGACACAGGTCAGGCCTTGGCCGCCGGCTGTGCCGGTACCGAGCACTCCGCGGGATCGCCGGCCGCCTCCGCGGCGGCCGCGGCCCGCGCTCTGCGCCTGGCCAGCGGCGTCGCGAGCACCGTAAGGACGATGAAGGCGCCGATGGTCAGGAGCACGATCGTCGCGCCGGGCGGCACGTCCTGGTAGTACGAGGTGACCGTGCCGCCGATGGTCACGGCGACGCCGATCGCCACCGAGACCACGAAGGTCACCGCGAAGCTCTTGGTGAGCTGCTGCGCGGCCGCCACCGGCACCACCATCAGCGCGGAGACCAGGAGCAGGCCCACGACGCGCATGGCGACGGTGACGGTGACCGCGGCGGTCACCGCCGTCAGGAGGTTCAGCGCGCGCACCGGGAGGCCGGTGACGCGGGCGAACTCCTCGTCCTGGCTGACCGCGAAGAGCTGACGCCGCAGCCCGACCGTGACGAGGACCACAAAGGCGGCCAGGAGGCAGATCGCCGTCACGTCCTCCTCGGAGACCGTGGAGAGCGAGCCGAAGAGGTACGACTGGAGGTTCGCGTTCGAGCCGCCGGGGGCGAGGTTGATGAACATGACGCCGCCCGCCATGCCGCCGTAGAACAGCATCGCCAGGGCGATGTCGCCGCGCGTCTTGCCGTACCAGCGGATCAGCTCCATGACGACGGCGCCGACGATCGCGACGGCCGTCGCCATCCACACCGGAGAGGCGGAGAGCAGGAAGCCGAGGCCGACGCCGGTCATCGCGACATGGCCGATGCCGTCGCCCATCAGGGCCTGGCGGCGCTGGACGAGGTAGATGCCGACGGCGGGCGCGGTGATGCCGACCAGGACGGCGGCGAGCAGCGCCCGCTGCATGAAGGCGTAATTGAGGAGTTCCATGGCTCTTGCGTCCTCAGGTGAGCAGGCCGGTACGGACCGGCTCCGCGTCGGCGGTGTGCGGGTGGACGTGGTCGTGGCCGGGCAGGGCGTGCTGCCCGACCGCGTGCGGGGGCGGCCCGTCGTGCAGGACGCAGCCGTCGCGCAGGACCACGGCACGGTCGATCAGCGGCTCCAGGGGGCCGAGCTCGTGCAGGACGAGGAGGACGGAGGTGCCGGCCGCGACCTGCTGGCGCAGGGTGGCCGCGAGGACCTCCTGGCTGGCCAGGTCGACGCCCGCCATCGGCTCGTCCATGATCAGCAGCTCGGGCTCGGAGGCCAGGGCGCGGGCGATGAGGACCCGCTGGTGCTGGCCGCCGGAGAGCGCGTTGACGGAGTCCTTGGCGCGGTCGGCGAGGCCCACCAGGTCGATGGCGCGGGCGACGGCCTCGCGGTCGGCCTTGCGCATGATGCCGAAGCGGGCGCGGGAGAGCCGCCCGGAGGCGACGACCTCGGTGATCGTGGCGGGTACGCCGCCCGCGGCGGTGGTGCGCTGCGGGACGTACCCGACGCGGGCCCAGTCGCGGAAGCGGCGGCGAGGGGTGCCGAAGATCTCGACGTCGCCCCCGGTGACGGGGACCTGCCCGATGACCGTGCGTACGGCGGTGGACTTGCCCGAGCCGTTGGCGCCGAGCAGGGCGACGACCTCACCGCGGCGCACGGTGAGGTCGATGCCGCGCAGCACGGGGCGCGAGCCGAGCTCGGCCGTCACCTTGCGCAGGGATATGACGGCTTCGCCGGTGTCGTCGTGGGTGCTCATGGCTCGTGCCTCCGTAACCGCAGGGGGTGTCACTTGGCGCCCAGGGCCTTCTGAAGGGCCTTGAGGTTGGACTCCATGACCTGGACGTAGTCGTCGCCCTTGGAGTCGTCGGTGATGCCCTCGACGGGGTCGAGCACATCGGTCTTCAGGCCCGCGTCCTTGGCGAGGGTCTTCGCCGTCCTGTCGCTGACGAGCGTCTCGTAGAAGACCGTGGTGACCCCGTCGGCCTTCGCCATCTTCTGGAGGTCCTTGACGCGCTTGGCGCTGGGCTCGCCCTCGGGGTCGAGGCCGCTGATGGCCTCCTCGGTGAGGCCGTAGCGCTCGGCGAGGTAGCCGAAGGCGGCGTGGGTGGTGATGAAGACCTTGCTCTTGGTGTTCTTCAGGCCGTTCTCGAAGGACGCGTCCAGGCCGTCGAGCTTCTTCACGAGCTTCGCGGTGTTCTTCTTGTACGTCGCCGCGTTGTCCGGGTCGGCCTTCTCCAGGGCCTTGCCGACGCCCTCGGCGACCTCGGCGTACTTCACCGGGTCGAGCCAGATGTGGGGGTCGGCGCCTTCGTGGGAGTGCCCGTGGCCGTGGCCTTCGTGCCCCTCCTCCTCGTGGCCTTCTTCCTCGTGTTCCTCGTGCTCGTCGGCGTGCCCGCCGACCTCGTTGCCGTGCTTCTCCGTGCTGGTCAGCGAGGCGGCGTCGACCTTGGTCTTGATGCCGGACTGGTTGATCGCGTCGTCGACGGCGGGCTGCAGGCCCTTGAGGTACAGGGCGACGTCGGACTCTTCGAGCTCACCGCGCTGCCTGGCGGAGACGTCGAGGTCGTGCGGCTCCTGGCCGGGGCCGGTGAGGGTGGTGACGGAGACGTGGTCGCCGCCTATCTGCTCCGCGAGGTACTGCATGGGGTAGAACGACGCCACCACGTCCAGCTTGCCGTCCTTGTCGTCCGCGGCGGAGGTGGAGCAGGCGGTCAGCGCGGTGAGGCCGAGGACCGTGGCGGAGGCGAGGGCGGCGGTGGGTATCAGGCGTCGTCGTACGTTCATGACACTCATTTTCAACAAATGTGGAAACGATTGTCAACAAGGCCCCGGTGCGGGGGTGTGCGGGGAACCGATTTGATTAGGGGGGTAAGGCCGCCGGTAACCTGAAGCATTCGCTCCCGAAGCGCCTAACCATGCTTCGTCCGCCGTCGTAATGAAGAGAGCACCGTGGCCGCCGACAAGATCGACACCATCGTCAGCCTGAGCAAGCGCCGTGGCTTCGTTTTCCCCTGCAGTGAGATCTACGGCGGACAGCGCGCCGCCTGGGACTACGGACCGCTGGGCGTCGAGCTGAAGGAGAACCTCAAGCGCCAGTGGTGGCGTTACATGGTCACCTCGCGCGAGGACGTCGTCGGCATCGACTCG
The DNA here is from genome assembly GCF_040683555.1 of Streptomyces sp. NPDC093510. Taxonomy (NCBI): domain Bacteria; kingdom Bacillati; phylum Actinomycetota; class Actinomycetes; order Kitasatosporales; family Streptomycetaceae; genus Streptomyces; species Streptomyces sp. NPDC093510. Next base: position 119,501 of record NZ_JBFBEE010000003.1, read on the forward strand.
TCGGTGATCCTGGCGAGCGAGGTCTGGCAGGCCTCCGGCCACGTCGCGACCTTCTCCGACCCGCTCACCGAGTGCCTCTCCTGTCACAAGCGCCACCGCGCCGACCACCTGGAAGAGGCTTACGAGGCCAAGCACAACCGCCCGCCGGCCAACGGCCTCGCGGACGTCAACTGCCCCAACTGCGGCACCAAGGGCCAGTTCACCGAGCCCAAGCAGTTCTCCGGCATGCTCGCCACGCACCTCGGCCCCACGCAGGACAGCGGCTCCGTCGCCTACCTGCGCCCCGAGACCGCGCAGGGCATCTTCACCAACTTCGGCCAGGTCCAGCAGACCTCGCGCCGCAAGCCGCCCTTCGGCATCGCGCAGATGGGCAAGTCCTTCCGCAACGAGATCACGCCCGGCAACTTCATCTTCCGGACCCGCGAGTTCGAGCAGATGGAGATGGAGTTCTTCGTCAAGCCGGGCGAGGACGAGAAGTGGCAGGAATACTGGATGGAGCAGCGCTGGAACTGGTACACCGGCCTGGGCCTGCGCGAGGAGAACATGCGGTGGTACGAGCACCCGAAGGAGAAGCTCTCCCACTACTCCAAGCGCACCGCTGACATCGAGTACCGCTTCCGGTTCGGCGGCAGCGAGTGGGGCGAGCTGGAAGGCGTCGCCAACCGCACGGACTACGACCTGACCGCGCACTCCAAGGCGTCGGGCCAGGACCTGTCCTACTTCGACCAGGAGGCCGGCGAGCGCTACACCCCGTACGTCATCGAGCCCGCGGCCGGTGTGGGCCGCACGATGCTGGCCTTCCTCCTCGACTGCTACTTCGAGGACGAGGCGCCGAACGCCAAGGGCAAGATGGAGAAGCGGACGGTCATGCGCTTCGACCACCGCATCGCGCCGGTGAAGGTCGCGGTCCTTCCTCTTTCGAGGAACCCGGAGCTGTCCCCGAAGGCCAAGGGCCTGGCCACCGCGCTCCGCCAGAACTGGAACATCGAGTTCGACGACGCGGGCGCCATCGGCCGCCGCTACCGCCGCCAGGACGAGATCGGCACGCCGTACTGCGTGACGGTCGACTTCGACACCCTCGACGACAACGCGGTGACCGTGCGCGAGCGCGACACGATGAAGCAGGAGCGCGTCTCCCTCGACCAGATCGAGGGCTACCTCGCGACGCGTCTCGTGGGCTGCTGACGCCTGACGTTTTTATCGGGTGAGACTGCGGGAAGCCCCCGGTTCCGGGTTATGGAACCGGGGGCTTCCGTGCACACTGAGGCGCATGCCTACCCCCACGACCACGAGCAGGGTAAGACGATGGGACCAGCACGGGCGCGAGCACGTCGTCGAGGTCCAGAAGGCGGGCATGCAGCGGCAGTTGAGCTGTGTGACCTGCGGTTGGCGCAGGAAGGCGCAGTTCCTGCCGTGGCTCAAGGCCGAGGAACACCTGACGCAGGAACACCAGGCGACGGTGGACCCGTCGGCTCCGGCGTCGTAGGGGCCATAGAGGCCACAGAGGCCACAGGGGCCACAGGGGCCACAGGGGCCATCGCGAGGATGGTGGTGTCCTGTGGCTGAGGGGTGAGCAGCAGGTTCATGGCGTACGGGTGGGACGTGCGGTCGTTCTGTGGCGTGATCTCGACGGTCCGTGGAGCGAAGTCGCCGACCGACCGGCAGGCCCACCAGTCGTCCAGGTCGGGCCGCGCGGTCGCAAGTCGGTCGGTGAGCCGCCGAAAGCCCTCATCCCCGGGGCGGCGGTCCGCGCGGGTGCGCAGGTGCCGGTAGAGGTCCACGGCGACGGACTCCCAGCCGGGCAGCACCCGCTGGTGCCGTGCGTCCGCGACGAGCAGGAGCAGCAGATTGCGCCGCTCCTCGGGAATCTTCGCGGGATCGGGCCATACGTCGGCGTACGCGCGGTTCCAGGCGAGGATGTCGTAAGCGGGGCCGAGGAGTAGCGCCGGACTGCCGGGCCAACTGTCGAGCAGGGCGCGGAGGTTCGGGTCGTACGAGGCACGCGGGGCCGTGGCGCCGGGAGCGAACCCGGCGAGGGCGAGGGCATGTCGGTGGGAGGCGTCGTCGAGGCGCAGGGCACGGGCGACGGCGTCGAGCACCTGCCGGGAGGTGTCCACGCGCCCCTGCTCCAGCCAGGTGTACCAGGCGACGGAGACGCCGGACAGCGCGGCGACCTCCTCGCGGCGCAGCCCCGGGGTGCGGCGGCGCGCGGTGTGCGGCAGGCCGACGTCACCGGGGGAGAGCCGCTCGCGGTGGGCGCGCAGGAACCCGCCAAGTCCCTTACTGAGGCGCGTGGGTGCCGTGCTGGTCGCCGTCGTGCTCACCGTCGTGGTCGCCATGCGCCCAGCGTATGACCTGGAGTCACCCTCATGAACGCCTGTCTGGTTGCGGTGCCCGCTGGGCCCGAGGCTGAACCCATGACGGAACCCATGACGGAAACCCCCACCATGTGGCGCCACCGCAACGACTCCTCCGGCCTCGCCGCACCCCGCCCCTTCATCCGCGTCTACACGGGCCCTGGCACGCTGGACACGCTGGCGGCGTCCTACGAGCGCCTGCTCGGCACGGAACGGGACATGTGGTTCACGTACCCCGAGAAGGGGCTGAGTCTGGCGGTGGTCGGCGCGTTCCTCCTGATCGAGGGCACGGAGGAAACGTTGGCCCCCTTCCGCGCCGTTGACGGCACGCTGCTCGTGGACTCGGCCCAGGCGTACCTGACCCGCCTGGCGGCGGAGGGCGGGGAGATCACGGAGCCCCTGACCAAGGTCCCCACGGGCTCGGGCTTCACGGCCCGCCACCGCGACGGCACAGTCATCGAATACGTGGAGCACAGGCCGACGGAGGAGGGGCTGTAGGGGAGGTGGGGTTGTAGGGGAGAGGAGGGGCTGTAGGGGAGGCGGGGCACACGGATGTCAGAGGCACCCCCTAGGGTCCGCCCGTGACTACTTCATCCACTCCTGCAACCCACCTCGCCCAGACGGCAGACGCCTACGACACCATCGCCACCGTGTACGCCGGGCTGGCCCGCGACGACCTCCGCAGCCCTTCCCTGGACCACGCGATGCTCACGGCGTTCGCCGGTCACGTACGGGCCGAGGGCCCCGGCCCCGTCGCCGAACTGGGCTGCGGCCCGGGCCCCGTGACCGCTCTCCTGCGCGACCTGGGCCTGGACGCCTTCGGCATCGACCTGTCCCCGGCGATGATCGACCTGGCCCGCGAGACCTACCCGGACATCCGGTTCGAGGTCGGCTCCATGGACGCCCTCGACCTGCCCGACGGCGAGCTGCGCGGCGTGGTGTCCTGGTATTCGCTGATCCACGCCCCGGAGCGGGATGTGGCCGCGTACCTGGCCGAGTTCCACCGCGTCCTCGCCCCCGGCGGCCACCTCCTGCTCGCCTTCTTCGAGTCGGAGGGCGCCCCGCTCACTCCCTTCGACCACAAGGTGACAACGGCCTACCGCTGGCCGATCGACGCCCTGGCTGCCCTGGCCCGCGAGGCAGGCTTCACCGAACTGGGCCGCATGCTGCGTGAGCCGGGGGAGGGGGAGCGGTTCCGTCGGGGGAACGTACTGCTGCGCAAGGGGTAGACGGGGCGCTGCCCCGGTCCGGGCGCGCGGGCCGGGGCAGCGGGCCGGGGCAGCGGGCCGACGACGCTATGCTGCCGCCATGGCTGAGGCCTTCATCACCGGTGACAGCCACCGTGCTTGCGGCATCTGCCCCTCGCGCCGCTTCCCGTCGGGCAACTTCGAGGTGGTCGAGCGCCCGTCACGTGAATGCCCCTTCAACCCTGAGGACGGGCACAGGTACACCCTGCGTGGCGTGCCCGTGTGCGTCCATCCGGAGGAGGTGGGCCTGTCGCCGGCGCCCTACAAGACGAATGGCGTCGCTCTGCTGGAAGACGTAACGCTGCCTCATGACGTCGCCGTTCTCGACGACTACTTGCGTGAGTTGGTGCACGGCGCGGCGCCGGGCGCGCTTGAACTGCTGATCGATCTGGCTGACCGCGAGATCCGGCATACCTTCCCCGAGGTCGACCCGACCTTGGCGCTGCGCCGTGCCTTCAACTAGCGCCGTTGCCCGGCGGTGGCGAAGCCGGGCGTGAAGCGGGGGCCGCCGTCCAGGATGCCCATGGACTCGTACTTCGCCGTGACGGCGGCCGGCATCGGTGGTCACGAAGACAGCCTGGCGATCTCGGCGGCCGACTCAAGCAGCCAGGAACCACCGCCTCGGCGTGCCAGACCCGCGCCAGGTGGGTCGGGGAACCCCATAGGCCAGCGACGTATCCAGCCCTAGATCATCTGAGCTTCCCAAGCTGAGAGTGCGAGTTCGATTCTCGTCACCCGCTCTTGTTGTATCCCTGGGTCTTGGGCCCGGGGGTTTTCTGTTTCCTGCACGGGTGGGCCGGTCGGTGAGACCTGGCCGACGTCGCCAGTCGGACTCGGAGTGTTGACTCAACGGCCGACCGGCTCAGAACGTATCTGCTCCCGAGTCGGCCCTTCGTACGGCCCGAAGTGCACGCCGCATCCGTTCTCCGTCGGCGCATGGGCCTGTCTCTGTCTGGCATGGGGCGCAGTGGTCCAGATGTGCGAGATAGCTCTGGTAGACGAGCTCCACACGGCGGCGAGCTGTGGAAACCGACGCCGACGCACTCGCCACCGGATCTCCGCCGTCCGTGCTCTGCCCGAGGCCGATGACGGCCGCCACGGTGGCGGGCTCGCACAGGTCGCCCGCGAAGCGCGGCCGCACGATCCAGTACGGGCCGGGCGGCTCCGTGCGGTCGAGCCTCGGCACGCCGAGGTAGGTCCCGCGGCTCAGACGCGGCGCGCAGTCCTGGTGTTTCCACACACGACTGCGGCACGGCTTCATCAGGGCGTAGTAACTGCCACCCAATGTGCGGCCGTCGTAGACGACAGGCCCCTCGACGAGCCAGGCGAGGCGGGCGGCCACCGCCTGCCGAGCGATGACTCCGAGGGCCGCCTGCACCAACGCCTCGGGAAGGCGGACGGCATCGAACCGGCCGCCGAGCGGCAACAGCGCCACACCGGATTCCGCCCACTCCCGGCAGGCCTGCTCGGAGGCAAGCCGGCTGTGCGCGAACCATGCGCTCAGGGTCGCGGCCGCGGCCGGGGCTGGGGATGGGGCCGGTGCTGGGGCTGTGCTTTCCGTGATCGGCGATCGGCTGGTCTTGGCGTCCACGTCGACTCCTTGCTGGTCGGCCGTGCCCGGGGACCGTTCACGCGACCGCCGAGCGCTGACCCACTCATGGAATCGGCCCGCCACACAGCGTGACAGGGACGTGGCACCCTACTTTCGCGACGCTATTCAGCGACGCCACTCGGTCGGCGCTATTCGGCGACGCCCAGGAGCTCTGCCAACTGCCGGAGCCCCGGCGGATGATGAGGGAGCGCCCACAGATCCCGCACGATGGCCACGGCCAGAGTGTGGTGCTGCATCCACGAGGGCGACACGCGGTGGAGCGACTCCAGGGCCTTCACCGCGCCGACCGCATCGCCGAGGTCGGTGTGGGCCCGGGCCACATCCAACAGCAGCCAGGTCCGCCAGGACGCGGGAACGTCCTTGCCAAGACGCATGTCCTTGGCCAGCGTCAGGGCTTCTTGCGGGTGGCCGTACTGAACGGCCAGCCGGACGCGCTCGATGCGCACCGATGAGGGACTGAACACGCTGACCATGCGGCTGTCGCTGCCCGGCGGCAACTTGGTCACCCTCTTGGCTTCCTTCTCGGCGTGCTCCATCAACTCTGCCGCTCGCTCATAGTCGTTGCTGCGCGCGGCGGATGTGGCCGCGGACATGGTCAGCGCGCCCCAGACCTTCAGGCCGTCGGCGCTCTCCGTACAACCACCAACGGCGATGGCGTCCGCAGCACGCGTGGCAACGTTCAGGGCGTCACCGAGTCGGCCTTGTCGCTGATAGGTCCACGCGACGGAGTTGACGATTATGGGCCGCAGCAAGGGGTCGGCGGAACGGTCCGCCGCGTCGATGGCCCGCTCCAGGCTGACGAGCGCGAGGTCGGTCTTTCCCATCCGTACGGCAACGTGCCCAGCGAGCTGAAGCGCCTTCCCCAACGCCGCAAACCCGGCGCTCCGGCCGTCCGCACCCCCCTCGCCCCATACGCTGGCCGCGCGCGCATCCGCGATCATGTCGGGCAGCGCCTTCATCACGGCGTCGAACTCGGCCGCGTGGTACTGCGTCCACCCCTCCGCGATCTGCTCGCGCAGGACGTCGAGCGAGAAGCCGGGCCCCGGCGGCTCCGGTTCCGGCCCCCCGAGCGCCGGCATGATGGCGCGCCGCACCGCCACGAAGCGGGGCCCGTCGTTCTCCCCCGTCGAGGAGACGGCAGGCGGGTCCCCGAGAAGCGTCGTCAGCTCCACACCGAGCCCGTTCGCCAGCGCGTGCAACGTGGGCAACCTGGCCGAATGCTTCCGCCGCTGCTCAAGCTGCCGAATCACGTCCACACACACGCCGGAGCGCTCAGCCAAGTCCTCCTGCGTCAACGACGCCAGCCGACGCAGACGCCGCAGGTTCCGCCCCAAGTCATCGTTTCCCACGCAGTCAAGGTACGCCGCTCCCCAACTGGGCGAAGCGCTAGAGGTTATGCGGACGCGAGGACTATCAAGTGGGCCGCCAACTGGCCCACGAGGTCGGAAGAGTCGGCTGCGGTCCGGCGAACCAAAACGCCCGAGGGCGGCCGGACCACACTTGGACAACGGCTGTTGGCCACGGCCAGACCGACTGAGTTACAACTTTCTTCACTGGTTTCAAGCGCCCGGCGCCGCTCCGCGCCGCCGGGCGGGCCCACGGCTCCGCTCGGGGCATCGCTCCTGCCTTCGGCCCGCTCCGCCCCGGCTGCGCCGACGCCCGCCCACACATGGATTGCCCCGGGGACATGAATCGAGCACCCGGCATACGCAGCCTACGGTCACAGACGATGCCTCCGGCGGGGGATCGGCCAGCACCGGGATGGAGGGGGCGCCGTTCCCAGCCGCAGGCACATCGTGGCGAGCGTGGGGAGCTCCCATCCCGTCCACCATCGCCCCAGGCACAGCCGAGCAGACGCGGCCCATGGCGTCCAGGTCGTTCGTACAGTGGCGCGCTCCACCTGGACGCCGTGAAACACGCCCGCCCCACAGACGTGTGGGTCGACGGCGGACGGGGTGGGAGCTGGGGAGAGTGGTGGGTTGACGAGCAGGACGCCCGATGACGCTGTTCTACTCCAAATGGTTCAGGGAATTCATAATCAAGTAAGCTTCACCGTCGATATATTCGGGGTCGATGTCGCGCTCCTCGTCGCCACCCTCGAAATAATCATCTGATTCTTCAGATGTCCAGTCAGACAGCAAGGCCTCCGCATTTGGCCACTTCGTTTGCCAGTAATCTTCGTGGCGCAGAATGTATTGAAGCGCACTGTCAATCAGGTCGGTTTCTACATCGTCAGGATCTTCGGAGTACTGAAGAAGCAGGGCGGTAATTGCTTCGTCAGCCTGGCGGCAGATGCTTTCGCGAGTTCCATCGTCCACGTATTTAGCGAGGTCCATGGCGTGGCCTGCTGCTATAAAGAGGCCCCGGTCGCCACCAACCTTATTGAACAGGGAAGTCAGGCCTTCCAGCCGCACTGAGTCGTGGAGTGCCTTGACTTGCGGGTCCCCAGACGTGCGAGTTGCCTCAATTAGAGAAATTGCATCTTCGGAACTGGCGCGATAAACGAAACCCGGCTGCCGCAGCTTTCGCAACGCCCAATTCCGAACTTTCGTGATACCCAGAGATTTCCCGATGCGCAGGCATTCCACTACTCTTCTGGCCTGCGGCTGCGAGGTTGTGGTTCCACGGTCCAGCGTTGCCAAAGCCGCCTTCTCAACCTCTACCTGAAGGGGCATGAGGTTGAGTCGGGCCGGCAGCCGTGATTCTGGTGGTGCATCGTGGTAGGAAGCGAGGAGTGTCACTTGATCAAATGAATAGGTACACTTCAGGACCTTCAGCACCAGGTCGCGCTCTTCGGAGAACTTCACTAGCATGAAGTCATTTACGGACGGATTGCTGAATTCGATTCGACTGTTGGATTGTTCCCCGATTGCATTTGACGTAACCCCGTCGGCCACCTTCACGAGTGTTCCATTGAGGACTTTTAGGCTGGCTTTGAACTGAGACAAGCTTCGCTGCGAGAATTCCAGATAAGCGTCACCCAATGTCGTAAGTGAGCTCTTCCCGCCCAGAGAGAAAAGGAGATAAAGGACATCCCTGTCGCTGTCTTTCAGCTGGTTGTCGAATAGATGTCTCCATAGCCCCATCGGGTTATTTAGTGCGGCCAGCGCTTGGTCGCCAGATTCACCCAGATCGGGATTAAATGGAACGGACAAGAGGTTGGAGATCGATCTGGGGTTGAAACTCTTGTGCCTAATTATTGGCCGGTATACATCGGGTTGCGAGAACACGCGCTTTGCCGCAATCGGCCAATCTGACCAGTAAACATGATTATAAAGTATCTGCGCTCTTTCCTCGCGCTCCAGGTCATCTAGATTGATGGTAAGAGTGAGAGGGTCGAGGTCTCCCTGATCCATTCGTTCGTATCTTTGGCGTGCCTGTTGAAGAATATACTCGCGAGTTGTGCAGACAAATCGCTTCGTCGAGTCCTTTCGGATTCTACGGATCAGGGACAGGAGCCTGCTGTCCTCGTTCTTGTGTAGTTTGTCGTCTAGCGATGTTTGACCAAGAAAGTCGTCGTATATGAATATCTGTGGTTCCCCGTCATGCCAGACTCTGTACACGTCTTCTATGTTCTCGGAAACCTCAACGAGTTCGAAACCCCGGTCTGCGTAGCGGGCGCAGATAACCTGCGCCATGGTCGTCTTACCAACTCCCGGAGGCCCTGATATCAAGACTACGTGATTCTCTTCTATGAGGTCCATTGCCGAATGCAAATCCGAACTCGGGACGTACGTGCGCAGCGTATCTCTAATATCGTCCGCGAGGTGCAGAGAGCGCTGAATTACATTCTTTGAAATCATGGATTCAAGGATCGTGGAGTCATTCAGCCATAGCCGCATGTGCTTACGAATCATCTTAGGGTTTTGCTGCAGGATCGACGTTATTTCAGAAATTCCGAAGATGTCCCCGGCGCTCAAGATGTATGGGCTGAATGCGCTGGCTATAGTAGTTTTGCTACCTGGTGTCATGTCGACTGATGTAGCCAATATGTAGCGCATAGGGAGAGGGGTGATCTGATCCAACTTGGGAAGCTCTTTATCAATCAGGTGCTTCACAAGCTTGGCCCGTCCGCTCTTCATCCAGTGCTTGCACTGGATTACGATGTTCCGGTCCGGTCCGAGATATCGAAGATCTATGCCGCCGTCGGGTCCGCTCGCAAATATCTCAAGCCTTACGTCGAGAATATGCTCGAATATGTCCTTGCATAGGTTTTCGAAGTCCAGATCGGACAACTTGCGCAAATCGAGCAGGTCCACAGCTCTCCACCCCCAAAGGTGCCACGTTCCTCGAATAGAGATCGTAGTCTCCTTCCATGGCCCTATCGCCATGGAATCGCACAGCTCGCCACCTCTCATGCCGGGTGCTGTGAAGGGGGCTAGAGCGGCTCGGCCCACGAAGTGCTGTGGCTGGTGACTACCCTCCGGGCTGCTCCAGGTGGAACGCTGGGCCCGGCTGCGTGGGAGACCAGCCCGGGCAGAGAGCCGACGCCATAGCGGCGGTGGCGTCCCTTGGCAGAACCGCGACAGCCGGCGAACCGGACCAGTTGCTGGTATGGGGCTGATTCGTGGTGACGACGAAGGTCGTTCCGGGGTCCTCTGCATACTGCACGGCGTACGTACACGGCCTGTCACAGAGCGCCTGGTCGTACGTGGGCTGGCGGCGCAGGCGCCAGCGGTAAGTCGTGCCGTCGACGACGATGCGGCGCGAACTCTTGCGGCCGATTGCCATGGCGAGTCCACATCCCCCTGGACTCGCCGCGATGCTAGCTGGTCAGAGCACGGAGAAGCCGAGAGTTTCGGGCTGTCCCTGGGTCGTCCGAGGCCGCTCAACACTGCCCAGTGACGACCGCCAGTGACAGAGGCCCAACCTGACGCCCCCAGGTCACACCCGTTTGTCTGCGGCATTGGTACAGCCATGCCAAAGCCCGGAGAACTGAGCTCACACGCTCAGAGAGGGGCCAGATACTGGCCCCTCTAGCGTCCTGCTTGGACCGTGCCACATCCGTGCCAGGTTGGGCGGGGAACCACGGGGAACGGCGGGCAACGAGGCGTCGGCATCGAGGGTCGTCAGGCCGCTCCCCACAGTTCAGATCCTCAACTACCCTTAGATCGCCTCAGCTTCCCAAGCTGAGATCGTCCGTGGGATACGCGTTTGTATAGCCCACAGGAGTGTCACTCGGTGTGCATCGCGTCGGTCTTCATGTCCGTGCGCATCGCTTCTCGGGTTGCGTGTAGGGCGTGGACCACGGCGTCGTTGTGCGTCGGGCGTTCCGTGTCTTCCCAACGCAGGCCACGTCCTACGGCGTCGCGAAGTCGGCGCACGCTGCGAAAGTAGTCCAAGGCTGGCTCTACAACGCTCCGCGGTGCGAAGACCTCGAGCTGATAACGCTGCTCGTAGCATCCGGCGAAGAGTGATCGAGCCGCCACTGCCCGCTCCTGGTCCGCCATTTGGTCGTCTCGGCTGATCGTCCACAACTCGCCTCGGGCCTTCGTAAGTTCGGTGAGGAACAATCCGTACAGTTCGCGGCGCGCCTGTCGCCACTCGGCAACTGAGGCACGCTTGTCCCGCCACGACTCGATCAGTAGAGATGAGCCGGTGGCTATGAACGCTCCTAAGAGGGTCGCCGCAAGTGTCGTCCACATGGATGCACCGTAGAGCGTTCCTGGGCCAGGCCAACGGCTGCCCGTTCCGGGTTCGGTCCTGATGAGTAGTGGTGTGAGTGGGCAGTTCGCCGGCTCGTTGGTGACCATCGTGGGCCGTGCCCAGGCTGGAGGTGTGACCCGCGACGTTACGGTCCCCGAGTAGGTGGATCTGAAGAAGTATGCCCCCCCGGGAGCAAGGGCTGGGAAGTTGATGTTCAGCTGTTGCTGGATGTCACGGACGATGAGTGGGCGGTTCTTCATAAGGGCATGCTCGGTGCGATGCCGAGCGAGCCGGAGTACGAGTTCGTGCCCACTGCCACCTCCCATGGACACGCCGGTGATTTCTACTCGGTCGGGGGCACGTTGCAGGTCGAGGCCGAGGCGCCCGGCGAGGCGGCCGATGTCGCTGTTGCCGCTGTGCGGCGTGCTCTCCGCAGTGCTGGAGGAGGGCCGGACAACGGCGTCGTGGAGATCATCGTGCGACAGGGTGAGGTGGATCCTCGGCTGCTGGGACGCCGGTAGCCGGTAGCCGGCGTCAGGTTCGCAGGCCGCGCAGTGTGAGGTCCAGGACCGCCGTGAATGCGGCCTCGATGCCCGGGCGGGACCAGTGCGCGGCATAGGCCGGGTCGTGGAAGCGGCCCGTCGCGTCGAAGACCGCGCGGGCCGACAGCGCCGGGTCGGGGGACGTGAAGTCGCCCCGCTGCACGCCCTCTTGGATGATTGTGGTGAGTTGGGACGTGAGGTCCGCGATGTGGTCGTCCACCACGTCGCTGTTCTCGTCGACCAAGACGGAGTACGTGGCGAAGAGTTCGGGGTCGTCGCCGGCCTTGTGCTGTTTCGCGTCGAAGAGGGCAGCCAGCCAGTGGCGGAGTTTCGCCTCGGGGGGCTCCGTGCCGGTGACGATCGTGGAGAGAGTCTGCGACGTACGGTCCAGCCAGCGCCGCGTCACCGCGCCGCGCAGCTCCGTCTTCGTACGGAAGTGGCGGTACACCGTGCCGTGGCTGACCCCGAGCGCGCGGGCCACGTCGACGACCGTGGCCTTGGCCGCGCCGTGCCTGCGCAGCACCTCCTCGGTCGCTTCGAGGATGCGCTCGGGGGTCAGGGGCGCCGCGGTTGCTGCCATGGCTAGACCGTACCCGGGGACGGATCAGTGCTCGCTGTCGAGGTGTGCCATCTGGGAGTCCGGGTAGCGGGCGCCCGCCGCCGCGTCCGCGGGGACGGCTGCCTCGATCGCGGCCAGGTCGGCGGGGTCGAGCGTCACGTCCAGGGCGGCCAGCGCCTCGTCCAGGCGGGCGCGCGTGCGAGCGCCCACCAGCGGCACGATCGCCGCGCCGTGCCGGGGGCCCTGTGCGAGCACCCAGGCGATCGCGGTCTGCGCGACGCTCACGCCCTTCTGGTCGGCGATCTTCCGCAGCGCGTCCACCAGGTCGAGGTTGCGGTCGAGGTTCTCGCCCTGGAAGCGGGGGCTCATCGCGCGGAAGTCGTTGGCGGCCAGCTTCCGGTCGCGGGTGAAATGGCCGGAGATCAGGCCGCGCGAGAGGACCCCGTACGCCGTCACGCCGATGCCCAGTTCGGCGGCCGTCGGCAGGATCTCCGCCTCGATGCCCCGCGAGATCAAGGAGTACTCGATCTGGAGGTCCGAGATGGGGGCCGTCGCCGCCGCCCGGCGGATCGTCGCGGCGCCGACCTCGGAGAGGCCGATGTGCCGGACGTACCCCTTCTCGACCAGCTCCGCGATGGCGCCCACCGTCTCCTCGACCGGGACGTCGGGGTCGATGCGGGCGATGCGGTAGACGTCGATGTGGTCGACGCCGAGGCGCTGGAGCGAGTACGCGGCGAAGTTCTTTACCGCTGACGGGCGGCCGTCGTAACCCGACCAGCCGCCGTCCGGGTCACGCAGGGCGCCGAACTTCACGCTGGTCAGCGCCTGTTCGCGGCGGGCGGGCGGGGCGGAGCGCAGGGCTTCGCCGATCAGCATTTCGTTGTGGCCCATCGCGTAGAAGTCGCCGGTGTCGAGGAGCGTGATGCCCGCTTCGAGGGCGGCGTGGATCGTCGCGATGGACTCCGTGCGGTCCGCTTCTCCGTAGAGCGCGGACATGCCCATGCAGCCGAGGCCGAGAGCGGAGGTCCGGGGGCCGGTGGTTCCGAGAGTGAGAGTGCGCATGCCTCCACCATGGCATGACAGATGACAGATTTCAATATCTGTCATCTGTCATCTGTCATCTGCCATGTGGCGTCTGGCGTCTGTCGTCACCTGCCGTGGCTCAGCACCGCCTCCGGCCGCGTCTCCTCCTCCAGCCGTTCCGCCGCCCTCCGCGCCGACTCCCGCGCCCACCGCCCGCTCGTCACCGCCCCCAGCACCAGTACCGCGAGCCCGCAGCCCGCGATGATCCACCAGGCGGGGCGGCTCGCCTCCGTGAAGTCGTCCGCGTACGAGGACGACGCGACGCCCGACGCCAGGACCGCGCCGATCACCGCGACGCCCAGGGTCGTGCCGATCTGGCGGCTCGTGGAGGCGACCGCCGCCGCGACACCCGCCTGCGCGCGCGGCATCCCGGAGACGGCCGTGTTGGTGATCGGCGCGTTCACGAAGCCGAAGCCGAGGCCGAAGAGGAGGTACCCGGCCAGGCGCGGCCCGTCGGCGGACTCCGCCTCGAACGCGGCGAAGAGGACACCGGAGACCGTCATCGTCACCCCCGCGATCAGCAGCGGAACGCGCGGCCCCCGGGAGCCCACCAGTCGGCCCGACAGCGGACCGCAGACCAGCGCCATCGCCGCGATCGGCAGCATCCACAGCCCGGCGTGCAGCGCGTCGAGGCCGAGCACGTCCTGGAGGTGGAGCGTCGAGAGGAAGAGGAACCCGCTGAGCGAGGCGAAGGCGCAGACCGCGATCACCGTCGCCCCGCTGAACGGCACCGACCGGAAGAAGCGCAGATCGATGAGGGGCTCGGCGCGGCGTGGCTCGTACCGGAGCAGTCCCACGAGGGCGAGCAGAGCCGCGCCCGCGAAGCCGAGGATCAGCGGCGACGTCCACCCGGCGCGCGGCGCCTCGATGATCGCGTACGTCAGCGCGCCGAGCAGCACGATCACGAGGAGCTGCCCGACCGGGTCCGGGCGGCGCGGCTTCGGGGCGCGCGACTCGGGGACGTACCGCAGCGTGAGGAAGAGCGCGGCGAGGCCCACCGGCAGATTGACCAGAAAGATCGACCGCCAGCCGACCGTGTCCACGAGCACCCCGCCGACCAGCGGGCCCGCCGCCATGGAGATCCCCGCGACGCCGCCCCAGACGCCGATGGCGCGGGCCCGCTCACGCGGGTCGGTGAACGTGTTGGTGATGATCGACATCGCGACCGGGTTGAGCATGGAGCCGCCGACCGCCTGCACCATGCGGAAGACCACCAGGAATTCGAGGCTGGGCGCGACGGAGCAGAGCACCGAGCCGAGGGTGAAGATCACCAGGCCCGCCAGGAAGATCTTGCGGCGGCCGATCCGGTCGGCGGTCGAGCCCGCCAGCATCAGGAGCGAGGCGAGGACGAGCGTGTACGCGTCGACCGTCCACTGCATGCCCGAGACGCTCGCGTCGAACTCCTTCTGCAGGGTGGGCAGCGCGACGTTCAGGACCGTGTTGTCGAGGGTGACGATGAGCAGGCTGGTGCAGCAGATCGCGAGGACGAGCATCCGCCGGCGGTGGGTGAGTTCATCGGGCATCTTTCGACCGTAGTTCTCCGAAAGGCCCCCGGGCCGGGCCGCGCCGGGGGCGATACGCAGGTTCAGGCCATCTTGCGCGGCAGTCGCAGGCTCAGCAGTGCCAGGCCGAGCAGCCCCGCGAGCTGTACCCCGAGGGCCGTCACGAACGCGTTCCGCATGCCGATGCCGGGGATCAGCGCCAGGAAGAGCGAGCCGACCGTCGCCACCCCCACCGCCAGGCACGACTGCTGCACGGTCGCGGCGAGGCCACTGCCCGCGCCCGCCCGCGCGGCGGGCACGGCCGCGAGCGCGACCCGGTAGTAGAGGGCGAGCTGCACGCCCTGACCGGCACCGCACAGGAGCAGTCCCGGGGCGAGGGCCAAGGGGTGCAGGCCGGGCCACGGCGCCCACAGCACCGTCAGGGCGAGCACCGCGAGACCCGTGGCGTGCACCAGGGCGGCGCGGGTCATCGCGCGGGTGCCCCAGCGGCGTACCAGGCGCGGTACGAGCATCGACGCCGGGATCTGCGTGAGGCCCATCGGGATCACGGTCAGGCCCGCCTGCAACGCCCCGTAGCGCAGCCCCTGCTGGAGGACGATCGCGAACCCGAACATGAAGCCGCTGAACCCGACGAAGATCGGCAGGCCGAGGACCAGGCTCTTGCGCACGGCGGGCTCGCGCAGCAGCGAAGGCGGCAGCAGCGGGCTGCCGCCGGTGCGTTCGGCGCGGCTCTCCACGGCCCCGAACGCCCAGCCGAGCAGCGGTGCCGCGACCAGCAGAAGCACGGACCACAGTGGCCAGCCCGTCGCACGGCCCTCCGTCAGGGGCAGCAGGAGCGCGGTCAGCGAACCGGCGAACAGGACCGTGCCGAGGACGTCGCCCCGCACCGGCCGCTCGGCGCGGCTGTCCGGGACCGCGCGCACCCCGACGAGCAGGGCCGCCGCGGCGATCGGCACGTTGACGAGGAAGACCGCGCGCCAGCCGGTGCCGCCCAGGTCGGCGGCGACCAGGGCGCCGCCGAGAGCCTGGCCGAGCAGGCCCGCGACGCCGCTCACGGCGCCGTACAGGGCGACGGTCCGGGCGCGGCGCTCACCCTGTGTCGTCGCGTGGATGGTGCCGAGGACCTGCGGCAGCATCAGCGCGGACGCGGCGCCCTGCGCCACGCGCGCGCCCACGAGCCACCACGCGCCGGGAGCGAGCCCGCAGGCCAGTGAGGTCACGCCGAAGGCGGCCACGCCCCACAGGAAGAGCTTCCTGCGCCCGTACGTGTCCCCGAGCCGGCCGCCGAGGACGAGCAGCACGGCGTACGCCACCGCGTACCCCGCGACGACCATCTCCAGCGTGGCGGGCGAGGCGTGCAGGTCGCGCTCGATGCTGGGCAGGGCGACGTTGACGATGAAGAAGTCGATGCTGGAGAGGGAGGCGCCGAGGAGGAGGGTCAGGAGGCCGAGGGATGTCAGGGGGGCCATGGGGGACAGGGGAGTGGGCTCGGGGGGTCCGGCCGCACCGGTGGCGGGGGACTTGTCGGTGTTGGGCGTCGTGAGAGTCACGGATACGACGATGATCCGGCCGCCAGAGGGGTACCAGAGTGTCTTTATCCTGGTACCAGACGCACCTGGAAACAGGCTCCGGTATGCGCCAGCCTGGGACAGTGACCGTTACCGCTGAGTCCGCTGAGTCCGCTGAGTCCGCTGAGTCCGCCGAGTCGGCAGAGCCCGCAGAGCCCGCCGCGTCGGCAGAGCCCGCAGAGCCGCGAGGGCCCACCGAGTCCACCGAGTCGGCAGAGCCGGCCGCCGACATCCGCCGCCAAGAACTGGCCGCCTTCCTCCGCAGCCGCCGCGAGCGCGTCACGCCCGAGCAGGTGGGCCTGCCCCGGGGTACCCGCCGCCGCACACCGGGCCTGCGCCGCGAAGAGGTCGCGCAGCTCTCCTGTGTGGGCGTCACCTGGTACACGTGGCTGGAGCAGGCACGGCCCATCCGGGTGTCCGCGCAGGTCATCGACGCGATCGCACGGGCGCTGCTGCTGGACCCCAGCGAGCGCGCCCACCTCTTCGCGCTCGCTGGCGCCATCGACCCGCGCCCCGAGGCCGAGTGCACGGCGCTCTCCGCGGAGGTCCGCCGGCTGCTGCGCCGCGTCGCCCCCTACCCGGCCACCGTGCAGAACGGCCGCTACGACGTCCTCGCGTACAACCGCTCCTGGACGCACGTCTTCGGCGACTTCGACGCGATGGAGCCGCGCGACCGCAACTGCCTGTGGCTCCTCGCCACCAGCCGCAGCTGGCGGGAGACCTTCCTCGACCGGGACGAGATGCTGCGCGACCTGGTCGCCAAGTTCCGCGGCTCCATGGCCGAGCACGGCGCCGAACCCGCCTGGAAGGAGCTGCGCGACCGGCTCGCCGGGGTCTCCGCCGAGTTCCGCGAACTGTGGGAGCGGCACGAGGTGGCGACCATGGCACCGCACGTCAAGCGCTACCAGCACCCCCAGGCCGGCCTGCTCCGCCTGGAACACCGCATGCTGTGGATGGCCCCGCTGCCGCAGGCGTACCGCCTCATCACGTACATCCCCGCGGACGACGAGACGGAAGAGCGCCTGGAGCGTCTGGAGCACCTGGCGGAGCTGTCCGCGGAGTGAGGGACAATAGAGGGTCCCGTCGTCCGTCCCGGAGATCATCCATGCCGTCTCTGCCGCAGCCCCTGTCGATCGGCCCGCACACCGTGCAGCCGCCCGTCGTGCTCGCCCCCATGGCGGGCATCACGAACGCGCCGTTCCGGACGCTGTGCCGGGAGTTCAGCGGCGGCAAGGGCCTCTTCGTCAGCGAGATGATCACCACCCGCGCCCTGGTGGAGCGCAACGAGAAGACGATGCAGCTGATCCACTTCGACGAGACGGAGAAGCCCCGCTCGATCCAGCTGTACGGCGTCGACCCGGCGACCGTCGGCAAGGCCGTCCGCATGATCGCGGAAGAGGACCTGGCCGACCACATCGACCTGAACTTCGGCTGCCCCGTCCCCAAGGTCACCCGCAAGGGCGGCGGCTCCGCGCTCCCGTACAAGCGCCCCCTGCTGCGCGCGATCCTGCGCGAGGCCGTCAGCGGCGCCGGGGACCTCCCCGTCACCATGAAGATGCGCAAGGGCATCAACGACGAGCACATCACCTTCCTCGACGCGGGCCGCATCGCCGTCGAGGAGGGTGTGACCGCCATCGCGCTGCACGGCCGCACGGCCGCCCAGCACTACGGCGGCACGGCGGACTGGGACGCCATCGCCCGCCTCAAGGAGCACGTCCCCGAGATCCCGGTGCTCGGCAACGGCGACATCTGGTCGGCGGCCGACGCGGTCCGCATGATGAACGAGACCGGCTGCGACGGTGTCGTCGTGGGCCGCGGCTGCCTCGGCCGACCCTGGCTCTTCGGCGACCTCGTGGCCGCCTTCGAGGGCACGGGCGCGCCCAAGGCCCCGACCCTGCGCGAGGTCTCCGCCGTCATGCTGCGCCACGCCACGCTCCTCGGCGAGTGGATCGGTGACGAGTCGCGGGGCGTCATCGACTTCCGCAAGCACGTCGCGTGGTACCTGAAGGGTTTCGCGGTCGGCTCGGAGATGCGCAAGCGCCTCGCGATCACCTCGTCGCTCGCCGAACTGGAGGACGGGCTCGGCGAGCTTGACCTGGACCAGCCCTGGCCCGCCGGCGCCGACGGCCCCCGCGGCCGCACCTCCGGGAACAACCGCGTGGTGCTGCCGGACGGCTGGCTGAAGGACCCCTACGACTGCGCGGGCATCAGTGAGGACGCGGAACTGGACACGTCGGGCGGCTGACCCCGCCCCCCCCCGGGCTCCCGCCCCCCGCCCCCGGCCCGACCACTGCCTGCCCCCGCCCGCCCGCCCGCTACTTGAGCGTCACCGTGACGGGCAGCTCCTTGATCCCGTTGACGAAGTTGGACCGCACGCGCCGCACCTCACCGGCGACACGGATGTCCGCGAGCCGCGGCAGCAGCTCCTCGAACATGACCCGCATCTCCAGGCGGGCGAGGGAGTTGCCGAGGCAGAAGTGCGGGCTGCCCTTGCCGAAGGTGACGTGGTCGTTGTCCTCGCGGGTGACGTCGAAGCGGTACGGGTCCGGGAAGACGTCCTCGTCCCGGTTCCCGGAGGCGAACCACAGCACGACCTTGTCGCCCGCCCTGATCCGCTTGCCGCCGAGCTCGACGTCACGGGTCGCCGTCCGCCGGAAGTGGTAGACGGGCGAGGCCCACCGCAGACACTCCTCGACGGCACCGGGGACGAGCGAGGGATCACGGACGAGCCGCGCCCGCTGCTCCGGGTGCTCGATGAGGGCGAGCATGGAGTGCGAGATGGCGTGCCGGGTGGTCTCGTTCCCGGCGACGACGAGCAGCAGGAAGTAGTTGTCGAAGTCGGTGGCGGACAGCGGAACGCCGTCCCGGGGCGAGCTGTTCACCAGAGCGCTCACGAGGTCGTCCCCGCTCCCGCCGCGCCTACGGGCGGCCAACTCCCTTCCGTACGCGAAGACTTCAAGCGCCGCCGGCGACCGAAAGGGCAGGTTCCGATACCGCTCGCTCTCCGCGCTCTCCAGCAGCACATCCGCGTAGTCGGGGTCGGTGTTGCCGATGATGCGGTTGCCCCAGTCGATGAGCCGCCGCGTGTCCTCCTCGGGCACGTCGAGCATGCGCGCGAGCACGTTGATGGGAAAGTCGGCGGACACCTCCCGCACGAAGTCGAAGGTGCCCTTGGGCAGGGCGGCGTCCAGCGTGCGCGCGGTGAGCCCGCGCAGGAACGTCTCGTACGTCGCGACGGCACGCGGCGTGAACCGCTTCTGCAGTACGAGCCGCATGGCCCGGTGCCGCAGCCCGTCGGTCTCCAGCAGCGAACGCCGCAGGGCGATGTAGTCCTCGTCCACCTCCTCCAGATTGGTGAACCTCTCCGAGGTGAAGGTCTCGGGGTCACGGTCGACGCGCACGATGTCGGCGTGCCGGGTGACCGCCCAGAAACCGGAGTTGGGGGCGGGCTCGGGCTGCCAGTGGACGGGGTCCTCACGGCGCAGCACGTCGAACATCCGCCAGGGCAGCGCGCGATCGGTGAACCGGTCGTTGTCGGCGAGGTCGACATCGGCAAGCGACAGAGGCGGCACGGCCTCGCCCGCAGCCGAGGTCGCAGGAAGGGCCTCGGCCCGGTCAGATGAGAAACGCATACTCCCCGAACTCCCAGTCATTCACGGCCTGTTGACACCGCTCGACCTCATTGCGCTTGTACGTGAGGAAAGCGCGGACGAATCCTTCGCCGAGCAGCCCGACGAGCGCCTCATCGGCTTCCAGGGCGTCGAGGGCCTCGGTGAGAGTGACGGGCAGCCGAACGGCCGAGACCTCGTCGTATCCATACCCCTCCAACGGGGCGGGCGGCTCGGCCTTGTCGCGCAGCCCGAGCAGAACAGCGGCGACGGTGCCCGCGACCAGGAGATAGGGGTTGGCGGACGCGTCACCGAGCCGGAGCTCCAGCCGGGCCCCGGCGCCGCGCTCGGGCGGTATGCGGACCATGGCGCTGCGGTTGTCCAGACCCCAGTCGATCAGCCAGGGGGCGAGGGTGTCCGGCCCGAAACGCTTGTAGGAGTTGACGGTCGGATTGAGCAGCGCGGCCAGCGCGGACGCGTGCCGCAGCACGCCGCCGACGGCGTGCAGGGCGATGGCGGACAGACCGTTCCGGGCCCGGGGCTCGTCGAAAACATTCCGCCCCTCCCCGTCAACCAGTGACAGATGGACATGGAAACCGGACCCGCCGAGCCCGTTGAAGGGCTTGGCCATGAAGGTCGCGAGACGCCCCTCGTGGCGGGCGGCCTCCTTGACGGCGGCCTTGAAGAAGAAGGCGCGGTCGGCGGCGTCCAGGGCGTCCGAGTGGTCGAGATTGATCTCGAACTGCCCGCCGTCGAACTCGTGGTTCCCCGCGATGACGCCGATACCGAGGGCATCCAACTGCCGCAACGTGCGCAGCAGATGACCGTCCGGGTCGCCGCGCCGCCCGGCGCTGTACACATTCCCGGTGGCGCCTCCGTAGGGCATCCAGCCGGACGCGGCGGCGGGGGCGGGGTCGCACAGGAAATACTCCAGCTCGGGCCCGACGACGACGGAGAGCCCACCGCCCCCCACGCACTCGCCGGCACGCTCAAGTACCCGTCGCAGCAGGGCGCGGGGCGACTCCGGCACGGCGGCGCCCGTGAGCGGATCGAGACTGTTCCCCAGACACCAAGCGACCCCGGGCTCCCAGGGCAGCGGTTTGAGCGTGCGCAGATCGGGCTGTACGCAGATGTCGGGAAGCCCCGCGTCGAGTCCTCCCGCGACGGGGACGACGTCGCCCCTGGGGCTGGTGTGGTAGACGGCGCGACAGAAGCTGAGCCCGTGCTCGCAGGCGCGCGGCAACTGTCCGACGAGGACGTCGCGTCCGCGGTCGGCTCCGATCAGGTCGGGGTAGACGACGCGGATGACGTCGGTGCCTTTGGCGCGCAGCGCTTCGACGGTTTCTGTGACGGGGGTGTCCTCGCCCCGGGATGGTGCGCTCGCTTCACTCACCCGTGTCCCAGCCTTTCCGGGGGTGCGGTGCGCCATTTGTTTGACCTCAAACGATAGAACTCCCCCGAGGGTGCGCGCTACCCCAACCTCCGCGCGGGCAGCGCTTGTTGCCCTGCGGCGCGGTGCGTGGGTGCCGGGTCCCCCGCGACGGCCCGCCGGGGCAGGCCCCAAGCCCGCCGCTCCGCGGCGGATGCATCCCACCCACCCACCCGTTCGCCCCGCGACGTCCTGCGGGAGTGGGGGTGGGTGGTGGGGTGTTCCCCGCGACGTCCCGCCGGGGTAGGAGCCTCAAGGCCGCCGCTTCGCGGCGGATGTATCCCACCCGCCCGCCCGTTTGCCCCGCGACGCAGCTGCCAGGTAGGAGCAGGAGAGGCTGCGCCCCCCACCGGGCCGCAGCCGCAAACGCGTCCCGAGGGGACGTGGGGGTATGTGCGCACGGAGCACCGAGGAAACATTGGCGTCTTTGGACTTGAGGCGTGGCGAAGGGATAGCGAGTACGTACATACCCCCGCGGCCCCGCCCCACAGACGAACCCAAGGCGCCCCCGCCCAGTGACAGCCCCCCGCACCCAGGCGTACCGTACGGGACCAAACGAATCGCGGAAGGGGCTGGTCATGGCCGGACTCAAGGGATTCCTGCCGCCCAAGAGCGCCACCGGCAGGTCCTCCACCGTGCCCCACCCACCCTGGCACTACTCCGGCGACCTCCTCACCATCGAGTACCGCACCGACCCCGCCCACATCCGCGCCCTCCTCCCCGCCCCCCTCACCCCCGCCCCGGACGACCCCGGCGCCGTCGCCCTCATCTGGGCCGACTGGCAGTCCTGCGGCGCCGACAGGTCCGAACTCCTCGACCCCGTCCGCGCCCAGTACAAGGAGTGCTTCGCGGTCGTCCGCTGCACCTACCGCGACCGCACCTACTCCCGCTGCGTCTACATCTGGGTCGACAAGGACTTCGCCATCGCCCGCGGCGCCCACCAGGGCTACCCGAAGAAGCTCGGCTCCATCCATCTCACCCGTCCCCACCCCTACGGCCCCGCCCCCCCGCATCGAACCCGGCGCCGTGTTCGGCGCCACCCTCGCCGCCGCCGACCGCCGCCTCGCCCAGGCCGTGGTCACCCTGCGCGCCCCGTCGCCCACCAACGGCTTCGTCAACGCCCACCCCATGGCCCACCACCGCCAACTCCCGTCCATCGACGGCAAGGGCCTGGCCCTCGACGAGCTGATCGAGTCGGGCGCCGCCGCCTTCGAGGGCGGTCAGGCGTGGTCGGGCGAGGCCGAGCTCGACCTCTTCGAGGCGCCCACGGAGGAGCTGGCCGCGCTCACGGTCGAGGAGCCGATCGGCGCGTACTACCGTCAGGTGGGCGTCACCTGGAACGGCGGAACGCTGCTGGAACGCGAGCTGTAAAAGCCCACACCGGCCAGCCCCAACCCCAGCCCCAACCCCAACCCCAACCCCAACCCCAGCCCCAAACCCCAGCCCCAGCCCCAGCCCCCAAGCCCCACGCATGACACAAGGAGACACGGAGTGACGGGCCACCGCACCATCCGCGAGACCGAGAAGGCGGTCCGAGCCAAGCTCGGCGACACCGGCACCCCCGTCCGGTACGACCAGATGGCCGCCGTCTCGAACATCTACCGCGCGGCGGCGGCCGTACGACAGCACTTCGAGAACTCGGTGCTCCGCGGCGCCGAACTGACGTGGACGTCGTTCGTCGTGCTCTACGTCATCTGGATCTGGGGCGAGACGGAGACGCGGTACGTCGCCGAGGAGGCCGGCATCTCCAAGGGCACGCTCACGGGTGTCGCCCGCACCCTCATGGGCCGTGGCCTCGTCGAGCGCCGCGGTCACCCCGACGACGGCAGGCTCGCCCTGCTCCGCCTCACGGACGAGGGCGAACGCCTGATGGGCGAGGTGTTCCCCGCCTTCAACGCCGAGGAGGCGTTCGTCACCGAGGGCCTGACGGACGAGGAGTGCGAGACCCTGGCCGACCTGTTGCGCAGGATCGTCGTCCGTACGGAGGAGAAGGGCGACGACCGCAGGCAGCACCTCCTGAACGGCGCGGCGCCCACTCCCCGCCGCAGCGGCCGCAGACCCAAACGCCCCGCCTGACCTCCTCCGCCTGACTTCCCTCGCCCGACTTCACACCCACTCAGCGGCCGAGGCCGAGCCAGAGGCCGAGTCAGAGGCCGAGGCGGCCCGAACCACCGCCTCGAACAACCCCCGCTGCCGCCCGTCCACCTCCGCCGTGTCCTCCGGATGCCACTGCACGGCGGCGAACCACCCGGACGTGCCCGGCAGTTCGAGCGCCTCGACGGTCCCGTCGGCAGCCCAGGCGGTGGCGACGAGCCCCTGCCCGAGGCGTTCCACGCACTGATGGTGATAACAGGAAACGTCTGCGCCCCCGCCCTCCACACCCCCCACGGCCCCCACACCCCCGCCCCCCATCGCCCGCGCCACCGTCGATCCCCCCGCCACCCGCACGCGATGCACCACATGCCGGTGCTCCGAGCCGGGCCCGCCCATGTCCTGCCGCAGCGTGCCGCCGAGCAGTACGTTCACGGCCTGGAGCCCGCGGCAGACCGCGAGGGTCGGCAGGCCGCGGGGCAGCGCGTACCGGGCGAGAGCGAGATCGAAGTCGTCCTGAGCGTCATCGACGTCGTACACGGCCCCGTGCACCCCGGCCCCAGCGCCACCCCTTACCCCCACCCCATACCGCCACGGCGCGACATCCCCACCCCCCGGCAACAACAACCCAGCACAGAGCGACAGCCGTTCGGCGGCCTCTTCCGGTGGCCCGGGGAGCATCATGAACGGCTCGCCGCCCGCGCGGAACACGGCCTCGGCGAGGGCGCGGGCGGTGACGACGGCGGCGTAGCGGAGGGCGGAGGTCGTCGCGGCGTACCGCTGAGGGAGGGCGATCAGCGGCCGACGGCACGGCATCGAAGCCTCCTTGACCGGTCAGTGCCGGAAGCAGGGACATGCGCGACACGCGCGCTCCCGTTTGACCCCAAACGATAAACCAATACCCCTATCCGCACGAGGGGTTGACGAGGGAGTGGCAAGGGGTTGACCCCCACCCGCCCCCGCTCGTACGTTGTTTGGGTTCAAACGAACTGGAGGCGGAGATGGCCCAGGCCCACGCTCAAGATCCTCCCGCAGCCACGGCCACGGCGACGGCCACGGCCACGGCGACCGTCGAGGGCGTACGCATCGACACCCGCCACTGGATCAACGGCACCCGCGCAGCCACCACCTCCGCCACCACTCCCACCGCCCCCACTACCCCCACCACCTTCATCGACCACTCGCCGATCGACGGCACCCCGCTCGCCCCCATCGCACGCGGCGGCCCCGGCGAGGCACACGCCGCCGTGGCCGCCGCCCGCACCGCGTTCACCGGCTGGGCGGCGACCCCGCCCGTCGAGCGCGCCCGGCTGCTGCACGCCGTCGCCGACGGCGTCGACGCCCGCGCCGAGGACCTCGCGGCGGTCGAGACCGCCGACAACGGCGCGCTGCTCCGCTCGCACCGCCGCGGCGTCATACCGCGCGTCGCCCACAACTTCCGCTACTTCGCCGACCGGCTCCTCGCCCTCGCCCACGACGACTTCGACACGAGGGGCCACACGAACCACGTCAGCTGGGACCCGGCGGGCCCCGCCGTCCTCATCACGCCGTGGAACGCCCCGTTGATGCTGGCGAGCTGGAAGATCGCGCCGGCGCTCGCGGCGGGCTCCACCGTCGTCGTCAAGCCCTCCGAGTGGGCCCCGCTGACCGCCTCGCTCCTCGCCGACATCACGCACGAGGCGGGGCTGCCGCCGGGCGTCTTCAACCTCGTGCAGGGGTACGGCGAGGAGGTCGGCGCACCCCTCGCCGCCCACCCCGACGTGCGCCGCATCAGCTTCACCGGCTCCGTGCCCACCGCCCGCCGTATCGCCGCGGCCGCCGCCACCCACCTCGTGCCCTGCAGTTTCGAGCTCGGCGGCAAGTCGCCGCTGCTCGTCCTCGCCGACGCCGACCTGGAGCTGGCCGCCGATCTCGCCGTGGAGCAGTACGACAACGCGGGGCAGGTCTGTCTCGCCGGCACCCGCATCCTCGTCGAGGAGCCCGTGCGCGACACGTTTCTCGGTCTCTTCCTCGACCGCGTCACCAAGCTGGTCCAGGGCGACCCGCGTGACGCGGCCACCGACATCGGCCCCAACATCCACCCGCGGCACGTGGAGCGCGTCGACGGGTTCGTGCGCCGTGCCCTGGAGGCGGGCGCGAAGGCCGTCACCGGCGGCGGCCGCAACACCGCGCTGGGCGGGAACTACTACCT
Source organism: Streptomyces sp. NPDC093510 (assembly GCF_040683555.1). NCBI lineage: Bacteria > Bacillati > Actinomycetota > Actinomycetes > Kitasatosporales > Streptomycetaceae > Streptomyces > Streptomyces sp. NPDC093510. The sequence goes on from NZ_JBFBEE010000003.1 coordinate 144,936, forward strand.
CCCGACCCTCCTCACCGACGTCGCCCAGGACTCCGAGATCGTCCAGGAGGAGGTGTTCGGTCCTGTCCTCACGCTCCAGACGTTCCCCGAGGGCGACGACGACGAGGCCGTGCGCCTCGCCAACGGCACGCGTTTCGGCCTCGCCGCCACCCTCGCCACCGGCGACCGTGAGCGCGCGGCGCGGATCAGCGCGCGGCTCGTGGCGGGCACGGTCTGGGTCAACTGCTTCTTCGTGCGCGACCTCTCCGCGCCCTTCGGCGGATCGCGCGGCTCCGGCATCGGGCGCGAGGGGGGGCGACTGGTCCTTCGACTTCTACTGCGACCTCAAGAACACCGTGACCGCGCCGAGGGGGTGGGCCCACCATGGCTGAGGCGAGAGTCGAGAGCGCAGGGAGGGGCGAGATCGTGGGGGCCGGACTCCTCGCCCACGTACCGACCATCGTGCTGCCCGAGGAGACCCGCAAGGAGCTCAACGAGGGCCGCGAGATCAGCCTCGTCCCCGGCCTGCGCACCCTGCGCTCCGACGTCTTCGAGACGCTCGACTACGACACTGTCGTCGTCCTCGACTCGCACTGGGCGACCACCGTCGAGTTCGTCGTCTCCGCCCACTCGCGCCGCGCCGGGCTCTTCACCTCCGAAGAGCTGCCGCGCGGCATGTGCCGCATGCCGTACGACTACCCTGGGGATCCCGAACTCGCCCACTCCGTCGCGCGGTTCGCGGAGAAGCACGGCACCTGGATCACCCCGATCGACGACCCCTTCCTGCCCGTGTACTACGCCACGATCAACCTGTGGACGTACCTGGGCCACGGCCTCCCCGAGAAGAAGTGGGTCTCGATCGGGGTCTGTCAGACCGGTGACACCGAGGACCACCTGCGGCTCGGCCGCGCGCTCGCCGACGGCATCGGCGCGCTGCCCGGCCGCAGGGTCCTGCTCATCGCGTCCGGCGCCCTCTCGCACACGTTCTGGCCGCTGCGCGAGCTGCGTGCCCACGAGTCCAGCGACCCCTCCCACATCCGTACGCCCGAGGCGCGCGCCGCCGACCGGCAGCGCGTCGAGTGGTTCGAGCGCGGCGACCACGCCCAAGTCCTGCGCACCATGGCGGAGTTCCTCACCCACAAGCCGGAAGCCCGGTTCGGGCACTACCTGATGATGGCCGGCGCCCTCGGCGAAGAGCGCTGCACCGCCCCCGGGCGCGCCTACAGCGCGTACGAGAACTCCATCGGCACGGGACAGATGCACCTGTGGTTCGACCGCCCGGCCACCGGCTGGACCGGCACCAGTGCCGACACCAGTACCGACACCAGCACCAGCACCGGCACCGGCACCGACCCGAGCGAGGCAGTCGCATGAGGACGAGGGAGAGGGCGAGGGAGAGGGCGCGCACCATCGAGTACCGCCGCGTCCTGCTCGACGGGACCGCCGTCCAGGTCCTCCGCGAAGGGGACGAGCTCGTGGCCCCGGACGGCCGCCGCGTCAAGGCGTCCGAGGCCCGGCACCTCCCTCCCGTACGCCCTTCCAAGGTGATCGCCGTACACCTCAACCACCGCAGCCGCGTGGCGGAGTTCGGGGCCACCCTGCCGCCCGCGCCCACCTACTTCCACAAGCCCGTCTCCGCCCTCAACGCCCACGGCGGCGCGGTCGTGCGCCCCGAAGGCTGCCAATACCTCAACTACGAGGGCGAGATCGGTATCGTCATCGGCCGCACCTGCCGCAACGTCGCCCCGGCGGAGGCCGGTTCGTACATCGCGGGTTATACCGTCGCCGACGACTTCGGCCTGCACGACTTCCGCGACACCGACGCCGGTTCGATGCTCCGCGTCAAGGGCTCCGACACGCTCTGCCCGCTCGGCCCCGGCCTCGTCACCGGATGGGACTTCCACGGCAAGTACCTGCGGACGTACGTCAACGGCGTACTCGTGCAGGACGGTTCGACGGACGAGATGGCGTGGGACATGCACTACCTCGTCGCCGACATCGCCCGCACGATCACGCTGGAACCGGGCGACGTGTTGCTCTCCGGGACGCCCGCCGGCTCCCGCCCCGTCCGGCCCGGGGACGTCGTCGAGGTCGAGGCCGAGGGCCTCGGACGGCTCACCAACCACATCGTCACCGGCCCGGCGGTCGTCCGCACCGACGTCGGTGCCCAGCCCACCGCCTCCGAGGAAGTCCTCTCCACGGCACTCGGCGGCGACTGGGAGTTCCGCGGCATCCGCCCGCCACGCCGCTGAAGCAGTAGCCGGAAAACCCAGCCAGAAGCCCACGTCGGAAAGGGAGTTGGCATGGTCCGAGTCATCGTCGACCTGGAGGTCTGCCAGGACCACGGGCAGTGCGTCTTCGCCGCGCCGGACATCTTCCGGCTCGACGGCGAAGGGCATCTCGCGTACACCGGCTCGCCCGACGACTCGCTGCGCGCCGACGCCGAGGACGCCGCCGACGTCTGCCCGTTGCAGGCCATCCGGGTCGAGGGCTGAACGATGGCCGCCGTGGGCATCGCCGTCGTCGGAGCGTCGCTGGGCGGGCTGCGCGCGGCGGAACAGCTGCGGGCCGCGGGCTGGCGGGGCGCGATCACCGTGTTCGGTGACGAGCGGCATCTCCCGTACAACAGGCCGCCGTTGTCGAAGGACGTTCTCGCGGGACACCTCCCCGCCCGCGGCACCGAGCTGCGCCGCAGGCCGAGCGTCGAGGACGTCGAGTGGCGGCTGGGCGCGGCGGTGATCGCGGCCGACCTGACGGCGCGCACGCTCACACTGGCCGACGGTTCGGCCCACATGTACGAGGGTCTGGTGGCCGCGACGGGGGTGCGGCCACGCAGACTCCCGATCCCCGGGGGCCCGCCCCGGCACGTCGTCCGCACGCTGGAGGACTCGGTGGCCCTGGCCGCCGGGCTGGCGGCGGGCACCCGGGTACTGACGATCGGCTCCGGCTTCATCGGCTGCGAGGTGGCGGCGACCGCGCGCACGGCGGGCTGCGAGGTGACCGTCGTCGCGCCGGAGGCCGAGCCGATGCTCCTCGCCGTCGGCGCGGACCTCGGCCGGGCGCTGCGGCGCCGCCACGAGGCGCGGGGCGTGCGCTTCCTGATGGGCCGCCTCGCCGCCGGACTCACCGCGGACGGCGCGGTCCTCGACGACGGCACCGAGGTCGGGGCGGATCTGGTCGTCGAGGCCGTCGGCTCGCTGCCCAACACCGAATGGCTGGCCGCGACCGCCGGGCTCGACCTGACCGACGGCGTCCTCTGCGACGCGCACCTGCGCATCGGCGGGCTGCCGCACGCGGTCGCCGTCGGCGACGTGGCCCGCTTCCCGAACCCGCGCTACGGACCCGTGCCGCGCCGCGTCGAACACTGGTCGATCCCCGGCGACAGCGCCCGCCACGCGGCCCGCACCCTGGTCGCGGGCCTGACGGGCACTGAGGGGCCCGGCGCCGAGCCCTTCGCGCCGCTGCCGTCCTTCTGGAGCGACCAGTTCGGGATGCGCCTGCAGTCCTTCGGCCAGCCCGCGCTCGCCGACCGCTGCCGCCTCCTCGAAGGCGACCCGGAGTCCCCGGACGACGACCTCCTCTACGGCTACTACCAGGGCACCCGCCTCATCGGCGTGGCCGCGCTTGGCGGCCCGGGAGCGGTCCTCGCGGCGGGCCGGCACCGGGCGGAACTGCTGACGACACCGCAGCCGGTGCCCTGAGCCGGTGCCCTGAGCCGGTGCCCTGAGCCGCAGCCGGTGCCCTGGCACCCGGCCGCACGGCCCGGCGCGCCGCCCAGGACATGCCGAAGGGGCGGCCACCCCCGCACAGGGTGCCGCCCCTTCGTCGCGAACCGGAACCGCCGCCGCATCGGTACTGAGGGTCGGGGACGCGGCGACGGTTCCGGAGCTTCTACCGGTGGTCGCTGCCCGCCGAGTGGGAGGCCGCGCGACCGGCCTCCAGGCGGGCCACCGGGATGCGGAACGGCGAGCAGGAGACGTAGTCCAGGCCCACCTCGTGGAAGAAGTGCACGGACTCAGGGTCGCCGCCGTGCTCGCCGCAGACGCCGAGCTTCAGGTCGGGCCGGGTCTCGCGGCCGGCCTTGACCGCGTCGCGGACCAGCTTGCCGACGCCGTCCTTGTCGATCGTCTCGAACGGGGAGACGCCGAAGATGCCCTTCTCCAGGTACGCCGTGAAGAAGCTCGCCTCCACGTCGTCGCGGGAGAAGCCCCAGACGGTCTGCGTGAGGTCGTTCGTGCCGAAGGAGAAGAACTCGGCGGCCTCCGCGATCTGGTCCGCGGTGAGCGCGGCACGCGGCAGCTCGATCATCGTGCCGAGCGCCAGCTTCAGCTCGACGCCGGTCGTCTCCTGGACCTCCGCGATGACCTGCTCGGCCTCCTCGCGGACGATCTCCAGCTCCTGGACGGTGCCGACGAGCGGAATCATGATCTCCGCGCGCGGGTCGCCCTTGGCGGTCTTCCGCTCGGCCGCGGCCTCCGCGATGGCCCGCACCTGCATGGTGAACAGGCCCGGGATGACGAGGCCGAGGCGGACACCGCGCAGACCCAGCATCGGGTTCTGCTCGTGCAGGCGGTGCACGGCCTGGAGAAGACGCAGGTCGTTCTCGTTGGCGTCCTTGCGGGACTCGGCGAGCGCGACGCGGACCGAGAGCTCCGTGATGTCCGGGAGGAACTCGTGCAGCGGCGGGTCGAGCAGGCGCACGGTGACCGGCAGGCCGTCCATCGCCTCGAAGAGCTCCACGAAGTCCCGCTTCTGCAGCGGCAGAAGCTCCTTCAGGGCGTCCTCGCGCTCCTCGTCGGCGTCGGCGAGGATCAGGCGCTCGACCATCTCGCGGCGCTCACCGAGGAACATGTGCTCGGTGCGGCACAGGCCGATGCCCTGCGCGCCGAAGCGGCGGGCGCGGAGCGCGTCCTCGGCGTTGTCCGCGTTGGCACGGACACGGAGGCGGCGCACCCGGTCCGCGTACGCCATGATCCGGTGCACGGCGGCGACCAGCTCGTCGGCGTCGTCGGCGCCCGCGTGCATGCGGCCCTCGAAGTACTCGACGACGGGGGAGGGGACCACCGGCACCTCGCCGAGGTACACCTTGCCGGTCGAGCCGTCGATGGAGACGGTGTCGCCCTCCTCGACGACCACGCCGCCCGGCGCGGTGAGGCAGCGCCGCTTGGTGTCGACCTCAAGCTCCTCGGCGCCGCAGACACAGGTCTTGCCCATGCCGCGCGCCACGACGGCCGCGTGGGAGGTCTTGCCGCCGCGCGAGGTCAGGATGCCCTCGGCCGCGATCATGCCGTCGAGGTCGTCGGGGTTCGTCTCACGGCGGATGAGGATGACCTTCTCGCCCGAGCGCGACCACTTGATGGCCGTGTACGAGTCGAAGACGGCCTTGCCGACCGCGGCACCGGGTGACGCGGCGATGCCCCGGCCGAGCTGCCTGACCTTCGCGTCCTCGTCGAAGCGGGGGAACATGAGCTGCGCGAGCTGCGCGCCGTTGACGCGCTGGAGCGCCTCGGCCTCGTCGATGAGGCCCTGGTCCACGAGCTGCGTGGCGATGCGGAACGCGGCACCGGCGGTGCGCTTGCCGACGCGGGTCTGGAGCATCCACAGCTGCCCGCGCTCGATGGTGAACTCGATGTCGCACAGGTCCTTGTAGTGCGTTTCGAGGGTCTCCATGATCTGCATGAGCTGGTCGTACGACTTCTTGTCGATCTGCTCCAGATCGGCGAGCGGCACGGTGTTGCGGATGCCCGCCACCACGTCCTCGCCCTGCGCGTTCTGGAGGTAGTCGCCGTACACGCCCTGGTGGCCGCTGGCCGGGTCGCGGGTGAACGCGACGCCCGTGCCGGAGTCGGGGCCGAGGTTGCCGAAGACCATCGAGCAGACGTTGACGGCCGTGCCGAGGTCGCCGGGGATGCGCTCCTGGCGGCGGTAGAGCTTGGCGCGGTCGGTGTTCCACGACTCGAAGACCGAACGGATCGCGAGGTCCATCTGCTCGCGCGGGTCCTGCGGGAAGTCCCGCCCGGCCTCCGTCTTGACGATCTTCTTGAACTTGGTGACGAGCTTCTTGAGGTCGGCGGCCTCGAGGTCCGTGTCGACCGCGACCTTCTTCGCCTTCTTGGCGGCCTCCAGCGCGTCCTCGAAGAGGTCGCCGTCGACGCCGAGGACGGTCTTGCCGAACATCTGGATGAGCCTGCGGTACGAGTCCCACGCGAAGCGGTCGTCGCCGGACTGCTTGGCGAGGCCCGTCACGGACTTGTCGGAGAGCCCGATGTTCAGGACCGTGTCCATCATGCCGGGCATCGAGAACTTGGCGCCCGAGCGCACCGAGACGAGCAGCGGGTCGTCGGCCTGACCCAGCTTCTTGTCCATCTTCTGCTCGAGGGCGTCGAGGTGCGCACTCACCTCGTCGCGCAGCTCGGCCGGCTCCTCGCCGCTGTCGAGGTACGTCTTGCAGGCCTCGGTGGTGATGGTGAAGCCCGGGGGGACGGGCAGCCCGAGGTTCGTCATCTCGGCGAGGTTCGCGCCCTTCCCGCCGAGAAGGTCCTTGAGGTCCTTGTTGCCCTCGGTGAAGTCGTAAACGAACTTCACGCTCTCACTCGTGTGAGCTACGTGGGGATCTTTGTTTTCCGACACGGGTCTCGACTCCTCGAGAGCTCGGTGGCTGCCCTGACGGCGAGGAACATACCCAGATCGAAGGCACCTGGGTACGTCCACTTGCGCGTCATGCGGCCGTAACCACCCGTCCGCCGCTAGATCGAAAGTGACTGAGCAGTAGCAGGAGAGCGGCGCTTATGTTCAAGTCTTGAACTCGCTACCCCCGTAGAACCCATAAAACGCTCAGATGAGCCGAGTGAACTCAGATGTGAGTTCACCTCATGAATGATCGAGCAGTGGCACTGAGTGCCACCCCTTGGAGAAGTGCAGTCGGCCGCGAACCGCTCATCTGAGCGCAAGCCCTATCAGGGGTGGCGAGAATCACGCCGTTTGAAGAGGCCGGATGCCGGCACCCGGACCCTCGCGAAGGGGCCGGACCGATCGCGGTGGCATACCGGCCGCCGCGCTAGACGCCCAGCGCGACCAGCCGTTCCTCCACCCGCTCCGGGGCGTACAAGTGCTCCACCACGAGTTTTCCCGCGCCGATCAGCGCGGCGTGCTCGCCGAGACGCGAGGTGACCACCTTCAGGTGGGCGGTGGAGCGGGGCAGGGCTCGCTGGTAGAGCAGCTCACGGACGCCCGTGAGGAAAGGGGTTCCGGCCAGATCTCCGGCGATGACCAGAACGCCCGGGTTCAGCAGGGTCACCACGGTCGCGAGAACCTCCCCGACATGCCGCCCGGCTTCACGCGCGAACCCCACGGCCGCGGGATGCCCCGCCTCCAGAAGCGCCCGCACATCCGAGCCGGACGCCGCCGGGACGCCCGCCTCCGCCAGGCGACCGGCCACCGCGCGGCCGCTCGCCACTGCCGCCAGACAGCCGTACGAACCGCACCTGCACAGGGCGTCCGCGCCCTCGGGCACCCGGACGTGGCCGATGTCGCCGGCGCCCCCGTCGACGCCCCGGTAGACGTCGCCGCCGACGACCACACCGCACCCGATGCCCGTGGAGACCTTGACCAGGGCGAAGGCCGAGCAGTCCGGGTAGTGGGCGCACTGTTCGCCGTACGCCATGAGGTTGGCGTCGTTGTCGACCAGGACCGGCACGTCGGCGGGCACACCGTCCGGCCGTCCGGTGAGCGCCCTGCGCAGGCGGCCCCGTATGTCGTAGCCGTCCCAGCCCGGCATGATCGGCGGCTGGACGACGCGTCCCGTGCCGCTGTCGACAGGGCCCGGCACGGCGAGCCCGACGCCGCACACCGAACCGGCCGGACGGCCGGTCTCGCGCAGCAGCTCGCCGAAGCGGACGCCCAGCTCGCCGAGGACCGCGTCGGGGCCGTCCTCGACGGCCAGGGGCGCCGCCCGCTCGGCGAGGATCTCGCCGCCGAGGGTCAGCAGGGCGGTGCGGGCATGCCGGGTCTCCAGACCGGCGGCGAGGACGACGGCGTGCGTGTCGTCGAACTCCAGCCGGATCGCGGGCCGCCCGCCGAGCGGCGAGTCCACCGGGCCCCCGCCCCCCTCCCGCAGCCACCCCGCCCGGAAGAGCCGGTCGAGCCGCTGCCCGACGGTGCCCCGGGACAGCCCCGTGACCTGCTGCAGGGCGCCCCGCGTGGTGGCGCGGCCGCTGCGCACGAGGTGGAGGAGGTCACCGGCCCCACCGGAGCCGGCACCGGTCCGCGTCCGCCCCTGACCTGCCGTGTGCATGCGCCCTCCCGCGCTCGTCCGCTCCTTGTGCGCCCCAACTTCACGTTACACACGGGGTTTTGCGCGCCGACCGGACGTAACCCTAAGGTGAGAAGAGCCGAACTGGCAGGGCGTCGAGTCTCCCGGGGAGCACCGCGTGGACCGCAGTACGACCACCCGGCCGGCCGCCCACCGGGCCGCCGCCGAGGAGAGAGTTCTGCGGAAACAGGCGGCCGAGGTGCTGTGGGGCAACTGGACGGGTACATCGACCGTCCCGTCCCGCGCGCTCTACCCCCATCAGTGGTCCTGGGACTCGGCCTTCATCGCGATCGGCCTGCGCCACCTCTCACCGCTGCGCGCCCAGGTCGAACTGGAGACGCTCCTCGCCGCCCAGTGGGGCGACGGCCGCGTCCCCCACATCGTGTTCAACGACGCCGTCCCGCCCGGCGCCTACTTCCCCGGCCCCGACTTCTGGCGCTCCACCACGGCGGGCCGCCCGTCCGGCGCGCCCGGCGGCGTGCGGACCTCCGGCCTCGTGCAGCCGCCGGTGCACGCACTCGCCGCCTGGCTGGTGCACCGCGCAGACCCCGGCCTCTCCAGGGCCCGCTCTTTCCTCGCCCGGGCCCACCCGCGCCTGACCGCCTGGCACCACTACCTGCTCTCCAGCAGGGACGCGGGCGGCGCGGGACTCGCCGCCGTGGTGCACCCCTGGGAACAGGGCATGGACAACAGCCCCTGCTGGGACGGCCCGTTGAGCCGCGTCGAGCCCGCGGGTCCGGAGGCGTTCCGCCGCGCGGACCTGGCCTACGGAGCGCCCGAGGACCGGCCGACGGACCTGGACTACGGCAGATACGTGCGGCTCGCGGCGGAGTACCGGGACCGGCGGTACGCGGACGGCCGGGCCCACGGCGCCTTCTCGGTGGAGGACCCCGCGTTCAACGCGCTCCTGATCGCATCGGAGTACGCGCTCGCCCGGATCGAGCACGAACTGACGAACACCGCTGAGGTGTTGACGCGTGACCCGGACGAGCGACGCACGCGCGCCCGGAAGCTGACCGAGACCCTTGTGGCCCGCCTCTGGGACCCGCGGCGCGAGCTCTTCCTCTGCCGCGACCTGCGCGCCCCCGGCCCGGACGGGGAGCTCATCACCGAGCGCGGCGTCGCCGGTCTCGTCCCCCTCGTGCTGCCCGCGCTGCCGCCCGGCATCGCCGCGGCCCTGGTGCGCACCGCGTGCGGCCCGCACTTCGGGCTCGGCGGCCCGGCGCGGCTCGTGCCGAGCTACGACCTGACGGGGCGCGCCTTCGACCCGCGCCGGTACTGGCGCGGACCCGCCTGGTTCAACACCAACTGGCTGCTGGAGAAGGGCCTGCGGCTGCACGGCGAACAGGCGCGGGCGGACGGGCTGCGGGACGCGCTGCTCGACGCGGCGGTCACCTCCGGGTTCGCCGAGTACGTCGACCCGTACACCGCCCGGGGGAGCGGCGCGCGCGGCTTCGGCTGGACGGCGGCGCTCGCGCTGGACCTCCTGCTCGACGACGGCAGGGACGAGCGGGGCGGGCCGGGCGGGCTCTCTGAGGGAGAGGTGCAGGCATGAGCGATCCGCGTCGGCTGCTGGTGCGGGGGCGGACGTTCGCGGCCGTCGGCACGGGCGGTGACATCAGCGGTGTCGGCCTGGCGCGCGGCGGTGGCGCGAGCCCGGACGGCCTCTTCGTACGGGACGCGCGGCATCTGAGCCGCTGGCAGCTGACCGTCGACGGAGCCGTCCCCGAAGTCCTCACACCCGTGGACACGACGGCCGCGGCCACCGGCGCGGCGCGCTGCGTCCTGGTGCCGCGCGGCGGCCGCCAGGAACCACCCGCCTGCACACTCTTCCGCGAACAGGCCGTCGCCGACGGGGTGTTCACCGAGACGCTGCGGCTCCTCAGCAACCGGCCGGTGCCGACGCGCGTGGGTTTCGCGCTGACCGTGGACGCCGACTTCACCGACCAGTTCGAGCTGCGCGCCGACCACCGCACGTACGCGAAGCCGGGCGCCGTCAGGACGCGGCGGCCGCTCGACGGGGGCGAGGGCGTGGAGTTCACCTACCGGCGGGGCGAGTGGTGCTCCCGTACGACGGTGACCGCCGACCCCGCGCCGGACGGCATCGTGGAGACCGGTACCGGTGCGCGTCGCCTCGTATGGACGCTGGAGCTCGACGCGCACGGCTCGGTGGAGGTGGCACTGCGTGCCGCCGCGCAGCCGCACGGAGAGCCCGTCCCGCGCACACCGGAATCCCCGATGAAGGCGGTGCGACAACTCGTCGCGGCTGAGGCGGAGTTCGTCTCGGGTGTCACGCTGCCCACCGTCTGGCCCGAACTCGCGGCGGCCTGCGCGCGCGGCCTGGCGGACCTCGCCGCGCTCCAGGTCCCGGCGACAGGCCCGGACGGCGAGGAGGTGCGGGTGCCCGGGGCCGGAGCGCCCTGGTTCCTCACGCTGCTGGGCCGCGACGCCCTGCTGACCTCGCTCTTCGCGCTGCCCCATCTGCCGCGCCCGGCCGCCGCGACACTGTCCGCGCTCGCCGCCACGCAGGCCACGGAGGCGATGGGCGCCATGGGCGACGGGGACGGCGGGGACGGCGGAGGCGGCGGGGCCGCACAGCCCGGCAAGATCGTCCACGAGGTGCGGTACGGCGAGCTCGCACACTTCGGACAGGTGCCCTTCGGCCGCTACTACGGCTCGGTCGACGCGACCCCGCTCTTCCTCGTGCTGCTCGGGACGTACACGGAACAGACCGGGGACACCGCCACGGCCCGCCGCCTGGAGCCGCACGCGCGGGCCGCCGTCGGCTGGCTGCTCGACCACGGCGGGCTCACCTCGCGCGGCTACCTCGTGTACCGCGCCGACGAGGGCGGTCTCGCCAACCAGAACTGGAAGGACTCGCCCGGCGCGATCTGCTCCGCCGACGGCACCGGTGTGACAGGACCCGTCATGGCTGCGGGCGCGCAGGGGTACGCGTACGACGCCCTGCGGCGCACCGCCCGGCTGGCGCGCACCGTCTGGGACGACAAGGTGTACGCGGACCTGCTCACGCAGATGGCGGCCGACCTGCGGGACCGTTTCCAGCGGGACTTCTGGATGCCGGACCGCGGCTTCCCCGCGCTCGCCCTGGCCGACGACGGCCACCAGGTCGACGCGCTCGCCTCGGACGCGGGCCATCTGCTGTGGTCCGGGCTGCTCGACAAGGAGTACGGCGAAACGGTGGGGCGCCGCCTTCTGGAGCCCGACTTCTTCTCGGGCTGGGGCGTACGGACGGTCGCGGCCGGGCAGCCCGCGTTCCATCCCCTCTCCCGTCACCGGGGTGCGGTGTGGCCGCACGACAACGCGCTGATCGCGCTCGGCCTAGCGCGCTACGCCCTCCACGACGAGGCCCGCGCGGTGACCCGGGGCCTGCTCTCCGCGACCACCACAACAGACGGCCGCCTCCCGGAATCCCTCGCGGGCTACGACAAGGACGCGTGCGCGGTGCCGGTCCCGTACCCGCACTCGTGCGTACTGGAATCGCGGTCGGCCGCGGCGCCACTGGCGTTACTGACCGCGGTGGGCGGCGCGTAACGGAGACGTACGGCAGGCGCGCGCTCTTTACCGGACGCAGGAATCCCGGTCAATGGGAAAATGAGTTCGGGCTGCCGTTCGCGGCATCGCGCGGTGTTGTTTTTCCTAACGCCGCACGCCGCACGCCGCACGCCGCACGCCGCACGCTTCACGAGCCCTCTGCTCGAAGTTGTGTACCTATGCGACACATATGGAAATCGCATGGAGGGCGGTGTCAGCATTCCTGTTGTTCCTGACGGTCCTTTGTGGATGACGCGAGGTATGGCATGGGTGAGGGCAGCAGTGCCGAGGGGCCTTTTCCGCTCCCGGTCTCCGAGGAGCGCCAAGGCGCGTGGATGCAGGCCGTACTGGCGACGGACGGGGTGAACCTGCCGCGCGGGGCGCTGGAGAACGTGGCCCCGTTCATCGTCGACCCCGAGGACACGCTGAGCGAGGCGGATGCCAACGGCGTCCGCACGCTCAAGGGGAACGCGGTCCGCCGCCTGCGGACCGACGCCGGTGACATGGTCGTCGCCGTCGTGCGCATGCACGGGGCCGGGGGAGTGCAGTGGGGCCACAACGAGCGGATCAGCTCGATCTGGCGCTCCATGGCCGATCCGACGGTGGGCCGGAACACCGAGCGCACCCTGGCGCCCGTGCGCCCGTGGAAGGGCGTCGTCGGCGACGGCAGCGAGACGTACCTCGCCGCCCTGGAGAGCACGGTGCCCGACCGGCAGGCGCTGATGATGAACGCGGAGGACGCCGCGAACGCCCTGACGAGGCGGGACCGGGTCCGCCCGTACGACCTGGAGGAGGACCTCGTCCTCAACGGGCAGCAGGAGCCGGGGCTGTATGTGCCGCAGCAGGTGCGTCTGGAAAAGGAGCCGGGGAACGACTCCGACGGGAATCCCCTGTATCCCCGGGCCTATTGGGGATGGATGGCGGTCCGGGGGAACAATCGAACGCAGAAACGTCAGTCGATCTACCGTTTGAGTTCCGGTGAGGTGCTGGCCGGAGTTCCCGTGGAGAAACTCGGCAGGGACGGGGACGACATCGTGTTCGACCCCGGTGTCTGGCTGGCGGAATTCTCCGCCCTGCTCAACCGCGAGTACGCGGAGGCGGGCGACGACCTCGACCCCACGAGCGGGTCCAGGGCCCGCCGGGCAGCCGCCATCGCCGTGGTGGACGCCCACTTGGTGATCGGCACTCCGACCCCGCAGCGCCTCTTCCGCATCGTGCAGATGAACAACCGGCGCGACCACGTGCACCCGCCCCTGGAATTCGACTCGACCAACCGCTCCCGTGCGCTCGGGCGGAGCGTCCTCGGCATGTACGTCGCCCAGCGGGTGATGGACGAGAGGACGGCGGAAGTGCTGTCCGGCCTCGCACCCATTCGCGAACTGCCCGACGCCACCCCCGACATGACCGTCTCGGAGCTGCGGGACCTGCGGTCCATGAAGCTGCTCCAGGAACTGTTCCCCACGGACCCGCACAAGCGGCACCTGCTGCGGCGCGCGCTCAGCGAGAACCAGCCGTCCCAGCTCAAGGTGGCGGAGATCCACCAGCGCGCCCGGACCTGGTCGGCCCTCACCTCCGAGAGCTACCCCAAGCCGTGGAACCCGCGCGTGGGACAGGTCTTCGGCACCAAGGCGCGGGAAGGCCTCACCATCTCCGGACGCAGGCTCCGCGACCTTCTGGCGGCCGCGGACACGGACGAGGCGGCCTTCGAGGAACTGGTGGCCTACCGGGCCGTCCACTGGCTGGCCTCCTTCGGCATCATCGAGGCCGACCGGGGTTCCCTGGACGGCCAGGAAGTGATCGGGGACGCCGGTGAGAGTGTGCGCCGCTCCCGGCGGACGGTGACGAACTCCCTCCAGGCACTGCGCCACGAGAAGAGCCGCATGATGGCGGTCGGGCTGCTGAAGGCGCTCGTCGCCGCGATGGACGACGGGGACCGCAGGCCGTGGCAGGTCAGCGTCTCGGGGAAGGAGATGCCCGGCCGTGAGATGACGCCGCTCTGGTTCGACATGGAGTTCCCGAAGGGCACGGGGACGCGGCCGCGCAAGGCGGCGGGGCCTTCGCTCGCGCTGTCGACGAGGACCACGGCGGCGGCGCCGGCGACGGTGACGGCGCCCGTTCCCGCTCCCGCTCGGGCGGGCACGGCGGCTGTGGGTGCGTCCACCCCGTCGGCCCCGTCACCCCCGTCCGCCCCGCCCGCGTCGCTGTTCCCCGCGCAGGCCGCCTCCCCGGCACAACCGCCGGCCCTCCACGATCTGATGGACAGGATCGAGGAGCGGATCAACGGGCTGCACGCGGCCGCAGGCGAGCTGAGCGGCCTCCTCGCCGACCTGGAGGAGCGCAGCCGTGAGGACGCCGTCGACCACCCCCTCGCCCGGCACCGCGCCGACGCGGCCGTCCGGCTCCTCACCCAGACCTTGTCCCGGCTCCGCAAGGCCCCCGAGCTGATGGAGGACATGACGGAACCAGCCTGACGGGCGCGACTCCATCCGTCGCGTCCCCGCCACGATCAGTCGTCGATCCCCGACCGCTCCACCCCCGCCACGATCCACCGCTGGAAGAACAGGAACACCACGAGCAGCGGCACGATCGAGACGGCCGCCGCCATGAACAGTTCGTGGAGGCGGATGACCTGGGACGTGGTGAAGGTGGCCAGGGCCACCTGGACCGTCCACGCGTCGCGGTCCTGGCCGATGACCAGGGGCCACAGGAAGGAGTTCCACGCGCCGATGAACACGATCGTGCCGACGGCGGCGAAGACGGGGCGGGAGTTCGGGACGACGATCCGCCAGTACGTACGCCAGTGGCCGAGCCCGTCCACCCGGGCCGCGTCCTCCAGCTCCCGGGGAAAACCCAGGAAGTACTGGCGGAAGATGAAGCAGGCGAAGGCCGAGAACAGGGTCGGGACGATCAGGCCGCGCAGGGTGGAGACCCAGCCGAGCGAGGAGACCAGGACGAAGCTCGGGACGAACGTGACGGCGGCCGGGACCATCATCGTGCCGAGGATCGCGTAGAAGACCTTGTCGGCATGGCGGTAGGGGATGCGCGCCAGGCCGTACCCGGCGAGCGAGGCGAGGACGAGCGTGCCGAGCGTCGTCGCGACGGCGATCAGCGACGAGTTGAGCAGGGCGCGGGCCATCGGCACGGCCGGGTCGTCGAAGAGTTCGGAGAAGTTCGACCAGTGCAGCGTCGAGGGGAAGAACGTCCAGTCGGGGGACGTGATGTCGTCCTCGGACGCGAGACCGTTGCGTACGAGGAGGTAGAAGGGGATCAGGAACAGCAGCGCGAGGGCGACGAGCAGCACGGCTCGCAGCGCGCGGCCCACCCGGACCACGGCGTCGTCCACGGGCCTGTTCGCGGGGGGCTTCGCAGGAGCGGTCATGGTCCTCAGTCCTCCTTCCTGCCGAGGCCGAACCAGCGCGCCTGGCCGATCGTCACCACCGCGATGATCAGCGCGAGCAGGACCGCGCCCGCGCTGCCGAGGCCGAGGTTCTGCTCGCGGCCGAGCGCCGTGTAGTAGAGGTAGACGAGCGGCGGGCGGGCGTGGGGCGGGTAGCCGCTGGAGGTGGAGAGCAGGTTGTAGAACTCGTCGAAGGCCTGGAAGGCGTTGATGACGAGGAGCAGCGTGACGGCCACCGAGGTGGCGCGCAGCTGCGGGAGCGTGATGTGGCGCAGGACCTGCCAGCCGGGCCGCGCCCCGTCCACGGCGGCCGCCTCGTAGAGGGTGGGGGAGATCCGTTGGAGGCCCGCGAGGAACAGGATCATGTAGAAGCCCGCCTGGAGCCAGAGCCGCACGGTGACGATGACCAGCCAGTACCAGGGCGGTTCCGTGGTCGAGAGCCAGGCGGTCTGGTCGGCGCCGAACCAGCCGAGGACGGTGTTGGCGAGCCCGAACCGCACCCCGTTGAAGATCGACAGCTTCCAGATGAGCGCCGCCACGACGTAACTGCACGCTGCCGGGAGGAAGAAGACCGAGCGGAAGAACGCCTGGGCGCGACGCAGGCGGTTCACCATCAGGGCGAGCGCGAGCGACAGGACGAAGGTGGTCGGGACGATGAACGCCGAGAAGACCGCGAAGGTGACGAGGCTGTCGGTGAACGCCTCGTTCCGCAGCATCGACGTGTAGTTGTCGAAGCCGATGAAGTCGTCGGGTGAGACCGTGTTGTGGGCGTCGAAGAAGCTGAGGTAGACGCTCCAGGCGAGCGGCACGTACGTGAAGAGGACAAGGCCGAGCGCGAAGGGGCCGACGAACACCCAGAACCAGAGGGTGCGGTTCTGGGTTCCCAGGAGCCGGCTCCTGACGGGGGCGCGGCTCACGACTTCGCGGCTCATGACGTCGCGGCTCACGACTTCTTCTTGACCCGGTCCAGCTCCGCCCGCACCTTCCGTACGACGGACTTCACCTCGCTCTCCGGATTCGCGCCGGACTTGATGATCCGGCTCAGCGCGTCCTGGTACGCGGTGCGGCTCGCCGGCGTCCACAGCAGCGGCTCGGAGTAGCCGTACTCGGTGGAGTAGCGCACGGCGTCCGCCGCCGGGCCCTCCTTCAGCTTGTCGGCCTTCTTCGCCAGGGAGAGTCTCGCCGGGATGTGGAAGCCATAGGAGAGCGCGAAGTCCTCCTGATGTTCGGTCTTCTCGATCCACAGCCACTTGAGGAAGTCCTTCGCCTCCTCCTTGTGGTCGCTGCGGGCGCTCACCGCCGCGCCGTACGACCCGACGGGCAGCGACGGCTTGCCGCCCGGCCCGTCGGCGGGCAGCGCCAGCACGCCGAAGTCGTCGCCCAGCTCCTTCTGCACGGCGGGCAGCGCCCACAGGCCGCACCACTGCATGGCGGTCAGCTCCTGAAGGAACGCCGACGGGTCCGACCAGTCGGCGGGCGCGCCCAGCAGCAGCGACTTGTCGGCGTACAGCTGACGCAGCTTGCCCAGGGTGCGGGCGGCCGCCGGGTCGTCGAAGCCGACCTCGCCGTCCTCGGTGACGGAGGAGAGGCCCGCCGCGTACAGGGGCGTGACGCCGAGGGCGCCCACGCCGCCGTCGTTGCCGAGGAAGAGGCCCTTCACGTCCTTGGTGGTGAGTGCCTTCGCCGTGTCGACCAGTTCGTCCAGGGTCTTCGGCGGCCGCAGTCCCGCGTCGTCGAGCAGGCTCTTGCGGTAGTAGAGCAGGTGCATGTCGACGACCTGCGGGATCGCCCAGATCTTCCCGTCGTACGTCTTGGGGGCGAGCACCGCCGGGTTGAAGTCGTCCTTCACGCCGTCGAACAGGCCGGTGAGGTCGACGACCTGGCCGCCCCGGATCTGGTCCAGGGACGGACCGTTGACCTCGAAGACGTCGGGCCCCGAGTCGGTGAGCAGCGCCGCCGCGGTCTGCTCGTCGTAGTTGCCGGGCCGCCACTGGACGCTGACGTCCGCCTTCTTGTACGCGGCGGCGTACCGCTTCACGGCCTGTTCGGTGCCCGGCTCGCCGTACTGGTGGTACCACTGCGCGAGCCGGGGTCCCTTGCCGCCCGAGCCGCCGCCGTCGCGCCCTGTGTTGGAACCGCACGCGGTGAGCAGTCCGAGCGCGGTGCCCGAGGCGCCCGTCCCGAGCAGTGTCCTGCGGCTGATGGCCATGCTGGTCGTCCCCCTGCGTGACGTAGGTGTGTGCCGGGCCCAACGATCAACCATGCAGAGGGATTACGACAGGGGTGTTGCGGCCGAGTGTCGGCCCGCCGGGGCTCCGTGAATCCGTCAGTGCTCCGTAAAGGAGGACCCATCGTGTGTATGCACCACGTCAAGGACACCGCCGTGGCCCGGCAGACGTTCTACGGTGCCGCACATGGGACACAACAGGACGAGACAGGGCGTCGCACGGGCCGGGGCGGGCGAGCCCTACGGGCGGGAGACTCCGTACGCGACCGTGTCGGACCGCGGCTGGGCGGCCGACGTGCGGGCCGCCGTCTTCTGCGCCCTCGCGCTCTTCGGCCTCGTCCTCCTCATCGACTGGGCCAACGGCACGCTCGACCCCGTCCGCGCCTGCCTGTGGGTCCCGCTCTCCGCCCTGCTCTACCTCGTGCTGCACCCCGTACGGGTGACCGCGGGCCCCGGCTGGCTCGCCGTGCGGGGTCTCGGCCGCCGCAAGCACGTCTGCACCGGCCTGCTCACCGCCGTGCGGCACAGCGGGGGCGTCGCCGCGCGTCTGGTCCTGTGCGACTCGCTCGGCAACCGTGTCGAGCTCGACCCGCAGATCCTCGTCGACAACCCGCTGCTCCTGCACCGCCTCGACACCGGCGCCCGGGCCGCACGGGACGCCGGGCTGCTCAGGACCGGCCACGCAGAGCTGCGACGGCTCGTCGAGCGTGCGGACGGCGCGGCGGCGAGGGGCGTCTTCGAGGCGTCCGACCTGCACTGACCGGGACCTTCGGCCCTGGGAGAGGCAGGCCCGGGGGGCGGACCGTGGAGACATGAACGCCCCGCCGCCCCGCCGCGACCGGCACCTCCGGCACCTCCCGCATTCGGCCGACGCCCCACCCGCCGCCCGTGGCACAGTCGTACGTGTGGACATCGCATCCCGCGCCGACCTCGACGTGCTCATCCGCCGCTTCTACACGGCGGCCTTCGCCGATCCGCTGATCGGCCCCTTCTTCACGGAGATCGCCGGCACCGACCTCGACGTGCACCTGCCGCGCATCACCGACTTCTGGGAGCGAGCACTCCTGCGCTCCGCCGAGTACCGGAGCGACGCGTTCGCCCCGCACGCCGCGCTGCACCTTGCGCGCCCGCTCACCGCGGAGCACTTCGGCCGCTGGGTCCAGCTGTGGCACGCGTCCGTCGACGGGCTGCACCGTGGCCCGCACGCGGACCGCGCGAAGGCGCAGGGGGAGCGGATCGCGCTCGCCATGCTGCGGCGCCTCGGCGGCAAGGACGCGCCGACCGCGGGCGAGGGCCCCGGCTTCATCCCGCTGGCGGCGCTGGAGCTGCGCAGGGCGGCGTGAAACGTGCGGTGCCGGCCCTTGAGAACGGTGCTGAGCTCTTGCGCACGGTGCTGAGTACGGTTCTCAGTTCTTGAGTACGTCGTACCGCACGCCCGTCAGCTCTTCGGATGCCGCCCAGAGCCGTTCGCCGGCCACGTCGTTCAGCGTCCACGCCGCCCGCCAGGACCGCACGGGCGCCCCGCGGAACCCGAGGCGTCCCGGCCCGGTGAACGAGTCGGGCCGCACGCCGGGCGCCGTCGCCGCGTACAGCGTGGGCAGCGCGCCGGCCGCGGCGGACTGCGCGACGAACCGGTTGCCGAGTGCCATGAAGCGCTCGGCGCCCCTGCGGCCCATCATCTTCGGGCCCGCGCTTTGCAGGTTGGTGGAGGCGTAGCCCGGGTGGGCGGCGGCCGCGACGGTGTCGGAGCCGGTGGCGGCCAGGCGGCGCGCCAGCTCGTGGACGAAGAGGAGGTTGGCCGTCTTGGAGCGGCCGTAGGCGAGCCAACGGCGGTAGTTCCGCTCGCCGTTGAGGTCCCTGATGTCGATGTTGGCGAGCGCGTGCAACCCGGACGACACGGTGACGACCCGCGCGTCGGGAGTCTCCAGGAGGCGGGGGAGCAGCAGTCCCGTGAGCGCGAAGTGCCCGAGGTGGTTGACGCCGAACTGCGTCTCGAAGCCGTCCGCGGTGCGGCGGTGGGGGAGCGCCATCACGCCCGCGTTGTTGATCAGCAGATCGAGCCGCGCACTGTCGTACGTGTCCGCGAACTGCCGTACGGACGCGAGCTCGCCGAGGTCGAGCGGCGCGAACTCGGCGCGGGCGCCGGGAACTTCGGCGAGGACGCGGCCGACCGCCGCCCGCCCGCGCTCCTCGCTGCGGCAGGCGAGGATCACGCGGGCGCCGCGGCGGGCCAGTTCACGCGCGGTGACGTAGCCGATGCCGCTGTTCGCGCCGGTGACCACGGCCGTGCGGCCACTCTGGTCGGGGATGTCGTGCGCGGTCCACGCCGCCATGGAAGGGCTCCCTCTCGTCGACTTCTTACTCAAGAGTAAGACCGGTTGCTCAAGAGTGAGGCCGAGTGAGAGCCCATGGGCGGAGGTCGTCCGACAGCCCGCGCTCAGGCCGCCGCGCCGCCGTCGATCAGCAGGTCGGCGCCGACCACCGAGCCGGCCTCGTCGGAGGCCAGGTACAGGACCGCCGCGGCGACCTCCTCGGTCGTCGACACACGGCCGAGCGGCGTCGCCTCCTTCATGCGGGCCGCCCGGTCGGCCTCGGTCTCGCCGGGGCGGAACGACATGGTGGTGTCGGAGGAGCCGGGGCTCACGGTGTTGATGCGGACGCCGTCCCGGATGTGCTCGGCGGCGGCCGCGCGGCTCAGCGCGGAGACGGCGGCCTTGGTCGCCCCGTACGCGGCCGTGCCCGGCGTGCTGGTGTGCGCGCCCAGGGTCGAGCCGATGTTCACGATGGCGCCGCCTCCCGGCTGGGTGCGCATCTGCTTCACCTCGGCCTGGAGGGCGAGCAGTACGCCGGTGACGTTGATGTCGAGCATCGTGCGCCAGTCCTCCTCGGGCAGCTCGGCGACCGGCTGTCCGGCGCGCAGGACGCCCGCGTTGTTCACGGCCACGTCCAGGGAGCCGAAGCGCTCGACCGTGGCGGCGACGAGGGCGGCGAGGTCGGCGGAGCGGGAGACGTCGGCGGTGACGGCGAGGGCCTTGCCCCCGGTCTGCTCGATGAGGTCCGCGGTCTCCTTCAGGGGACCTTCCGTGCGCCCGGCGACGACGACGTTCGCACCCTCCGCGGCGAACGCGAGGGCCGTGGCCCGGCCGAGGCCGGAGCCGCCGCCGGTGACGAGGGCCGTGCGGCCTGCGAAGCGGGAGCGGGAGCTGGTGGCGGAAGCAGTCATGACAGACTCTTTTCTTGACCGATCGGTTCAATATGAGGGCAAATAAAAAAGGGCTGGGGGTGCCGTCCGGAAGTGGCGGGCGGTGGGGCGGCCGGACGTCAGTCGAGCAGGGCCAGCGCCTGCTCCACCGCGTCCCGCACCCGCGCGGGTTCCCTGGAGGCCTTGCCGACCACCCGCACGCCCTGCATCACGACGAGCAGCATGCGGGCGAGCGTCAGCGGATCGCGGCCTTCGGGCAGCTCACCCTGGGCCTGCGCCCGGACGAGCGCGGAGTGCAGCAGGGTCTCGATGTGGTCCCAGCTCCGCTCGACGCCCCGGGCGGCCGCCTCGTCGTGCGGGCCCAGCTCGGCCGCCGTATTGGTGATGAAACACCCGATCAGACGGCCGTCCTCGGAGACGGACTCCGCCCCGAAGCGGCGCACCACCGCGCGCACGGCGGGCAGGGCGGGGCCCGGCGGCGCCAGCTCCGCGAGCAGCAGCGGCCGCTGCTGCTCGCCGTACCGCTCCAGCGCCTTCAGGTACAGCTCGTGCTTGTTCCCGAAGGTCGCGTAGATGCTGGCGCGCCCGATGCCGAGCGCCTCGACGAGGTCCGCCATCGACGTCGCCTCGTAGCCACGCCGCCAGAACAGCTCCAGGGCCGACTGCAGCGCGGCGTCCGGATCGAATTCCTTGGTCCTGGCCACGAGGGGAACGCTACGTCTTTCTGGAACGACCGGTCAAGGCGAATTCCGGAACGCGCGGTCAAGTTGTCAGGCGATGCGGACCGGGTGCACCGCGACCGAGACCTCCTCGTCGTCCAGGCACCGCCCCGTCTCCAGGTCGAACCGCTGCTTCAGCAGCGGCGAGGCGACGAACGGCCGCCCCCGCTCCGTCCCGAGCAGCCCTCGGGAGAGGACCGCGGCGCCCGTGAACGGATCGCGGTTGTCGATCGCGTACGTACGCCCCTCGCGGTCGAGGAACAGCGCGGCCTGCCGGCCGTCGGGCAGCAGGGCGGCGAGGCCCCGGCCCGGCATCAGCTGCGTACGGTCGCAGATCTCCAGCCAGTCTTCTTCCAGGCGCAGTTGGACGCTGGCGGAGGTCGAGCCGCTCATCGTGTGGCTCCTTCCAGGGGGCGGGGGCTGATGGACAGAAGGGGAAGGTCCGGCTTGATCTGGTTGCGCTCGGGGACGAAGCCGACCGTGGGGTCGGGGACGCCCGGCGCGTTCACGAAGGACACGAAGCGCGCGAGCCGCTCCGGGTCGTCGAGCGTCTCGGCCCACTCGTCGCGGTAGTGCGTGACGTGGGCGGCCATCAGCGACTCCAGCTCGTCGCAGATGCCCAGCGAGTCGTGGACGACGACGTCGCGCACGTGGTCGAGGCCGCCGTCGATCCGGTCCAGCCAGGCGGCGGTGCGCTCCAGGCGGTCGGCGGTGCGGATGTAGAACATCAGGAACCGGTCGATGAGGCGCACCAGTTCGGCGTCGCTCAGGTCCTGGGCGAGCAGGTCGGCGTGGCGCGGGGTGGCGCCGCCGTTGCCGCCGACGTACAGGTTCCAGCCGCTCGCCGTGGCGATCACGCCGAAGTCCTTGGACTGGGCCTCGGCGCACTCGCGGGCGCAGCCGGAGACCGCCGACTTCAGCTTGTGGGGCGCCCGCAGTCCGCGGTACCGCAGCTCCAGGTCGATGGCCATGCGCACGGAGTCCTGCACGCCGTACCGGCACCAGGTCTGCCCCACACACGACTTCACGGTCCGCAGCGCCTTGCCGTAGGCGTGGCCCGACTCGAAGCCCGCGTCCACGAGGCGTGCCCAGATCACCGGAAGTTGTTCGACGCGCGCGCCGAACAGGTCGATGCGCTGGCCGCCGGTGATCTTCGTGTAGAGCCCGAAGTCCCGCGCCACCTCGCCGATGACGATCAGCTTCTCGGGTGTGATCTCGCCGCCGGGGATGCGGGGCACCACCGAATAGGAGCCGTTCTTCTGGAGGTTGGCGAGGAAGTGGTCGTTGGTGTCCTGGAGCGCGGCCTGTTCGCCGTCCAGGACGTAGCCGCCCGCGCCGATCGTCGGGGCGAGCGAGGCGATGATCGAGCCGACCGCCGGCTTGCACTCGTCGCAGCCCTCGCCGCCGCGCGCCTCCTCGCGGCCGTGTGCGTCGAGCAGTTCGCGGAAGGAGGTGATGCGCAGGGCGTGGATGATCTCGTACAGCTCCTGGCGGGTCTGCCCGAAGCAGCCGCACAGCCCGCCGTCACCGCTCTTCGGGAGGAGCTGCCCGATCACCTTCAGGCAACTGCCGCAACCCGTACCGGCCTTGGTGCACTTCTTCACCTCGGGCAGCGAGGAGCAGGCGCAGATCTGGTCCTTGGTGACGTTGTGGCAGTTGCAGATCACCGCGGAGCCGGGCAGCGCCTCCGGGCCGAGCGCGACGGGCGCTCCCGCACCCGCGGGCAGCACCAGCTGCTCGGCGGGCACCGGCGGTACGGAACCGGTGAGCGGCCGCAGGACGCCGTACGCCTCGGCGTCGCCGACGAGGATGCCGCCCAGGAGTTCGCCGCCGGGCGCCATCACCAGCTTCTTGTACGTTCCCGAGCGCGAGTCGGTGTAGACGACGTCGAGGCAGCCCTCCGCCGTGCCGTGCGCGTCGCCGAAGGATGCCACGTCGACACCGAGGAGCTTCAGCTTGGTGGACAGGTCGGCGCCGGTGAAGGACGCCTCCCGGGAGGCGATGGCGGCGGCCGCCGTCTGCGCCATCTCGTAGCCCGGCGCGACCAGGCCGTAGACGCGGCCGTCCGCCGCGAGGGCGCACTCGCCGATCGCGTACACGTGCGGGTCGCTGGTCCGGCACTGCTCGTCGACCGTGATGCCGCCGCGCTCGCCGACCGTCAGGCCGTGCTCGCGGGCGAGCTGGTCGCGCGGCCGGACGCCCGCGGAGAACACCACCAGA
This sequence comes from Streptomyces sp. NPDC093510, assembly GCF_040683555.1. Taxonomy (NCBI): domain Bacteria; kingdom Bacillati; phylum Actinomycetota; class Actinomycetes; order Kitasatosporales; family Streptomycetaceae; genus Streptomyces; species Streptomyces sp. NPDC093510. The sequence continues at coordinate 168,543 of NZ_JBFBEE010000003.1, forward strand.
TCCGTGGCGACCTCGCTCCCGTCGGACAGCTTCATGCCGGTCACGGCGCCGTCCTCGCCCGTCACGATCTCCTGCGTGCCGGTGCCGGTGTGCACGGTCAGGCCCATGCCGGTGATGGTCCGCAGGAGCGCGGCGCCGCCGCCCTCGTCGACCTGCACCGGCATCAGCCGCGGCGCGAACTCCACGACGTGCGTGGCCAGTCCGAGGCCCTTCAGGGCGCCCGCCGCCTCCAGGCCGAGCAGCCCGCCGCCGACGACCGCGCCGGTCGTGGCGCGCCGCTTCGCGTACTCCTCGATGGCGAGCAGGTCCTCGATCGTGCGGTAGACGAAGCAGCCCGTCGCATCCTTGCCCGGCACGGGCGGCACGAAGGGGTAGGAGCCGGTCGCGAGCACCAGCGTGTCGTACGCGAAGACGGCGCCCGAGCGCGCGGTGACCGTCCTGGCCTCGCGGTCGAAGCTCTCCGCCGCGTCGCCCACGTACAGCTCGATGCCGTGCTCGTCGAGGAACTCCCGGTCGGTCATCGACAGGTCGTCGGGTGTGCGGCCCGAGAAGTACGAGGTGAGCTGCACCCGGTCGTAGGCGGGGCGCGGCTCCTCGCACAGGACGACGATCCGGTGGGACGTCGTGAGGCCCTGCTCGGCGGCGGCCTCCAGGAACCGCTGGCCGACCATGCCGTGCCCGACGAGTACGAGGGTGGGGCGGGGGTGCGGGGTCTGTGCGGGCGTGGGCATCTCAGCGGCCTCCGTCAGAAGTGAGCAGGTGGAGCAGGGGGCTGTCGTCGTCGGGCAGCTGGTCGTCGGACTCCCACGCGCGGGCCAGCGCGCCGACCGCCGCGAGCTCGCCGAGCAGGACACCGCCGACGAGGCGGCCGCCGCGGACGACGACCTTGCGGTACGTGCCGCGGGTGGCGTCGGTGAGCTGGACGACGTCGTCGTCGGGGCGCGGCTCCGGGTCACCGAAGGCCGCGAGATCCAGCGGGCCCGGACCCGCAAGGGTGAGGCGCGTGAGGGTACGGGTGCCGGTGTAGGGGCGGGCGGCGTCCCGCGCGGCGGGTTCGCGGGCGAGCGCGTCGGCGAGCGCGTCGGCCTGCTCCACTGCGGGTGTCGCCAGGCCGTAGACGCGGCCCGCGTGCTCGGCGCAGTCGCCGACGGCCCGGATGTGCGGGTCGGACGTCCGCAGCAGGTCGTCCACGACGATGCCGCGGCGCACGTCGAGACCGGCGGCCTGCGCGAGTCCCGTGCGCGGCCGCACACCGCAGGCGAGGACGGTCAGATCGGTGTCCAGCAGATAGCCGTCGGCGAGCTCGACGCGGCGTACGGCGCCGTCGGTGACGCCGACCCCGCGCACCCGGCACTCCGTGTGCACCTCGACACCGAGGTCCGTCAGGTGCCGGCGCACCAGCTCCGACGAGGCCGGGTCGAGCTGGCGCTCCATGAGCCGCTCGGCCTGCTGGGTCAGGACGACCTGGGCGCCCCGCTCGGCGAGGGCGCGGGCCGCCGACACCCCGAGCAGACCGCCGCCGATGACGACGGCGCGGACGCCCGGCGCCACCGCCGCGGACAGGGCGAGGCAGTCGTCCATGGTCCGGAACGCGTGCACTCCGCCCGGCAGTTCACGGGCGCCCGGCGCGAAAAGGCCGCGCAGCGGCGGCAGGACGGGGTTCGAACCCGTCGCGAGGACGAGCGTGCCGTACGGGACGACGCTGCCGTCCGCACAGTGCACCCGGCGTTCGGCGCGGTCGACGCGGACCGCGCGGGTCCTGAGCACGGGCCCCGGCGGACTCGGCAGGGCGATCACGTCCGGCCCGTACCGGCCCGCGAGGACCTCCGCGAGCAGCACACGGTTGTACGGGGAGTGGTCCTCCTCGCCGATCAGTACGGTGCCGGCGCCGAGGCGCTGCGCCACGCGGGCGCCGGCCAGGCCCGCGCCGATCACCACGACACCGGTGCCCGGCGCGGGACCGGGGGGTGTCGGCTGCGCTGAGGAGGTCATGTTCAGCAGCATGCGGGCCGGGTGTTACCCGGCCGGGGCCGAGTTGTTTCCCTGGGGGAACGGTGTGCTCAGCGGGGGTCTTTCGGCGGTGTGAGGGGCCGACCCGCGCCTCATCCTTGCCGCAGGCACCCCTTGCTTAACCCCCGTTGAGGTGATCCTCAAGGCCGCCTTAAGAATCCCGGATACGTCGCTGACCAGCCGTTTCCGGTGCCCGTCGACGCCTAGTGTGCCGCCGTGACCACCGACGCAGCCGACCCCAGACTCGACGCGTACCCCGCGTCGGCGGCGTATCCCGCGTACCCCGCGTACCCCGCGTCGGCCGCGTACCCCGCGTACCCCGAGCCGGCCGCGTACCCCGCGCTGGCCGCGTATCTGCGCCGGACGGGCCCGGCGCCGGACACGCGGACACCGCCGATGCCCTCGGCGCCGCCGCCCGCCGCCCCCACCGTCCCCGCCGTCCCCGCCGTCCCCGCCGTCCCCGCCGTCCCCGCCGCCTCCGCAGCCCCCGCAGCCCCCACCGTCCCCGCCGTCCCCGCCGCCTCCGCCGTCCCCGCCGTCCCCGCCGTCCCCGCCGCCCCCGTACCCCCGATCCGCGTCACCCCCCGGACCCTGCGCACCGGCGTCCTCGGCGGCGCGGGTGCCGTCGCCGCGCTGTGGGCCGTGCAGATGGAACCGTCCGCCCGGCTCGACGTGCTGTTCGCCACCGGGGCCCACCTCACGGGGCTGCTCGCCGGGTACGGCGTTCTCGTCATGCTGTTCCTGATGGCCCGCGTGCCCGCCGTCGAACACGGCGTCGGCGCCGACCGGCTCGCGCGCGGCCACGCGCTCGGCGGGCGGTACGTGCTGAGCCTCTGCGCGGCCCACGCCCTCCTCGCCCTCTGCGGGTACGCCGTCCACGCCGACACCGACCTGCTGCACGCCACCCTCGACCTGCTCGGCTACCCGGGCCTCGCCGCCGCCACCGCGGGCACCGCCCTGCTCGCGGCCGTCGGCCTCACCTCCGCGCGCGCCCTGCGCCGCCGCGTCCCGCACGAGACCTGGCGCGCCGTGCACCTGCTCACCCACCTCGGCGCCGCCCTCGCCTTCGCCCACCAGCTCGCCGGGCCCGACGTCGCGGGCGGCGTCCTCACCCTGTGGTTCTGGTCGCTGCTGCACGCCACGGTCGCCGTGCTCCTCGTCTGGTACCGCCTCGTCGTGCCCGTGCGGCAGGCGCTGCGGCACAGCCTGCGCGTCATCGACGTGCGCGGTGAGGGGCCCGGCGTCGTCTCCGTCGTCGTGCAGGGCATCGGCGTCGACCGACTGCGCGCCGAACCGGGGCAGTTCTTCCGGTGGCGGTTCCTGCAGCGCAGGCTCTGGCACACCGCGCTGCCCTTCTCGCTCTCCGCGCCCGTCCGCGACGACACGCTGCGCATCACCGTCAAGGCGGCCGGCGACCACACCCGGCGGATGCGGCGCCTGCGGCCCGGCACACGCGTCCTGGCCACCGGCCCCTTCGGCGCGCTCACCGCGCACCGGCGCACCCGGCGCAAGGTGCTGCTCCTCGCGGGCGGCGTCGGCATCACACCGATGCGGGCCCTCTTCGAGACCCTGCCCGGCGGCCCCGGCGACCTCACCCTGCTCTACCGGGCGAGCAGCGCCGAACAGCTCGTCCTGAGGGAGGAGCTGGAGGCCATCGCGGCGACCCGGCAGGCAAGCCTGCACTACCTCCTCGGCCCCTCCGACGCCGCCTTCGACCCCCTCGCCCCCCGGTCCCTGCGCAACCTCGTCCCCGACCTCACCGACCACGACGTCTACCTGTGCGGCCCGCCGGGCATGTCCGCCGCGGCGACGACCGCCCTCGTCCGCGCCGGCGTCCCGGAGGACCGCATCCACGCCGAGTGCTTCACGCTCTGACCGAGTGCTTCACGCTCCGACCGAGTACCGAACCGCCCCCCTCACGTCACGAGAAAGCTGGTCATGGGACGCCACCGCAGACCCGCCACCCCCGACCGGGGCCCCACCCGCCGGGCCCGCCGCGGACTCGCCGCGGGCCTGGCCGGAGCGAGCGCGCTCGTCGCCACGGCCCTCACCCTCACTGTCTCCCCGTCGGCGCCCCCGGCGCCCGACCGCCCCTCTGCGGACGTACCCGCGCCACAAGCGGCTCCCTGACCTCAGCAGTCGCCCCCTGACCTCAGAAGTCGCTCCCCGACCTCAGAAGTCGCTCCCCGACCTCAGAAGTCGCTCAAGTCTTGCCGTTTCCCACCGATTTCCGTGGACGGCGCGATGATCGCGTCCATAAGGTCGCGATCATGCCTGACATATCACTGACCACCGGCGTCGTCCTCTGTCTCGCCGCTCTCGCGGCCGGGTGGATCGACGCGGTGGTCGGAGGCGGGGGACTGCTGTTGCTGCCCGCCCTGCTCCTCGGGCTGCCCGGCGGCACGCCCGCGGCGCACGCCCTCGGCACCAACAAGGCCGTCGCCATCGTCGGGACCACGGGCGCCGCCGTGACGTACGTCAGGAAGACGCCCGTCGACGTGCCGACCGCCGTGCGGATCGGCCTCGCCGCGCTCGCCGGGTCGATGGGCGGCGCCTTCTTCGCGGCCGGGATGAGCACCGAAGTGCTGCAGCCCGTGATCATGGTGGTGCTGCTCGCCGTCGCCGCCTTCGTGATCCTCAGGCCCGCCTTCGGCACCGCGCCCGCCGCCGGGCCCGCGTCCCCGAAGCGGATACTCGCCGCGATCGGCCTCGCGGGCCTCGGCATCGGCTTCTACGACGGCCTCATCGGCCCGGGCACCGGCACGTTCCTCGTCCTCGCCCTGACCGCGGTGCTCCACCTCGACCTCGTCTCGGCCTCCGCCACCGCGAAGATCGTGAACTGCTGCACCAACGCGGGTGCCCTCGCGATGTTCGCCTGGCAGGGCGCGGTCCTGTGGCAGCTGGCCGGCCTCATGGCCCTCTTCAACCTCGCGGGCGGCATGTTCGGCGCGCGCACGGCCCTCAAGAAGGGCAGCGGCTTCGTCCGGGTCGTGCTCCTGACCACCGTCTTCGGGCTCGTCGTGAAGATGGCGTACGAGCAGTGGGTGGCGTAGGACTCAGCGCACGGCTCAGCGCTCGGCTCAGCGCACGGCTCAACGCACGGCTCAGCGCTCTGGTCGGCGCACCGCTCAACGCACCGCGGTGAGGTGCGCGAAGACCACCACGTTGCCCTGGTAGCCGGTCTGCTTCGAGTACTTCCCGCCGCAGGTGATGACCCGCAGCTCGGGCCGGGCGGCCGCGCCGTACACCTTCTCGTCGGGGAAGTCCTCGGCGTCGTACACCTCGTTCGCGTCGACCGTGAAGACGGCCACGGTGCCGTCCCGGCGCCGCACCTCGATCGTGCGGCCCTTGCGCAGCGCGCCCAGCTCGTAGAAGACGGCCGGGCCCTCCTTGTTGTCGACGTGGCCCGCCACGATGGCGGTGCCGCGCTCGCCGGGCGTGGTGCCCGCCTCGTACCAGCCCGCGAGGTTCTTGCGCTCCGGCGGCGGCACGTCGAGGCTGCCCTGCCGGGTCAGGCCGAGCCCCATCAGGGGCGTGTCGACGCCGATCGACGGGATGCGCACACGGTCGGGCGGGGACGGCGGGAGCGGCCCGGGCCCGGGGCCGCGGTCGTGGGAGGCGGCCGGGGGCTCGGGGTGGCGGGTGCCGGGGCCGGTCGAGGCGGCCTGCGCGGCGGAGGGCTGCGGCGGCGGCTCGGAGCCGCTGCTCAGCAGCCACGCCCCGGAGCACAGCGCCAGGGCGGTGACGGTCCCTATGACGGCGTTGCCGGTCTTCCTGCCTGCACCACGTCGCGTACGGAGTCGCGTACCGATGCGCATACGGCGTCCCCCTCGGGGTCGGGCGGTCCTGGCCCTCGTCCCCCTCCCCGCCCGCGGGGGGACACGGGCCGGGAGGGGGCAGGGACGGCGGTACCGGTGGACAGCGGAGGGTGTCCGTCAGATCCTGTCGCCTCTCGCCCGGCGATGCAGGAGCCAGGTACCGCCCGCGGCGGCGACGGCCAGGGCCGCCACTCCCGCCGCGGTCTGCACGGGGTCGGGGCCGAGTGCGCCGCCGACCCCCGTCTTCACATGTCCTCTGGGAAGCTGCTGATGCCGTTCGCCGGCGGCCGCGGTGGAGGTGATCGTGACGACGAGATCACCCGCGATCCGCTTGCCCTTCGCGCCGGAGCCGCCGGACCCGGAACACGTCGCGACGATCTCGTACGTGCCCGGCTGGGCGGACGGCGGCACCTTGAACCGGCCGGCCGCCGCCTCCCGGCTCTCCTGGTGCGCGGCGGGCGCCAGCGCGAACGGCCCCGCGCCCACCGCGCTCGCGTCGCCCGCCGCGGTCCCGCCGGAGCCGCAGGCGGTGGTGTGCACGGTGACGGTGGAGCCCGGGGTGACGGTGGCGGGCCGGATCTCCAGGCCGCCGGCGGGCGGGCCGGGAGCGGCGGAGGCGGGGACGGCCAGGGCGCCCGTCGCCACGGCGAGAGCGGTGACGGTCAGCAGGCGGGCGTTGCGCATGTGCTCGTTCCTCCGAGGGGCCTAGGCGCGAGCACGGCCCGCGGCACCCCCAAGTGCCGCTGCGTCGGTCGAACCCCGCTCTACCGAGGTAAGTGGCACTCGGCGGCGCACGCCTCCTGATGAGACATCAGAAAGGTGCTCCGGAGGGCGATTCCGACGTAGCGAAAGGAACGTTCCAGCAGGTCATCGGCGTATCGGCGGGAAGAGTCCGAAGAGCGTGGGCGACGCCTGTGAATGGGTGACGACGACGACGGTGATCGCCGCCGGTCTCACACGGAGGCGTCCTGCCGGTCCGCCGGAGCGGCTTCGCAGGGCCCGGTGGCTTCGCGGGACCCGGTGGTTTCGCGTGACCCGGTGGTTTCGCGGGACACGGTGGCTTCGCAGGACCCGGTGGTGCACGGGATCTCCTGCTCCACCAGGCGGCGCGCGCCCGGACCGCGCGAGCCCAGCGCGTCCCGCGTGTTGGACAGCGAGCACCGGGAGAGCGAGAGGCAGCCGCAGCCGATGCAGTCGGTGAGGTTGTCGCGCAGCCGCTGGAGGGTGCGTATGCGGGTGTCGAGGTCCGCGCGCCAGCACTCCGAGATCCTGGCCCAGTCCGCACGGTTCGGGGTGCGGTCGTCGGGGAGCAGGGCGAGCACCTCACGGATGGTGGCCAGGGGCATGCCGAGCTGCTGCGACGTACGGATGAAGGCGACCCGGCGCAGGGTGTCGCGGCGGTACCGTCGCTGGTTGCCCGAGGTGCGACGGGACGTGATGAGCCCTTCGCTCTCGTAGAACCGCAGGGCGGAGGGGGCCACTCCGCTGCGCTCGGCGAGCTCGCCGATGGTGATTTCCTTGGCTTCCGGTGCGAGGCGCTGGGTCATCCGTTCAGCGTAGGCCCGGCGGAGGGCCGGACCCACCCCCACGCCCGACCGCGGGCCGGACCCACTCTCACGCCGACGGCAGGCGCACCACCGCCACCGCGCCGCCGTCCGCCGCGTTGGCGAGATCCACGCGGGCCCCGATCACCTGGGCCTGGCCGAACGCGATGGTCAGACCGAGCCCGGTGCCCTGCCCGCGCTCCCGCGCGCCGGTCTGGAAGCGCCGCGGGCCGTCCCGGAGAAGGTGCGCCGGGAACCCGGGCCCGTGGTCGCGGACCACGACCCCGGCACCGTCGACCCGCACCTCGACCGGGTCGCCGCCGTGCTTGCGGGCGTTGCCGACCAGGTTGGTGAGAATCCGCTCCAGGCGGCGCGCGTCCGTCCGCACGAACGTGTCGTACGCCGCGTCCGTGCCCCGCGCGACGAAACCGGCCCCCGAACCGCTGCCCGCACGCTCCGCGATCGTCTCGACGAGGCGCCCCAGCGGGTGCACCGCCAGATCCGGCTTCTCCACCTCCGCGTCGAGACGCGCCACTTCGAGCAGATCCTCCGTGAGGGTCCGCAGGGCGTGGACCCGGTCCCGCACGAGCTCGGTCGGGCGGCCCGCCGGCAGCAGCTCGGCCGCCGTGTGCAGACCGGTCAGCGGAGTGCGCAGCTCGTGGGCGACGTCCGCGGTGAAGCGCTGCTCGGCCTCCAGACGCTGCTGCAGGGACGCGGCCATCGTGTCGACGGCGGTGGCCAGTTCGGCCACCTCGTCCCTGCCGTGCCGCACCCCGGGCGGGCGCGGGTGGTCGATGCGGGCGTCGAGGTCACCCCGGCTGATGCGGCGCGCGATGGCGGCCGCGGTGCGCAGCTCGCGGCTGAGCCTGCTCGACAGACCCGCCCCGCCGAGCGCGGCGAGGCCCACGACGACGGCACCCGAGATCAGCAGCCGCCGGTCGAAGTCGGCCATCTCGGCCGCCTGCGCGCGCAACGGCTCGCGGACGGACAGGACGTGGCGGGGGTGGTCGCCGACCGGTCGCGCCGCCCAGACGCACGGGTCGTCCGACGCCATGTCGAGGTAGGTGGTGCGCTGCCCGGCCAGCGCGGCCCGCCGCAGCCCGGCGGGGAGTGCGGGGTCGTCGACGGCGGAGTCCGTGTCGCTCCGGTCGACCTGTCCCGTCAGCTCGTACAGCTGCCGCACGCGGACGAGCTGTGCCACCGCTCCCGAGCGGGCGCCCGCGGAGACCTGGTCGAGCCGGGCGTGGTGGACGAGCAGGCCGATGGCGACGGCGACCACGGCGCAGCCCGCCGCGAGTAGCGCGGCGATCTTCCAGCGCAGCCCGAGACCGTTGAGACCGTTGAGACCGTTGAGACCGTTGAGCGCGGCACGCGCTCCGGCCACGGCTCGCCCGCGCGGCATCAAGGGCCTCCTGGGGACGGCGACCCGGAATCACCGGGCACGGGCTCACGCGTGTCGGTCGGCCGGGGCGGCTTCTTGTAGTTCTTGATGTCGCTGACCGTGGACATCCGCGCGCCGTCCCAGTGGAAGCGCACGGCCTGCTCGCCGCCCTCCGAGCACGAGGTGCGCACCAGCAGGTCCGGGCCGATCGTCTCCACGCTCACGTTCCTGCCGGAGGTGAGCAGGATCGGGAAGACCTTGCCGTCGCGCTCGGTGTAGACGGCCACGACGGACCGCCCGCTCTCCAGGTCGGCGGCCACGAGCATCTCGGGCTTCTTGTCGCCGGTCAGGTCCAGGAACATCGGCGGCCGCAGCCCGGCCCGCCCCGGGCGGTCGATCATCCCGCGGCCGGCGAGCGGCTTCGTGCGGGGATCGGCCCGCAGGACCGCGCGGACGTCCAGCGAGGCGAGCCCTGCGGAACCGACCTTCGGCAGCCCCCGCAACGCCCTCGGCGGCGGCTGGCGCGTGGCGGCCTCGGCGCCGGGCGACCGCGACGACTTCCCCGACCAGGCGGGCCACACCGCCTCGGGGCGTGGCTGCACGGAGACGGACGGCGCGGCGTCACCGGGGCCGAGACCGTCCGCGCCGCCGCACCCGGTGAGCGCGAGGGCCGCCAGGGCGGCGAAGGATGCGGCGCCCAGGAGGAGCGGGCGGCGGGACATGGGATTCATGGAGTGGCTGACCGTCACGTGAGGGGGCTGGTGGTGGCCGGTCCAGGGGCCGCACCGGGGATTCGGCGGAAGGGCCGGACCGGCCACCGCTCCCGAAGGTAGAAACCGCTCATCACGGAAAACGGGAGATTGTGTAACAGCTACGTCCAAGAAGCCCCATACCGCTATGTTCAGGACCTTCGGCCTGGGCGCTCGCCTCTGGACGCCGCTGTGCACAATCGGCGTATGGACGACGAACCGAAGGTGCGGGTGCTGACCGTACTGACCACGACGGACGCCGAGGACAAGGCGCGGGACCTCGCGGGCGGCGCGGTGCGGGCGCGCGTCGCGGCCTGCGCGCAGATCGCCGGACCCGTCACGTCCGTGTACCGGTGGGAAGGCGCGCTCGAGACCACCCAGGAGTGGCAGGTGCTGTTCAAGACGACGCCCGGCCGCTACGCCGCCCTGGAGGCATGGCTCCACGCCGCCCACGACTACGACACCCCGGAGATCATCGCGACCCCGGTGGTGCGGGGCAGCGCGGCCTACCTGGAGTGGGTGGAGCGGGAGACCGCCGAGTGACCCGGCGCGTCACGGCCCGGCTGCCGGACGCGGTCCTCCATGAGGGCCCGGCTACCCCTACCTCGTCGAGGAGCCCGGGAGCGGCGAGGTAACTCCCAGAGGCAACTCCCTCCCCACGCCGCACTGTTGGCCCCACCAGGGCAAATTCGCAGCTCAAACCCCCATGCACCCGATCTGGTGATACGAACCACTCGTGCGAGCGAGTTGACGTGACTACGCACAGTGAGCGACGTCAAGCTCTCCGTGTGCACCTTCTGGTGTGCGCGGCGGTGCGTGAGCACCCTGTCCCTGAAGGAATCGCCCTATGCGAGTTCGTCGTTCCCTCCCGGCCGTCATCGGCGCCCTGGCCCTCGGCCTCGGGATGTCCCTGACGTCCTCGGCCTCGGCCTCACCGGCGGCCATCCAGAACCCGTGCGGGTTCTACGAGACCCACACCGACGCCTACTACAACCACTGCACGAGCGACGGCTCGAAGATCCTGATCGAGATCGACGACTGGGGCCCCAACACCATCAAGTGCGTGGGTCCTGGCGTCACCTGGATCGACGAGGCCAGTGACGTGGACGGCGCCTGGTACATCGGCCGCACCTGCTGACCTCCGCCTCCTCGTACGACCGCGGGCCCGGACCTCGACCCCGGGCCCGCTCCACCACCTCACGGCAGCTCCACCGGTTCCAGCCGTTCCAGTCGTTCCAGCCGCACCGCGCACACCTTGAACTCCGGCATCCGTGACACCGGATCCAACGCCGGATGCGTCAGGGTGTTGGCCCGCCCCTCGCCCGGCCAGTGGAACGGCATGAAGACCGTGTCGGCGCGGATCGCCGTCGTGACCCGCGCCGGAGCCACCGCGCGGCCCCGCCGTGAGACGACGGCGACCGGATCGTCCTCCCCGACCCCCAGACGCGCGGCGAGCCGCGGATGCAGCTCCACGAAGGGCCCCGGAGCAGCGGAGTTGAGCTCGTCGACGCGCCGCGTCTGGGCCCCGGACTGGTACTGCGCGAGCACCCGCCCCGTGGTGAGCAGCACGGGATACTCCTCGTCCGTCTCCTCCGCGGCAGCCCGGTGCACCACCGGCACGAACCGCGCCCGCCCGTCCTCGGTCGCGAACCGGTCGAGGAACAACCGCGGCATGCCTTCGGCCTCCGGGCCCGCCGGGCACGGCCAGAACACCCCCTCCCCGTCGTTCTCCCTCAGCCGCTCATAGCTGATCCCCGAGTAGTCCGCGGCCCCGCCCGCGCTCGCCCTGCGCAACTCCTCGAAGACCTCCTCCGGTTCGGTGGGGAACCCCTTCCCGTGGCCGAGCCGCTCCGCGATTCCGTGCAGGACCTCCAGGTCACTGCGGACCCCGGCCGGCGCGGACACCGCCTGCCGCCGCAGCAGCACCCGCCCCTCCAGATTCGTCACCGTCCCCGTCTCCTCGGCCCACTGCGTCACCGGCAGCACCACATCCGCCAGTTGAGCCGTCTCGGACATCACCACGTCCGCCACCGCGAGGAAGTCGAGCGACCGCAGCCGCTCCTCCACGTGCGCGGCACGCGGCGCGGAGACGACCGGGTTGGAACCCATCAGGAGCAACGTCTTGATGTCCCCGCCCAGCGCGTCGAGCAGCTCGTACGCCGACCTTCCGGGCCCCGGCAGGGAGTCCGGGTGCACACCCCAGACCTCCGCCACATGGGCCCGCGCCGCCGAGTCGGTCAGCTTGCGGTAACCCGGCAACTGGTCCGCCTTCTGGCCGTGTTCACGCCCTCCCTGGCCATTGCCTTGCCCTGTCAGACAGCCGTACCCGGACAGCGGCTGCCCGGCCCGCCCCGTGGCGAGGCACAGATTGATCCACGCCCCCACCGTGTCCGTGCCCTTGGACTGCTGCTCCGGCCCACGCGCGGTGAGCACCATCGCGGCATCCGCGTCGCAGAACATCCGCACGGCGTCCCGCAGTTGGGGCACCGCCACACCGGTGATCCGCTCGACGTGCTCCGGCCAGTGCGCCATCGCCGCCGCCCGTGCCTCCTCCCATCCGCTCGTCCGCTCCTCGATGTACGCCTCGTCCGTACGGCCCTCCGCCACGACCAGGTGCAGCAGCCCGAGCGCCAGGGCGAGGTCCGTGCCGGGCCGCGGCGCCAGGTGCAGGTCGGCCTGCTCGGCGGTCCGGGTCCGCCGGGGGTCCACGACGATCAGCGTGCCGCCGTTCGCCCTGAGCTCGGTCAGATACCTCAGGGCGGGCGGCATCGTCTCGGCGAGGTTCGACCCGACGAGGATCACGCAGCCGGTGCGCGGGATGTCCTCCAGCGGGAACGGCAGCCCCCGGTCGAGCCCGAACGCCCGCTGCCCGGCGGCCGCGGCCGACGACATGCAGAACCGTCCGTTGTAGTCGATCTGCGACGTGCCGAGCGCCACCCGGGCGAACTTGCCCAGCGCGTACGCCTTCTCATTCGTCAGACCGCCCCCGCCGAACACCCCGCACGCGTCCGCGCCGTGTTCCGCACGCGCGCGGGACAGCTCGTCGGCGATCCGGTCGAGCGCCTCCTCCCAGGTGGCCGGCGCGAGCTCGCCCGTGGCGTGGGACCGGACGAGCGGCTCCGTCAGGCGCACCCGGGAGGAGAGCACGGCGGGAGCCGTGCGGCCCTTGCCGCACAAGGCCCCCTTGTTGACGGGGAACCCCGGCCGCTCGACGACCTCCACTCCTCGGGGGCCGTTGGTGAGGCCCATCCCGCATTGCAGCGCGCAGTACGGACAGTGGGTCGAAGTCGCCGTGGAGTGCATGGGGTCAGCGTGCGGTGGGCTTGTTACGTGTCCTGCGCCCGCGTGTTACGCGTGCGGTAACCCCACCTCAGTGCCACCCGCACCCTGCGGTGAGACCTTTCCGGGTTGCTTTGGGCTGGTCGCGCAGTTCCCCGCGCTCCTCAGGGGGTGCGGTGTGTCGTCAGGGCTTGGGCCACGCCCGGTTCGCGGGGGCCCAGGAAGTGGGGGTCCGGGCGGAACGTCGCGTCGAGCGCCGCCTTGCCCGCCGCGAATATCTCCCGCGCGCCGCCGTAGTACCAGGTCGTGTCGTGCACGGCGTCCACCGCCACCCCGTACGACGACACGCCCGCCGCGTCGCACAGCGCGACCGCCCTGCGTATGTGGAAGCCCTGGCTGATCAGCACCGCCCGGTCCACGCCGAAGATCTTCTTGGCGCGGACGCAGGAGTCCCACGTGTCGAATCCGGCGTAGTCACTCACTATGCGGCGGCCCGGCACGCCGTGCTTCTTCAGATAGGCGCGCATGGCGTCCGGCTCGTCGTACTCCTCGCGGCTGTTGTCGCCCGTGACGAGCACGACCTCTATCCGCCCCGCACGGTACAACTCCGCCGCCGCGTCGAGCCGGTGCGCCAGATAGGGCGACGGCTCGCCCTTCCACAGTCCGGCGCCGAAGACCACCGCGACCCGGGTGCGCGGCGCTTCCGCGACCGTGCCCACCTTGTCGTCCGTCGTCACGAACAGCCAGGTCGCGGGCAGCAGCGCGAGGACGCACAGCGCCATCACCGCCTGCACGGCCCGCCGCTGTCCCCGCCGCGAGCGCGGCAGCCGCAACCAGTCCGGCTTGCGCGCCCACGACGACCGCGCCCACGACGACCGCGCCCACGACGGCCCCGACAGCCTCCGCGCCCCGTCCCCATGTCTTTCCATCAGTGATCCGCCCCCGTGCCCGCCGGATCTCCCCCGATCCGATCAATGCCACAACCGTAAACGGCCCCCGCGGGCCACGTCAGCGACCCATGCCCCCGAAACACCCCCGACAGCACCCCGACACCACCCCGACCCAACCCTGACAGCGCCCCGCAGCCCACCGTGAGCCCGATGAAAACAGTCGTCACGACCGCGCAACGCGTCCGCAATGTGTCCCGGCCATCCTCGGTTCATGACGCCGTCGAACCCTCTTCACGACGAGTCCGGCAGCACTCACCTCGACAGTACGGCGCAGATCATGGACCGCATCACCAGCCGGCTCGGCACCCAGCTCAGCCCCACACTCGTCCTCGTCGCCCACGGCAGCCGCGACCCGCGCGCCCTCACCACCGTCACGGCCCTCGCCGAGCGGATCCGTGAGCAACGCCCCGGCCTCACCGTCCGCCTCGGCCACATCGAGCTGAACGAGCCGCTGCTCACCGACACCCTCGCCGCGCAGCGCCCCGGCTCCGCGGTGCTCGTGCCGCTGCTCCTCGGCCGTGGCCAGCACGTCAAGCGCGACATACCGGCGGCCGCGGCGGGCGCCCCCCACCTCGACATCCGCGTCGCCGCCCCGCTCGGCCCCCACCCACTGCTCGCCGAAGCCCTGCACGCCCGGCTCGTCCAGGCCGGCTGGCCGGAGCGGCCCCGGGGCGCGGGGGCGCGACGCGGGCACGCGGTGGTCCTCGCCGCCGCGGGCTCCCGCGACCCGGAGTCGGCCGCCGACACGGAGACCGCCGCCGAACTGCTCGCCGAACGCCTGGGCGTCCCCGTACTCCCGGCCTACGCGGCGCCCACCGCGGCCTGCCCCCGCACCGTGCCGGAAGCGCTCGAAGCCCTGGCCGCGGCCGGACGGACGCGCACCGCCGTCGCCGCCTACTTCACCGCACCCGGCCGCTTCGCCACCCAGAGCGCCGCCGCGGCTCCCTGGATCGCCGCCGCCCCCCTCGGCCCCCACGCGGCGCTCGCCCGGCTCGTCCTGCACCGCTACGACCAGGCACGCGACCGAGCACGCGACCAGGCACGCGACCAGGCACGCACCGCACCGGCACCGGCCCCGCAGCGTCGCCTGACCAGCGTCTGACGGAGGCTGAATCCAAGGGGCCAGATCCCTGTTTGTCACTGCTTGCGTCTACTGTCGGTGCATGGAAGGCACAGCACCGAACGCGCGACCCGAGGCCCACCCCGAGACCCGCACTGCCGACAACGCCTGCTCCGCCCCCACCGCCCCCACCGCCTACTCCGCATACGACGAAGCAGCCGTCGAGCGGTGGGCCGCCGAGCCCGACAAGAGGCCGGGGCGCACGGCCTTCCAGCGCGACCGCGCGCGCGTCCTGCACTCCGCTGCGCTGCGCCGCCTCGCGGGCAAGACCCAGGTCGTCACGCCCGGCACCAGGAGCCAGGCCTGGGACGCCAGCGCCCGCACCCGTCTGACGCACTCTCTGGAGTGCGCCCAGGTGGGCCGCGAGCTGGGCGCCGCCCTGGGCTGCGACCCCGACCTGGTCGAGATGGCCTGCCTCTCCCACGACCTCGGGCACCCCCCGTTCGGACACAACGGAGAGCAGGCGCTGAACGAAGTGGCGGCCGACTGCGGAGGTTTCGAGGGCAACGCCCAGTCGCTCAGGCTCCTCACCCGCATCGAGCCGAAGCGCTTCGTCCGCTCCGAGTCCTCCGGTGACCTCGTCAGCGTCGGCCTCAACCTCACGCGCGCCGCCCTCGACGCCGCCACCAAGTACCCCTGGCCGCGCGGCGGCCGCCCGGCCGACCCGGCGTCCCCCAAATTCGGTGTCTACGAAGACGACAGGCCCGTCTTCGACTGGGTCCGCAAGGAGGCTCCGGGACAGCGCATCTGTTTCGAGGCACAGATCATGGACTGGTCGGACGACGTCGCGTACTCGGTCCACGACTTCGAAGACGGCCTGCACGCCGGACACATCGATCCGAACGCGCTGCACGCGGAGCCCGAGCGGCAGGACATCTACGCCGTGGCGCTCGGCCGCTACGTCCCTTCGGACACCGACCCCGAAGAGCTCGCCCAGGCACTCGACCGCCTCCTGGACCAGGACTGGTGGCCGCACGGGTACGACGGCTCGGCCGTCGCCCAGGCCCGGTTGAAGGACGCCACAAGCCAGCTCATCGGCCGCTTCTGCCTGGCCGCGGAGACCGCCACCCGCGCGCGGTTCGGCCCGGGCTCCCTCACGCGGTACGCCGCCGAGCTCGTCGTCCCCCGCCAGGCGCGGCACGAATGCGCCGTGCTCAAGGCCGTCGCCGACCGCTATGTGATGCAGCGCCCAGCCCAGGAGCGGCTCCGCGCCGACCAGCGCATCGTCGTCGCCGAGCTCGCGGAGGCGCTCACCACCCGCGCCCCCGACGGGCTCGACCCGCAGTTCCGGGCGCTGTACGACGCGGCTCCCGACGACCGTGCCACCCAGCGCGTCGTGGTCGACCAGATCGCGTCCCTCACCGACGCGGCGGCCCGCGCCCTGCACACCCGACTGACGGCGAGACCCCGGTGAAACGACGGTAAGTGACCATGGAGTGACCACAGGGCGTGACGAAATGTGGCCAGTCGGAGCCACGCCCCCTTCCCCCATCACGCTCTGTGCGGGACGCTCCCTGTTGCGGCAAGGCCGAAGGGCAACGCTGTGTTCTTCCGGGGGACATCCCCGGTACCCCGGGCAAGGAGGCATCAAGTGGTCGACGCGGATCAGACGTTCGTCATTGTCGGAGGAGGGCTGGCCGGCGCCAAGGCGGCCGAGACGCTCCGCTCCGAAGGGTTCACCGGCCGGGTGATCCTCATCGGCGACGAGCGTGACCACCCCTACGAGCGCCCGCCCCTGTCCAAGGGGTACCTCCTGGGCAAGGAGGAGCGCGACAGCGTCTTCGTCCACGAACCGGGGTGGTACGCGCAGGCGGACATCGAGCTGCACCTGGGCCAGACCGTCGTCGCCGTCGACCGTGCGGCGAAGGCCGTGCGCCTGGGCGACGGCACCGTCATCCGCTACGACAAACTGCTGCTGGTCACCGGCGCCGAGCCCCGCCGCCTCGACGTCCCGGGCACGGACCTCGCGGGCGTCCACCACCTGCGCCGCCTCGCGCACGCCGACCGCCTCCGCCACGTCCTGGCCGCCCTGGGCAGGGACAACGGCCACCTGGTGATCGCGGGCGCCGGCTGGATCGGCCTGGAGATCGCGGCGGCCGCCCGGGAGTACGGCGCGGAGGTCACCGTCGTCGAGCCCGAGCCGACCCCGCTGCACGGCGTCCTCGGCCCCGAGATCGGCCAGGTCTTCGCCGACCTGCACGCCGAGCACGGCGTCCGCTTCCACTTCGGTGCCCGGCTCACCGAGATCGTCGGCCAGGACGGCATGGTCCTCGCCGCCCGCACCGACGACGGAGAGGAGCACCCCGCGCACGACGTGCTGGCC
Source organism: Streptomyces sp. NPDC093510 (assembly GCF_040683555.1). Classification (NCBI taxonomy): domain Bacteria; kingdom Bacillati; phylum Actinomycetota; class Actinomycetes; order Kitasatosporales; family Streptomycetaceae; genus Streptomyces; species Streptomyces sp. NPDC093510. Next base: position 185,717 of record NZ_JBFBEE010000003.1, read on the forward strand.
GCGATCGGCGCGGCCCCGCGCACGGCCCTCGCCGAGTCCGCGGGCCTCGACCTGGCCGACCGCGCCGACGGGGGCGGCATCGCCGTCGACGCGTCGCTGCGCACCTCCGACCCCGACATCCACGCGGCGGGCGACGTGGCCGCCGTCCGCCACGCGCTCTTCGACACGAGGTTCCGCGTGGAGCACTGGGCCAACGCCCTCAACGGAGGCCCCGCCGCGGCCCGCGCCATGCTCGGCCAGGACGTCACGTACGACCGTGTGCCCTACTTCTTCTCCGACCAGTACGACGTGGGCATGGAGTACTCGGGCTGGGCGCCCCCGGGCGCGTACGACCAAGTGGTGGTCCGCGGTGACGCCGGCAAGCGCGAGTTCATCGCCTTCTGGCTGCGCGAGGGACAGGTCCTCGCGGGCATGAACGTGAATGTGTGGGACGTCACGGAGCCGATCCAGCAGCTCATCCTGCGGGGCGCCCGCCCCGACCCCGACGCCCTCGCGGACCCGTCGACCCCCCTGGCGTCGCTCCTGACGTGACCGGGCCGGACGGGAGTGTCACAGGCGAGCCGTAGTATTCGTACGTGGCAGGCAGGATCAATGACGAGGACGTGAAGGCGGTTCGGGACGCGGTCCCGATCGACGCCGTGGTCTCCGACTACCTCCAGCTGCGCAACGCGGGGGGTGGAAACCTCAAGGGTCTGTGCCCCTTCCACGACGAGAAGTCACCGTCCTTCCAGGTCAGCCCGAGCAAGGGTCTCTTCCACTGCTTCGGCTGCCAGGAAGGCGGCGACACGATCGCCTTCGTGATGAAGATCGACCACCTCACGTTCTCCGAGACGGTCGAGCGCCTCGCCGCCCAGGCAGGCATCACGCTGCGCTACGAAGAGGGCGGGTACAACCCCTCGCACCAGCGCGGCGAGCGCATCCGCCTCGTCGAGGCCCACAAGATCGCCGCCCAGTTCTACGTGGACCAGCTGGAGAGCGCCGAGGCCGAGATCGGCCGCAAGTTCCTCGCCGAGCGCGGCTTCGACCAGGCCGCGGCCGCGCACTTCGGCGTGGGCTACAGCCCCGCGGGCTGGGACCACCTCACCCGCTATCTGCGCGGCAAGGGCTTCAGCGACAAGGAGCTGACCCTCTCCGGCCTCTCCCAGGAGGGCCGCCGCGGCCCCATCGACCGCTTCCGCGGCCGCCTCATGTGGCCGATCCGCGACATCGGCGGCGAAGTGGTCGGCTTCGGCGCCCGCAAGCTCCGCGACGACGACAACGGCCCGAAGTACCTGAACACGCCCGAGACGCCGATCTACAAGAAGTCCCAGGTCCTGTACGGCATCGATCTCGCCAAGAAGGAGATCGCCAAGTCCAGCCGCGCCGTCGTCGTCGAGGGCTACACCGACGTGATGGCCTGCCACCTCGCGGGCATCACCACCGCCATCGCGACCTGCGGCACGGCCTTCGGCGGCGACCACATCAAGATCCTCCGCCGCCTCCTGATGGACAACGGCTCGGCCCGGGTGATCTTCACCTTCGACGGTGACGCGGCCGGCCAGAAGGCCGCCCTGCGCGCCTTCGAGGACGACCAGAAGTTCGCCGCCGAGACGTACATCGCGATCGCCCCCGACGGCATGGACCCCTGCGACCTGCGCCTCGCCAAGGGCGACGCCGCGGTCGCCGACCTGGTCGAACCGCGCACGCCGCTCTTCGAGTTCGCACTCCGCCAGATCGTCTCCCGGTACGACCTGGAGACCCCCGCGGGCCGCGCCGCCGCCCTGGACGAGGCCGCCCCCGTGGTGGCCCGCATCAAGAACAGCGGCGCGCAGCACGAGGTCGCCGTGCAGCTCGCCGGCATGCTCGGCATCCTCGACACGCAGTTCGTCGTCAAGCGCGTCGCCCAGCTGGCCCGCTGGGCCCGCGACCGCGGCGGCAGGGGCCCCGCCCCGGCCCCCCAGCGCTCCTCCCCGGCGTACGAGACCGCGTCGCAGGGCTTCAGCGGCCCCGCCCTCAACCTGCGCAGCCCCGCCCACCGCACCGAGCGCGAGCTGATCAAACTCGCCCTGCAGTACCCGCAGTTGGTCTCCCCGGCCTTCGACGCGTACGGCCTGGACGAGTTCACCGCCCCGCCCTACGCCGCGGTGCGCCGCGCCATCGAGGAGGCGGGCGGCGCCGAACAGGGCGCGCAGGACCCGCAGGAGTACCTCGTCCGCGTCCGCGACGCGGCGCCCGACGACGCGGTCCGCTCCATGGTCACCGAGCTCGCCGTCGAGGCGATCCTGCGCAAGACCGTCGACGAGATGTACGCGGGCATGCAGCTGGTCCAGGTCAGGCTGCGCGCCGTCGACCGCCGCATCCGCGACGTCCAGGGCAGCCTCGCCCGCCTCGGCGCGGGCGGCGATCCCCAGCACCTGGCCGCCGTCCAGAGCGAGTTGTGGGTCCTCCAGCAGTACGGCCAGGCGCTCCGCGAGCGGGGCGCGGACGCGCTCTGAGGCGAGTCGGCGGGCCGTCCGGGGTTCGTCCCGGGCGCCGAGGGTTACCCGTCGGGTAACCAAGCGGTCACGGACCGGACTCAAAAAGTCACCGCACGCCCCTCGTGGCGGCCGTGTGTCGTGCCCCACACTGGGTTCCGGTGCCTGAGTCCTCGGAGCGCGGCCGACCCGCAGACAGCGGGTCCGACACATCCGCGGTTCCACACATCGTGTCCGGGACGGACAGCGGCGAGGCCGTCGTCCCTCTCCCGTTGCCGCACGCCTCAGCAGCGATCACCCTGGAGGTCGCCCCCGTGCAGACCCAGACCCTCACCCAGACCGACACCGCCGCGCGCGCGGATGCGGATACGAACGTCCTGGAGTCGGTCCCGCCCCAGAGCCGAGCCACCCGGCACCCGGAAACCCTGGAAGCACGGGAAGCGGCCCCCGAAGCGGCACAGACCCCCGAAACCGCCGAACCCCGGGACGACGCCCCCGAGGCGCTGGAGCCCGAGACCCTCGACCTGCCCACCCCTCGCAGCCGCGCCGACACCAGCGGCCCCTCGTCCGACCTGTTCCGCCAGTACCTGCGCGAGATCGGGCGGATTCCGCTGCTCACCGCGGCGGAGGAGGTGGAGCTGGCCCGCGCCGTCGAGGCCGGCCTCTTCGCCGAGGAGAAGCTGAGCAGCACCCCCGACCTGGACTCCCAACTCGCCCTGGACCTGGACAAGCTGGTCGTCATGGGCCGGATGGCCAAGCGCCGCCTCATCGAGGCCAACCTCCGCCTGGTCGTCTCCGTCGCCAAGCGGTACGTGGGCCGCGGGCTCACCATGCTCGACCTGGTCCAGGAGGGAAACCTCGGCCTGATCAGGGCGGTCGAGAAGTTCGACTACGCCCGGGGCTACAAGTTCTCCACGTACGCGACCTGGTGGATACGCCAGGCCATGTCCCGCGCCCTCGCGGACCAGGCCCGCACGATCCGCGTGCCCGTGCACGTCGTGGAGCTCATCAACCGTGTCGTACGCGTCCAGCGGCGCATGCTCCAGGAGCGAGGGTACGAACCCACGCCCGAAGAGGTCGGCGCCCATCTGGACCTCCCGCACGAGCGCGTCAGCGAAGTCCTGCGCCTGGCCCAGGAACCCGTGTCGCTGCACGCCCCCGTCGGCGAGGAGGACGACGTCGCGCTCGGCGACCTCATCGAGGACGGCGACGCCACGAGCCCCGTGGAATCGGCGGCGTTCCTGCTGCTCCGCGAGCACCTGGAAGCGGTCCTCTCCACGCTCGGCGAACGCGAACGCAAGGTTGTACAGCTCCGCTACGGCCTCGCGGACGGCAGGCCCCGCACCCTGGAGGAGATCGGCCGGATCTTCGGGGTGACCCGCGAACGCATCCGCCAGATCGAGTCCAAGACCCTCAACAAGCTGCGGGACCACGCGTTCGCGGACCAGCTGAGGGGCTACCTGGACTGAGGCCCGGGTCCGCGGACCCGGGCCCCACGGCTCCTCAGTCGACCTCCGCGACGGCCTGCGCGAACTGAGCCGCGTACAGACGCGCGTACGCCCCGTCCGCCGCCAGCAGGGCATCGTGGGTGCCCTGCTCCACGATCGAACCGTTCTCCATCACCAGGATCGTGTCCGCGTCCCGGATGGTGGAGAGCCGGTGCGCGATCACGAACGACGTGCGCCCGTGCGCGAGCCGGGCCATCGCCTTCTGGATCAGCACCTCGGTGCGGGTGTCGACGGAGCTCGTCGCCTCGTCGAGCACCAGGATCACCGGATCGGAGAGGAACGCCCGCGCGATGGTGATGAGCTGCTTCTCGCCCGCGCTCACGCCCGTGCCGTCGTCGTCGATCACGGTGTCGTAACCGTCGGGAAGTGTCCGCACGAAGCGGTCGGCGTGGGCGGCGCGCGCCGCCTCCTCGATCTCCTCGCGCGTGACGTCCTTCGCCGCGCCGTACGCGATGTTCTCCGCGATGGTGCCGCCGAACAGCCAGGTGTCCTGGAGCACCATGCCGATCCCGGCCCGCAGTTCCTCCCGCGACATCCCGGCGATGTCGACGCCGTCCAGGGTGATGCGCCCACCGGTCACTTCGTAGAACCGCATCAGCAGGTTGACCAGCGTGGTCTTGCCCGCGCCCGTCGGCCCGACGATGGCGACCGTGTGGCCCGGCTCGACGACCAGGGAGAGGTCCTCGATGAGCGGCTTGTCCTTGTCGTAGCGGAAGGACACGTGGTCCATCCCGACGCGCCCGCGCAGCTTCTCGGGCCGCTCGCCGGGCACCGGGTCGGCCTCCTGCTCCTCCGCGTCGAGGATCTCGAAGATCCGCTCGGCGGACGCGACACCCGACTGTACGAGGTTCGCCATGGAGGCGACCTGCGTGAGCGGCATCGAGAACTGCCGCGAGTACTGGATGAAGGCCTGCACGTCACCGATCGACAGCGACCCGGAGGCCACCCGCAGACCGCCCACCACGGCGACCAGCACGTAGTTGAGGTTCGAGACGAAGAACATCAGCGGCTGCATGACACCGCTGTTGAACTGCGCCTTGAACCCGGCCTCGTACAGCTGCTCGTTCTGCTCGGCGAACGCCTTCGCGGACTCCTCCTGCCGCCCGAACACCTTCACCAGGGTGTGCCCGGTGTACATCTCCTCGACGTGGGCGTTGAGCGTGCCGGTGGTCTTCCACTGCTGCACGAACTGCGGCTGCGACCGCTTGCCGACCTTCGTCGCCACGAAGAACGACAGCGGCACGGTGACCAGCGCCACCAGCGCGAGCAGCGGCGACACCCAGAACATCATCACCAGGACGCCGATGATGGTCAGCAGCGAGTTGATGAGCTGGCCCATCGTCTGCTGCAGCGTCTGGTTGATGTTGTCGATGTCGTTCGTGGCGCGGCTCAGCACCTCGCCGCGCTGCCGCTTGTCGAAGTACGACAGCGGGAGCCGCGACAGCTTCGCCTGTACGTCGCCGCGCAGCCGGAAGACGGTGCTGTTGATGGCGCGGTTCGACAGCCGCGTCGCCACGGCCATCAGCAGGCCCGCCACCACGAACGTGCCGAGCGCGAGCAGCAGGACCTCGCCCACCGCGCCGAAGTCGATGCCCTCGCCGGGCGTGAAGTCGACGCCGGAGAGCATGTCGGCCATGCCGCCCTCGCCCTTGGCGCGCAGGCCGTCGAGGGCCTGTTCCTTCGTCGTTCCCTCGGGCATGTCACGGCCGACGATGCCCGCGAAGAGCAGGTCGGTCGCGCGGCCGAGGATCTTCGGGCCGAGCACGGAGAGCGCGACGCTCAGGACGCCGGCGACGAGCATCCCGTACATCGTGGCCCGTTCGGGCCTGAACTGCGCGAGCAGTCGCCTGCCGGAGCCCTTGAAGTCCATGGACCGGGAGTCCGGCCCCATCATCGGTCCACCGATGCCAGGGGGCATTACGCGGCCTCCGCTTCCGTCAGCTGGGAGAGGACGATCTCCCGGTAGGTCTCGTTGCTCTCCATCAGCTCGTGATGGCGTCCCGTGCCCACGACCCGGCCCTCGTCGAGGACCACGATGCGGTCGGCGTCCCGGATGGTCGACACGCGCTGGGCGACGATGACGACGGTCGCCTCGGCGGTCTCGCGGCCGAGCGCGGACCGCAGCGCGGCGTCGGTGGCGTAGTCGAGCGCGGAGAACGAGTCGTCGAAGAGGTAGATCTCCGGGCGCTGGACGAGGGTGCGCGCGATGGAGAGGCGCTGGCGCTGGCCACCGGACACGTTGGTGCCGCCCTGCGAGATCGGCGCGTCCAGGCCCTCCTCCAGGCTCTGGACGAACTCCTTGGCCTGGGCGACCTCAAGGGCGTGCCACAGCTCCTCGTCGGTGGCGTCCGGGTTGCCGTAGCGCAGGTTGGTGGCCACGGTGCCGGCGAACAGGTACGGCTTCTGCGGGACGAGGCTCACGGTCTTCGCGAGCAGTACGGGATCGACGGTGCCCACGTCCACGCCGCCGACCAGCACCTCGCCCTCGGTCGCGTCGATGAGCCGCGGCACGAGGCTGAGCAGCGTCGACTTGCCGCTGCCGGTCGACCCGATGACCGCCGTCGTCTCGCCGGGGCGGGCGACCAGGTGGACGGACTTGAGGACGGGCTCCTCGGCGCCCGGGTAGCGGAAGCCCGCGTCCCGGATCTCCAGGTGGCCGTGGCTGCGCAGTTCGCGCACCGGGGCGGCCGGGGGCACCACGCTGCTGTCGGTGTCCAGGACCTCCTCGATGCGCTCGGCACAGACCTCCGCGCGCGGCACCATCATGAACATGAAGGTGGCCATCATCACGGACATCACGATCTGCATCAGATAGGCGAGGAACGCGGTGAGCGCGCCGATCTGCATGCCGCCGCTGTCGATGCGGTGCGCGCCGAACCACACCACCGCGATCGAGGAGATGTTCACGACGGTCATGACGATCGGGAACATCAGCGCGAGCAGCTTGCCGGAGCCGAGCGAGACGTCGGTCAGGTCGGCGTTGGCCTTCCTGAAGCGCTCCTTCTCGTAGTCGTCCCGGACGAAGGCGCGGATGACGCGGTTGCCGGTGATCTGCTCGCGCAGCACGCGGTTCACGGTGTCGAGCCGCTCCTGCATGGTGCGGAAGAGCGGCCGGAGCCGCCGCACGATGAGGCTGACGCTGATGCCGAGAACGGGCACGACGGCGACGAGGACCGTGGACAGCGGCACGTCCAGGCCGAGCGCCATCACGATGCCGCCGACGCACATGATGGGCGCCGACACCATCAGTGTGAACGACATCAGGACCAGCATCTGCACCTGCTGGACGTCATTGGTGGTCCGCGTGATCAGCGACGGGGCGCCGAACTGGCCCACCTCGCGCGCGGAGAAGGACTGCACGCGGTCGAAGACGGCGGCCCGCACGTCGCGGCCGAGGGCGGCGGCGGTCCGCGCGCCGTAGAAGACGGCGCCGATGTTGCAGACCATCTGCACGACGGTGACGGCGATCATGATGCCGCCGAAGCCGAGGATGTATCCCGTGTCGCCCTCGACGACACCGTTGTCAATGATGTCGGCGTTGAGGCTGGGCAGATAGAGCGCGGCGCAGGTCTGCAGGAACTGCAGCAGCACCAGCAGGACGATGGGTTTCTGGTACGGACGCAGGTATGTCCGCAGGAGTCGTATGAGCACGCTCGGTCTCTCGAGGAGTCGGGTGTCGGCGAGGGGTCGGGGTCGGCGGGGTTGGGGGAGGCCCCCCATCCTCCGACACCCGACCCGTGGCCGTGCAACCGATTAACCCATGACCGGGTCAAATTTCAGCCCCGGTAAAGAACTGGGCTCACTCAAGGAACGCGAAGCTCGCGTTCCGCTTCAGCAGGCGTCGCGTTTCGCTTCAGCAGGCGTCGCGTTCCGCTTCAGGAGGCGAAGGCCCCGGGATGCGTCTGCTCCCGCACCGTCGCGTGCTGCTGGCGCACCGCCTGCCCCACCGCGAGCTCCTCACCGGGCTCGAATACCTGCGCGGCGGCCCCTTGCCAGAGCGGCAGTTGACCGGTCAGCGCCCACGCGGCCTGCCGCGCCGCACCGATCGCGGCGTAGTCCGCGGGCTGCGGCACCACGACCTGCGTACCGAACAGCATCGGCGCCGCGGCCTGCACGGCGGGCAGCTCGGCGGCGGCGCCAAGGAGGAACACCCGCCGGACCTCGACCCCCCGCGCCCGCAGGACGTCCAGCGCGTCCCCGAGCCCGCACAGCATGCCCTCGAAGGCGGCCCTGGCCAGATGCTCCGGCTTCATCGACTCGCGCCGCAGCCCGGTCAGCGTCCCCGCCGCGTGCGGCAGGTTCGGCGTCTTCTCGCCCTCCAGATAGGGGAGGAGTACGAGACCGTGCGCGCCCGGCGTCGACTTCATGGCGAGCGCGGAGAGCTCCTCCAGGTCGGCGATCCCGAGCATCTCGGCGGTGCCGCGCAGCACACGCACCGCGTTCGACGTGTGGACGACCGGCAGGTGCATCCCGGTGGCGTCCGCGAGCGAGGTGATGATGCCGCGCGCGTCGGTCAGCGCCTCGTGGTGCACGGCCATCACCGACCCGGACGCGCCGAGCGACACCACGGCGTCGCCCTGCTGCACACCGAGCCCGAAGGCCGCCGCCATCGTCTCGCCCGTGCCCGCGGAGATCAGCAGGCCCTCGGGCGTCGTCCCCGCGGCCTCGGCGGGCCCGATCACCTCGGGCAGCATCGCCTGGTGTCCCAGGGCCAGTTCGACGAGGTCGGGGCGGTACGCACCGGTCGCCGCCGACCAGTAGCCGGTGCCCGAGGCGCCGCCGCGGTCGGTCGTGCGCCGGGCGGGCCGGCCGAGGAGCTGCCACACCAGCCAGTCGGGCGCCTGAAGGAGGCCGGCCACGTGCCGCGCCGACTCCGGCTCCGTCTTCGCCAGCCAGCGGAGCTTCGTCACCGGATGCGCGGCCTGCGGCACGCACCCGACGGCCTGCGCCCAGGCCTCGCGGCCGCCGACCCGGTCGATGAGGTCGACGGCGGCCACTTGCGCCCGCCGGTCGTTGCCGACGAGCGCGGGCCGCACGGTGTTGCCGTGCTGGTCGAGCGGTACGAGCGCGTTCTGCTGGGCGGACACGCCGATGGCCTGTACGCCTTCGAGCAGGCCGCCCCCCGCGGCTTCGCCGAGGGAGAGCAGCCAGGCCTGCGGATCCACGTCGGAGGGCCGCCCGCCACCCTCGGCGTTCTCCAGCGGATGCGGGGCATACCCCTGCTTGAGTACGGCGCCCGTGTCCGTGTCACAGACCACGATGCGCGTGAAATCGGGCGAACTGTCCAACCCTGCGACTATCCCCATGCCAGGAATTCTGCCGCACCGGGGGACGTGTCCCGCACCCGTGTTCGCTCTCCGTGATTCCTGCCGCTACGTGTTGCTGGTGCCCCAGTCGTCCCCGGTGCCGCCCGGCCCGCGCTCGCGCAGGGAGCGGACCCGGTCGGCCACCGAGTCGGGCATCCTGTCCCCGACCTTCTCGGAGACCGTGTCGAAGGCCTTGCCCGCCACCTCGCGCCCCTGCTGAGTCGCGGACTCGACGGTGTTGCGCACGGCCGGGTTCTGCGAGATCTCACGGGCGGACTTCTTCAACTGCTCGTAACGCTCGCGTCCGGCCCGGGTCCCGAGCACGTACCCGAGGGCCAGTCCCGCCACGAATGTGAGCCGGTACCGCATGGCTGCCACCCTTTCCCTTGCGTCGGCTTCGCACGTCTGTCACTGGTCTGTCGCTCGCCAGCTGATCGCCCGAGGGATACCGATTGGCGGAGCACCCCCCTGCTTGCGCTAATGTATGTGTCGCAGCGAGCGCGCGCCGCCCGGAGAGTTCCCAGGTAGGTGCGTTCGATGCAACGAGACGATCCCCTGTAGCTCAATTGGCAGAGCAGCCGGCTGTTAACCGGCAGGTTACTGGTTCGAGTCCAGTCGGGGGAGCTCGGTCTCCTGTAGCTCAATTGGCAGAGCAGCCGGCTGTTAACCGGCAGGTTACTGGTTCGAGTCCAGTCGGGAGAGCTGTGAAGAAGGACCCTCGAGAAGCCTCTCGGGGGTCCTTTTCCGTGCCCCGTGGAACCATGCGGGCATGCCTGCGGTCCTCTTGGTCGAGCGATGCCGACCATCCGAAGCAGGAGATCGTATGAGCGGCTATGCTGCGGCAGACGGCGCGCACAAATGTGCGCGACGCGCCGTTAGGGGCGGTAGCTCAGCCGGTTAGAGCAGCGGACTCATAATCCGTCGGCCGTGGGTTCGAGTCCCACCCGCCCCACCACAGCGTCATGGCGCAGGAACGATTCCACCTGCGTCAATGACGCAAACCTCCGGGGGCTGCCCTTTCGGGTGGCGTGCGAGTGGCCGCCGACCGGGTCGCGCGGCCCGGCCGGCGGGTGAGCCGGGGATCAGTCCGCCGGGTTCGGGCGGGGCTTGCGGCGGCGGGGCCATGTGCGAGTGTCGCGGGGTTCCACGTAGGGCTCCTCCTCCGGGGGCATGCCGCCGGAGATCGCGCGCTGGCGGGCCAGTTCCGCGTCGAACTCCAGGCCCAGCAGGATCGCCAGGTTCGACAGCCAGAGCCAGATCAGGAAGACGACGACACCGGCGAGGGTTCCGTACGTCTTGTTGTACGAGGCGAAATTGGCGACGTACAGCGCGAAGCCGCCTGAGGCGAGCAGCCAGAGCAGGACCGCCAGGGCGCTGCCGGGGCTCAGCCAGCGGAAGCCGGGGCCGCGGACGTTCGGGGCGCGCCAGAAGAGCAGGGCGATCATCACGATCACGAGGATCAGAAGGACCGGCCACTTGGCGATGGACCACGCGGTCAGCGCCTCGTCGCCCACGCCGATCGCGTCCCCGGCCCGCTCGGCCAGCGGGCCCGTGAAGACCACGATCAGCGCGCTGACGGCGAGCAGGATCATCAGGACCACGGTCAGGGCGATGCGGAGCGGGGTCAGTTTCCACACCGGGCGGCCCTCGGGGAGGTCGTAGACCGCGTTGGAGGTGCGGATGAACGCCGCCACGTATCCGGAGGCCGACCAGACCGCCAGCACCAGGCTCACGATCGCCATCACGCCGCTGGTGCCACCGCTGTCCCCGAGCTGCCGTACCGCGTCGCCGAGGAGGTCGCGCACCGGGCCCGGGGCCAGCTCCTGGAGGTTGTCGAGGACCGTACGGGTCGCGGACTCGCCGATCACGCCCAGGATCGAGACCAGGACCAGCAGCGCCGGGAAGAGGGAGAGGACGCCGTAGTAGGTGAGGGCGGCGGCCCGGTCGGGCAGGTCGTCGTCCATGAACTCCTTGCCGGTGCGCCGCATGACCGTCCACCAGGAGCGCGCGGGAAGGTCGCTGGGCTCGTCCGGGGCGGCCCGCTCCACCTCCGGGGCCGGGCCGGTGCCCAGAGCCGGTTCGTCCTCGCCGTGCACGTGTTTGTCCCTGCCGAAGAGTGCCATGCGAGGGCGAGTTGACCGGTTCGGGCGGCGTATGCGCGTTCGGGGCCGCCGGTGTCGGCGCAGGGGGCGGCTTGGAGGTTCCTCCAGAGGGGAGGGTGTGCGGGCGCATCTGCCATGGATATCCGTATCAACTTTTACAAATGCGAGCTCTGCGCGCTTATCTTGTCGCATATGCAGTCCTACACGATCGGTCAGGCCGCGCGTCTGCTCGGAGTCAGCCCCGACACCGCCCGCCGCTGGGCGGACGCCGGACGGGTCGCCACGCACCGCGACGAGGGCGGGCGGCGGCTCATCGACGGCCGCGATCTCGCCGCGTTCTCCGTCGAGGTCGCGCAGAGCGGCGCCGCCGGTGCCGGAAGCGGTGAGGAGGACGTCTCGTACACCACCGCCCGCAACGCCTTTCCCGGCATCGTCACCGCGGTGAAGCTCGGCGACGTGGCGGCCCAGGTGGAGATACAGGCGGGCCCGCACCGCCTGGTGTCCCTGCTCACCAGGGAGGCGGTGGAGGAACTCGGCCTGGAGGTCGGGGTGCAGGCCACCGCCCGGGTGAAGTCCACCAGCGTTCACATCGACCGGGCCTGAGGTCTGCCTCCTGCCTCCTTCCTCCCTCCTCCTTTCTCCTTTCCCCTTTTCTCCTTTCCCCTCCGCCTTCTGCAAGGAGCCCCGCCGCATGTCCGTCACGTTCCCCGCACGCACCGTCCGCCGGGCCGCCGCCGCGGCCGTGACCGCAGCGCTGCTCGTTCCGCTCGCCGCCTGCGGCAACGACGACGACAGCGAGAGCAAGAAGGACGGCGGCGGCAAGGACGTGAGCCTCACCGTCCTCGCCGCCTCCTCCCTCACCGATGTCTTCGCCACCGCCGAGAAGGCGTACGAGAAGGAGCACCCGGGGACGAGGATCACCGTCTCCGCGGCCGGGTCGCAGGAGCTGGCCGCCCAGGTCAAGCAGGGTGCGCCCGCCGACGTGCTCGTCACCGCCGACACCAAGACCATGGACGGACTGAAGGGGGAGACCGGCAAGCCCACCGTCATCGCCAAGAACCGGCTCGTGATCGCCACCCGCGAAGGCAACCCGAACAAGGTCAAGGGGCTCGAGGACCTCGGCGACAGCAAGCTGAAGGTCGTCCTCGCCGACGACGCCGTGCCCGTCGGGCGCTACAGCAAGCAGGTCCTCGACAAGGCGGGCGTCGACGTCAAGCCGGTCTCCAAGGAGGCGAACGTCCGCTCCGTGCTGAGCAAGGTCGAGCTCGGCGAGGCCGACGCGGGCATCGTCTACCGGACGGACGCCGCCACCGCGCCCGGCAAGGTCGACGCCGTCGACATCCCGGACGGTCGGAACGCCGTCGCCTCCTACCCGGCCGCGACCCTCAAGGGCTCCGGGAACGGGGAGGCCGCGGCCGCGTTCGTGAAGTGGCTCAGCACGCCGGAGGCGCAGAAGATTCTGCGGGACGCCGGCTTCCAGAAGCCGTAGCCGGCACTCACCATGACCCGCACCCGCACCCGCACCCGCACCCGCACCCGCACCCGCACCCGCGCCCGCGCCCGCACCCGCACCCGCACCCGCACCCGCACCCGCACCCGCGCTCGGGCCCGCACCCGTACGCCGTTCGCGTTGGCCGTTCCCGCGCTGCTCGCCGTCGCGTTCCTGCTGATGCCGCTCGTCGGCGTTCTCGCCCACACCGAGTGGGGCGACCTCGGGACGCATCTGACCGCTCCTGGGGTCACCCAGGCCCTGAAGCTCTCGCTGCTCGTGTCGTTCTGGGCGCTCGGGCTCTCGCTCGTGTTCGGGGTGCCGCTCGCCTGGCTGCTGGCCCGGGTGGAGTTCCGGGGCAAGGCGTTCGTACGGTCCCTCGTCCTGCTGCCGATGGTGCTGCCGCCCACCGTCGGCGGCGTTGCGCTCCTGCTCGGCTTCGGGCGGCGCGGGCTGCTCGGGCCGTGGCTGGAGGACACCTTCGGGGTCGTGCTGCCCTTCCACACGTCCGGTGCGGTGGTCGCGGCGACCTTCGTCTCCATGCCGTTCCTCGTCATCAGTCTGGAGGGCGCGCTGGGCGGGCTGCGGCCCGGGTTCGAGGAGACCGCCGCGTCACTGGGGGCCTCTCCGGTACGGGTGTTCCTCACCGTCACCCTGCCGATGGTCGCCCCCGGACTCGCGGCGGGGGCCGCGCTGACCTGGGCGCGGGCGCTCGGCGAGTTCGGGGCGACGATCACCTTCGCGGGGAACCTGCCGGGCACGACGCAGACCCTTCCCCTCCAGGTGTATCTGCTGCTCCAGGACTCCCCGGAGGCCGCGACCTCGCTGTCGCTGCTGCTGCTCGCCATCGCGATGGCCGTACTGGTCGGGCTGCGGGGGCGGTGGACGGCGGGGGCCGCCTCCGCGCGCGTACGGGGGCCTGTGCCCGACGGGTCGGGGGCGGGTGCTGAGGAGCCGGGTGCGGGGGATGGCGCGCCGGGGGCGGGGGACGACCACCACCCGGTCGCCGTGCCGGGCGGGAAATGGGCCCTGCACGCCGACGTCACCGGCCACAACGAACTCACCCTCGACGCGGAGCCCGGCACCACCATCGCCGTCGTCGGGCCCAACGGCGCGGGCAAGACCACGCTCCTGCGTGCCCTGCTCGGCCTCACCCCGCGCGCCCACGCACGGCTGCGGCTCGGCGAGCGCGACGTCACCGGGCTGCCGCCGCACCGGCGCGGGGTCGCCTGGGTGCCCCAGGAAGGTGCGCTCTTCCCGCACCTGAACGCGCTCGGCAACACCGCGTACGGGCTGCGTGCGCAGGGCGTCCGGCGGGCCGAGGCGCGCCGCGAGGCGCAGGCTTGGCTCGACCGGCTCGGCGTCGGACACCTCGCGCACCGCAGGCCCGCCCAGCTCTCCGGCGGACAGGCCCAGCGGGTCGCGCTGGCACGGGCGCTGGCGGCCAGGCCCCGGCTGCTGCTCCTCGACGAACCGCTCGCCGCACTCGACCAGACCACCCGTGCCCACGTCCGCCACACCCTGCGCCGGCACCTCGACGGGTTCGGCGGCGTGTGCCTCATCGTCACGCACGACCCCGTCGAGGCGGTCTCGCTGGCCGACCGGGTCCTCGTGCTCGACGAGGGGCGTACGTTGCAGGACGCGCCGCCCGCCGAGGTGACCCGGCACCCGCGTTCGCCCTGGGTGGCCCGCATGCTCGGCCGCAACGCCTGGCCCGGCACCGCGGCCGCCGACGGCACGCTCGCGCTGGCGGGGGAGGGGCGCCTGGTCGTCGCCGATCCGCTGGAGGCCGGGGCTCGGGCGCTCGCGGTCATCGCGCCGGAGGCGGTGTCCGTGCACCGGGAGAAGCCGGAGGGCAGCCCGCGCAACGTATGGCCGGGAACAGTACGGGAGATCACCACCGCGGGGAGCCGGCTGCGCGTCCTGATCACCTCGCGCGCGGCGCCCGACCTGGTCGCCGAGATCACGCCGCAGGCGGCGCTGGAGCTGGGCCTCACGGACGGGGCGGAGATCTGGACGAGCGTGAAGGCGACGGAGGTTTCGGTGGTGGCGCTCTGACGGTTCGGGGGCGGCCGGTCCGGGGGCGGCCGGTCCGGCGTCCGGCGACGAGGGGCCTGGGGTCCGGCGACGAGGGGCCTGGGGTTTGGCAGCGATGAGTCCGGCGCTCGGCAACGATGGGGCCGGCGTCCGGCAACCCGGCAACGATGGGGCCGGAGCTTGGAGCTCGGAGCTCGGAGCGCTCGGAGCTCGGAGCTCGGGGCTCGGGGCAGCGGGAGCGACTGGAGCGGCTGGAGCGGCTGGGCTGGAGTGGGGCGCTAAAGCGGTGCCTGCCAGGTTGCCGTTGTGCCCGCCTCTACGCCGTCCGTGGCTCCGTCGTCGTACACCGTCAGGCGTACGCACTCCCGGCCGTCGGGAAGCGCCGCCCGGGCGTCGACCGTCACGTCGACGCGGGTGACGCCGGTGCGACGCGACGTGGCCGCGAGGGAGCGGCGCAGGGCGGCCAGGAGGTGGCCGGCCGCCGGGTCCGTGACGTTCGTGTCGACGGCGCCGGCGAAGTGCACGGACGGCTGGATGCCGAGGACCGCGGAGGCGCCCGCCGTCTCGCGCAGGACCTTGCCGCGGAAGGTGGCCGGGGCGTCGGCGGGCGGCTGCTGGAGCGCGAAGATGGCCGTGCGGACCTCCTGGATCGTCGACTCCAGCTCGTCGACCGCGTGGTCGAGAGTGGACTCGACCTTGGTCGAACGGGCCCTGCGGCGGGTCGACTCCAGCATCATGCCGGTGGCGAAGAGGCGCTGGACGACGAGATCGTGGAGGTCGCGGGCGATACGGTCGCGGTCCTCGAAGACCGCGAGGCGCTCCCGGCTCTGCTGGGCGTCGGCCAGGACGAGGGCCAGCGCGGCCTGCGAGGCGAACTGTGTGGCGAGGAGGCGTTCGGCCGGGGTGTAGGCGGGTGCGCCGCGGCGGCGGGGCAGGGCGAGCGTGCCGATGAGCCGGCCCCCCGCCTGCAGCGGCAGCATCATGCTGGGGCCGAAGCGGGCGCGTACGTGGGTGGTCATCCGGGGGTCGGTCGCCGAGTCGTCGATGAACACAGGTTCACCGCCGAGGAGTTGGGCGAGAACGGCGCTGCCGGGTTCGATGGTGGTGCCGATGAGGTCGTTGTGGTGGGGGTGGGGGGCAGGAGCGGGGGTCGCCCGGGTCCTGCCGTCCGGGGGTTCGGGTGCCGCCCACGCTGCGGCGGCTGGGGGGTTGGTTGCGGCTTGGTCGGGGCCGGGTGTGGGTGTGGTTTGGGTGTCGTCGGTGGGGGGCCTGGCTGTTGTCCACGGGCCGGCTGCCCGTGGGCCGCCCCCGCCCCGTTCCCCCGCCGAGGCGCCCCACCCGTGGGGTTCGCCGTCCGTGGCGGCTGCGACGATGCGCATGCCGCCCGACTCCGTGGGCTGGAGGATCACGCCCGCCGCCGCACCCGCGAGGATGCGTGCCCGGTCCGCGACCGTCATCAGTGCGTCGGCGGCGGCCTCGCCGGTGAGGAGGGCCGTGGTGACCGCGGCCGCGCCCTCGATCCAGCGCTCCCGTTGCCGGGCCGCCTCGAACAGGCGGGCGTTGCCGATGGAGATGCCCGCCTGGCTCGCGAGCACCCGCAGGAGCTGGCGGTCCTCGTCGGTGAAGGGGCCGCCTCCCGCCTTGCGGGCGAGCGACAGCGTGCCGAACGGCTCGTCGTGCACGAGGATCGGCACGTGGAGGACGGTGCCGTCCGCCACCGGGCGCACCGTCGGCACTCCGTCGGGGAAGCGGTCGGGGCCGCCCGCCACGAACAGCTCGGGCGGGCCCCCGGCACCGGGGGCGGAGGAGGCGTGGACGGCGAGCGTGCCGAGCCACGCCCCGGTCAGCCGGGCCGCGCTGTCCACGATGTGCTGGAGCGTGGCACGGAGTTCGAGGTCCGTGCCGACGCTGAGGACCGCTTCGAGGATCGGCCGCATCGAGGGCGGCGGCGCGTCCGCTCCTTCGGGCATCTCGGTCACGTACTGCGTACTCCGTGGTCGGTGGAGGCCGGCGCCTGGTCAGCCGGACAACGGGTCCAGGACCAGCGGCTGGATCTTGCCCTCCAGCATCGCACCGAGCCCCAGCACGGCGCACACATCCGGTCGTTCCGCGATTTGTACGGGCATTCCGGTCGCGTCCCGCAGCATCTGGTCGAGGCCGGGGAGCAGTGCGCTGCCGCCGACCAGCATGATGCCGCGGTCCGCGAGGTCGGCGACCAGGTCCGGCGGGCAGTCGCGCAGCACCTTTCCGATGCCGTCGAGGACGGAGGTCAGCGGCGTGTGGATCGCCTCGCGGACCGCGGCCGTGTCCACCTGGACCGAGCGGGCGAGCCCCGTCGCGACGTCCCTGCCGTGGATCTCCGTCGACTCCGGGCCCTGCGGGGTGAGCCCGTTGCCGCGCAGGGCGAGCTGGAGAGGCCGTACCGACTGGGAGGGCAGCATCAGTTCGTGCTGGTGGCGCAGGTGCTGCACGATCGCGTTGTCGATGGCCTCGCCGCCCACGGGAACGCGTTCCGCGGTCACGATGGAGCCGAGGGAGAGGACCGCGACCTGGGTGGTGGCGGCGCCGCAGACGAGGATCATCGTCGCCTCGGGGCGCTCCACGGGCAGTCCGCAGCCGACGGCCGCCGCGATGAGGGTGTCGACCAGCTCCACGCGGCGGGCGCCGAGCCCGACCATCGTCTCGACGGCGGCGCGCTGCGCGAGCGGGTCCGCGTCGTGCGGGGTGCACGCGGCGGCGCGCAGCCGGGGCTTGCGGCGCAGGGTGCGGCGGAGCTTCTCGCCGATCAGGTGGCGCAGCATGCGCTGGGCCATCTCGATGTCGACGACGGTGCCGCCGGAGACGGGACGTACCACGCGGATGTAGCCGGGCGTGCGTCCCGTCATCTGCTCGGCGAACTGGCCGACCGCGATGAGCGCGCCCGTCCGGGTGTTCACGGCGGCGGCGCTCGGCTCGTCGACGACGAGCCCGGCCCCCTTCACGAACACCCGGGTCCTCGCGGCGCCCAGGTCGACGGCGATGTGGCAGCGGCGCAACTGCTCCAGACTGACGGTCATGGCAGGTCCTCCCGAGAGCGCAGACCGTACGGACCGACGGACGGCGGTCCTGTCTCGCATCGTGCGGCGGACGCGCGCGGCCCGCGCGCTGGCCTGAGCCGGGCGGGGTGCCGCCGCACGGGTGGTTTTTCGGTGACGGGTCCTCAGGCGGCCCGGGGGAACCCGATTCGCAGCTGCCTCGGCACGCCGACGGGCCGGGGCGGTGGCGCACTGCGGGGGTTGCGGGGCGCACTGCGGGGGTTGCGGGGGTGCACTGCGGTGGCGCACTGCCGTGGCGGACCGCGGAAGGGGCGTCCTGGCGGATTGTTGCCCTGGCGGCTTTCCGCCACGTTCCGTCAACTCACCTGCAACAGAAGGGACCTGACACTTTTCGCAGCACTCGGGCACCACCCCTCCCGCCCGGGTCCGACGAAGAGAGGCAGCCCCATGACCAGAGCTCCCGTACGGCGAAGAGCCGCGCTCGTGGCCGCCGCCGGTCTCGCGTTCGCCCTGCTTCCCGCCGGGCAGGGCGCCGTGGCCGACGCCGCCCCCGAGGACACCCGCGCCACCGGTGCCGCCCGTACCGCCGCCAGTGCCGCCCGTACCGCCACAGCCACCCACACCGTCACCCTGATCACCGGGGACAAGGTCACCGTCACCCGGCTCGGCGGCGGGCGGCAGACCGTCACCGTCGACCGGCCCGCCGGGGCGAGCGGGGCGGTGCGCAGTCAGGTGGCGGGCGGGCACGTCACCGTCGTACCGGACGAGGCGCGGCCGTATCTGCGGTCCGGTGTCCTCGACGAGCGGCTGTTCGACGTGACCGAGCTGATCCGGCAGGGTCTCGCGGAGCCGGGGAAGCAAGGGGAGCCGGGGAAGCGAGGGGAGCCAGGGAAGCCGGGGGAGCCAGGGGAGCCAGGGGAGCCGGGGAAGCCGGGGAAGCCCGGCGGGCAGGGCGAGGCCGGGCCCGGGTTGCCCCTCATCGTCACGTACGACAAGAAGGCCCGCGGCGAGCGCGAGCTGCCGCGCGGGGTCGAGAAGGTGCGCTCCCTGAAGAGCGTCGAGGGCGTCGCCGTCACCGCGGAGGAGCCGGGCGCGCTGTGGCGGTCCGTGCGGAGCAAGGCGTCCGGCGTCGGCAAGGTGTGGCTCGACGGGCGCGTCGAGGCGGACATGGCGCAGAGCAACGAACAGATCGGCACTCCGAAGGCATGGGCGGCCGGGCTGACGGGCAAGGGTGTCAAGGTCGCCGTCCTCGACACCGGTGTCGACGCCGGGCACCCGGACCTCAAGGGGCGCGTCGGGGAGTCCAGAAGCTTCGTCGCGGGGGAGGAGGTCGCCGACCGCAACGGGCACGGGACGCATGTCGCCTCCACCGTCGGCGGCAGCGGCGCCGCGTCCGAGGGCGGCAAGGAGAAGGGCGTCGCGCCGGGCGCCTCGCTCGCCGTCGGCAAGGTGCTCAGCGACGAGGGCTTCGGCAGCGAGTCGGAGATCATCGCGGGCATGGAGTGGGCGGCAGAGGACGTCGACGCCAAGGTCGTCTCCATGAGCCTCGGCTCGTCGGAGGCGAGTGACGGCACCGACCCGATGGCCGCCGCCGTGAACTCCCTCTCCGAGAAGACCGGCGCCCTCTTCGTCGTCGCCGCGGGCAACACGGGCGCGCCCTCCTCCATAGGCTCGCCCGGCGCCGCCGACTCGGCACTGACCATCGGCGCCGTCGACTCCGCCGACGAGGCCGCGTACTTCACGAGCCAGGGCCCCCGTGCCGGCGACCACGCCCTCAAGCCCGACCTGTCGGCGCCCGGCGTGGACATCCTCGCCGCCCGTTCCCAGCTCACCGGCGGCGAGGGCTTCTACACGGAGATGAGCGGTACGTCGATGGCGACGCCGCACGTCGCGGGCGTCGCCGCCCTGCTCGCCGAGCGGCACCCCGACTGGACCGGCGCGCGGCTCAAGGACGCCCTGATGTCCGGCTCCGAGCAACTCGGCGCGTCCGCGTACGCGTTGGGTTCGGGGCGTGTCAGTGTGCCCGGCGCCATCGACGCGAAGGTCACCGCGACGGGCAGCGCCGACCTCGGCTTCTACGGCTGGCCCTACGAGGACAACAAGCCCGTCGACAGGACCATCACCTACACCAACTCATCGAGCGAAGCTGTGGAGTTGCGACTTGTCGCGCAGGGTGCGGCTGACGGCGTCGTGACGCTCGCCGACTCCACCCTCACCGTCCCGGCGCACGGCACCGCGTCGACCACCGTCACCGGGGACGGCGCGAAGGCGCCCGTCGGGAACACCAGCGGCGCAGTCGTCGCGAGCGTCGAGGGGAAGAAGGTCGCGCACACCGCGTTCGGCATGGTCAAGGAGGAGGAGCGGTACACGCTCACCGTCCACGTGAAGGACCGTGACGGCGCCGCGGCCCCCGCCGACCTCGTGGTGCAGCAGCTCGCCGGGGGCACCGAACCGTTCCCGGCCGCCGTCGGCGACTCCGGCACCCTGGAACTGCGCCTGAAGCCCGGCACGTACGCCCTCTCGACCTTCCTCGACGTGCGCGGCGCCAAGGGCGAGGACTCCCTCGGCCTCGGCTTCCTCGCCGACCCGCAGATCCGCCTCGACCGGGACCGCGCCATCACCCTGGACGGGCGGCGGCTGCGCGAGATCAAGGCCGGTGTGGACCGGCGCACCGAGACCCGGCAGCTGCTGATGGAGTACGACAGGAAGGCCGGCGGCGCCGAGCTGATGGGCGCCGTCCAGGTGCCCGTGAAGTACGACAGCGTCTTCGCCGCGCCGACCGCGGAGGTCACCGAGGGCAGCTTCGAGTACCGCACCGTGTGGCGGCTCGGTAAGCCTCTCGTGGACGTGAAGGGCCTGCGCGAGGCCGTCGCCCAGCCCGGCGGGACGATCGCCGAGGGGCGGCACAAGTGGTCCCTGGTGGACGCGGGCGACGGCACCCCGGCCGCGTACGAGGGCAAGGACGTCCGCGGCAGGGCCGTCGTCGTGCGCCGCACGGGCGCGGTCACCCCGGAGCAGCTGGGGCAGGCCGCCCAGGACGCGGGCGCCGATGCGCTGTTCGTGACGGACGGGCAGCCGGGCCGCCTGAACGCCTGGTTCGGCACGGACGACAACGGCGACCGGCCGCTGCAGATTGCCACGGTCGACGCCGCCGACGGGGCGCGGCTGATCGAGGCCGCGAAGGCGGGCAGGAAGGTCGAGAGCACCGGCACCGTCAACACCCCTTACGTGTACGACCTCTCCGAGGGCCACCAAGGGGCCGTCCCGAAGGACCTCACGTACGAGCCGAAGAAGCGTGAACTGGGCGTGCTGGACACCAGGTTCCACGCCGTGGAGCCCGCCGCGGGCGGCGAGTACCGGTACTCGATCACCGACACCTTCCCCGTCGGCTTCGGCTTCCAGGAGAAGATCGACTATCCGGCCGAGCGGACGGAGTACGTCTCCACGGGCCAGGGTCAGCTGTGGCACGAGTCCGTGTCCACCGGGCCCGGGGCGCTGGAGGAGCGCAGCGGCCTGGTCGCCTACAAGGGCGGCAGGCACGCGGAGCTGAACTGGTTCAAGCCGGTGCTGCACCCCTGGCTCGGCACCGGCCTCGGCTGGGGCCAGACGCGCAGCGGAAACGACCTGGCGTTCAACGTGCCCGGCTGGGGCGACTCGGGCCCCGACCACACCGGCTTCGGCGACGTCTGGAACGAGGACTCGATGACGCAGGTCAGCGAGGTCTTCGTGGACGGGGTGAGCGCCGACCGGCGCAAGAGCTCGGGCGTGTACGTGTGGGACGCGGACCCCGCCGAGCACACGTACAAGGTCGTGACCGACACGACGCTCGACCGGGAGCGGTGGCGGCTCGCGACGAAGGGCCACGCGGAGTGGACCTTCCGGTCCGCACAGACCCCGGCCGGCAAGAAGACGTTCCTCCCCCTGCTCAACCTCGGCTTCGACGTGGACACGTCCCTGTCGGGCGACGTGCGGGGCGGGCGGACCGTGCCGGTCGGAATCTTCGCGGAGTACGTGAAGGGGGCGCCGGACACGGGTGTCATCGGGGGCGGGAAGCTGTCCGTCTCGTACGACGAGGGCGTGACGTGGAAGGCGGTCGCCCTGGACCGGGACGGCAAGAAGGCGTCGTGGGTGGGGAAGGTGAAGGTCCCCGCTGACGCCGAGTCGGTGTCCTTGCGGGCCGCTGCCTCCGACGACCGGGGCGGGGCCGTCTCCCAGGAGATCATCCGGGCGGTGGGGGTGAAGTAGCCCCGAGGGCGGGGCCCCGTGTCGCTCACCGACGCGGGGCTCCGCCCCGGACCCGCTCCTCAATCGCCGGAGGGACTTGAGTCCCGTACCAGCGCCCGCTTCATGATCTTCCCCATGTCGTTGCGCGGCAGCGCCTCCAGATAGCGCACCACCCGCGGCCGCTTGTGCGGCGCAAGGCTCGACGCCACGTGGTCCGCCAGCTCCGCGGCGGCCGGGGGCGCCTCAGGGTCGGCGGGGACCACCCACGCCACGATCCGCTCCCCGAGGTCGGGGTCGGGCTCGCCGGTGACCGCGGCCTCCCGCACCCCCTCGTGTTCGAGGAGCGCGTTCTCGATCTCGCCCGCGCCGATCTTGTAGCCGCCGCTCTTGATGAGGTCGGTGGCCTTGCGGCCGACGATGCGTACGTAACCGTCGGGGTCCCGCACGGCCATGTCGCCGGTGCGGAACCAGCCGCCGGGCGCGAAAGCCCCCGCGGTCGCGTCCGGGCGGTTCAGGTACTCCGTGAAGAGGTTGGGGCCGCGCACCTGGATCTCGCCGACCGCCTCCGGCCCGTCCGCGGTGATCTCCTCGCCCGCCTCGTCGACCAGACGCAGTTCGACGCCGGGCAGTGGCACACCGACCGCGCCCGCGCGGGGCTCGCCGTCGGCCCGCACACTCGTGTTCATCAGCGTTTCCGTCATGCCGTACCGCTCGATGACGCGGCGCCCGGTGGCGGCCGCGATGCGCTCGTGGTCGTGCACCGGGAGCGCCGCCGAGCCGGACACCAGGAGCCGCGCCCCGGCCAGCGCCTTCGCCAGCTCCGGGTCGTCCGGCAGGGCCTCGGCGATCCGGTGGTACATCGTCGGCACCCCGAACAGCATGGTCGCCCCGGAGCCGAGCTCGCGCGTCACGCCCTCGGTGGCGAACCGGCCGAGGTGGCGCACGGAGCCGCCGCGCCGCAGCGGGCCGAGCGTGCCGAGGATCAGACCGTGCACGTGGAAGAGCGGCAGGCCGTGCACGAGGACGTCGTCGCCGGTCCACTGCCAGGCGTCCGCCAGGGCGTCGAGCGTGGCGGCGATCGCGCGGCGCGGCAGGACGGCGCCCTTGGGCGGGCCCGTGGTGCCGGAGGTGTAGACGATCAGGGCGGGGGATTCGGGGTCGGGTTCGGTGGGCGCGCCCGACGGGCGGGCCGCGTCGTCCGGCCGTACGTCGACGTCGTGCCGGGCCACGTCGCCCAGGGCGGGCGGCAGTTGGACGCCGGGCCCGGCGAGCACCAGGGAGGGCGCGCTGTCGCGCAGGATGTGCGTGAGCTCGGAGTCGCCCGACTTCGGGTTGAGCGGCACCGCGGGAACCCCGGCGAGCAGTGCGGCGACCACGCCGACGGCCGTCTCCAGGGACGGTGTCGCCCAGACGGCGACCCGGCTCGCGCCGCGCAGCCGCAGCGCCAACGCCCCCGCGCTCGCGCCCAGTTCGGGGTAGGTCAGCGAGCGGTCGCCGAACCGGAGGGCCTCGCCGTGCGCGGCGTTGAGGGCCGGGAAGAGGGGATCCACGTGTCGTACTCCTCGAAGTCCGTCGGGGTGATCCGTGCAGAGCATGTGCAGTCTCTGCACCGGGGTGTAATGAGAGTGTTACGCCCCTGAAGGTGTGGTGTCACAGTGATCAGTGAGGCTGTTGTGGCTGTCCGTCACTATCCGGTCACCTACCAGCACCTCGGTAATCCGGTCCTCCCCCCACAATCCGAACAGGATGGGACCACCTTGACCACCTTCATGTCCGATGCCCTGAGGCGTCCCGACGCCTCACCCCAACCCCACTCGCACACAGAACCCCACCCGCACACCGAACCCCATACCCACCACCGCCCCCACGTGCTCGCGGTCGGCGCCCCCGGCCCCGGCAGGGAACAGCTCACCCGCACCCTCCGCCTCACCGGCCACGAGGTCACGCACGCCGTCCCCGGTGATGTGCGCCGCCAGGTCAGGCAGGCCCCGCCGGACGCGATCGTCGCCCTGGACGACGGGCCCGACGGACGCAGGCAGGGCCGCGACGTCATCAGGGAGGTGCGCGCCGACCCGGCGGGCCAGGCCCTCCCGCTGCTCATGGTCACGGCGGCCCGCGGCCCCTCGACGGTCGCCGAACTCCTGCGGCACGGCGCCGACGACTGCGTGCCGGAGGCGCCCGACCCGGACGAGCTGTCCGCCCGCATCGCCGCCAAACTGCACCGGGTCCCCGTCCCCGTGGAGCAGCTGCTCCTCGACCCGCGCACCGGCCTGTATTCGGCGCCGCACTTCATGGCCGAACTCGACCGCGAACTCCAGCGGCCCGCCGCCGCCCGGCGCGGCGGTGTCCTCGCCGTGGTCCGCGTCGCCGAGACGGAGGCCCTGGAGACCCGGCTCGGACCGCGCGTGCGACGCGAGGTCGCCGAACGGCTCGCCCAGGTGGGAGAGCGGCTCGGCAACGTCTGCGACCGGCTCGGGTGGGACGAGGAGGGCCGCCTCCTCGTCCTGATGCCGGGTGTCGACGAGGAGACGGCGACCGCGAGCCTGCGGGAGTTCGCGTCCTCCGTGGCGGGCACGCGGTTCGTCGTCGCCGACGAGAACGTCCGGCTCACCCCGGCCGTCGGCTGGCTCCCGCTGTCCGACTGCACCGGCGAGGGCGCGAGCGCGCGGGCCGCCGAGCGGGCGCGGGACGCCGCCGAGGAAGCCCTGCGCCACCGCGACCTGCGGCCCGTGCGCTACGAACCGTGGATGCGGACCGCCGCCGCGCACGGCCACCGCCGCGCACGCCCCGGGCTGCGCGGCCTGCTCTCGGCGGTGACACCGCTGCTCTCACCGGTCCTGATGGTGGCCCTCGGCGTGGGCGTGCCGTTCCTCCTGTACCAACAGGCGTACGCCATGGGCTGGGACGCGGCGTCCTTCGCGTACTGGGTGGTCGTCGCAGGGCTCGTGACGTCCGCCCTGCTCATCGTCCTCGAATGCCTCTTCTCGCTCGACGCGGAGCAGCGCCCGGCCGCCCCCGGGCAGCCGTACCCGGTGGCGAGCGCGGTCATCGCGGCGTACCTGCCGAACGAGGCGGCGACGATCGTCGACACCGTCGAGTCGTTCCTGCGCCTGGACTACCCGAACGAGCTGGAGATCGTCCTCGCCTACAACACCCCGCACCCGCTGCCCGTCGAGGAGACACTGCGGGAGATCGCGGGGCGCGATCCGCGTCTGGTGCTGCTGCCGGTGGCGGGCAGCACCTCCAAGGCGCAGAACCTCAACGCGGCGGTGACGCGGGTGCGCGGCGAGTTCGTCGGCATCTTCGACGCCGACCACCATCCGGCCCCGGACGCCTTCCGGCACGCCTGGGACTGGCTGTCCAACGGCTACGACGTGGTGCAGGGGCACTGCGTCATACGCAACGGCGAGAGCTCCTGGGTCGCCCGGCTGGTCGGCATCGAGTTCGAGGCGATCTACGCGGTCAGCCACCCCGGCCGCACCAGGCTCTACGGCTTCGGGGTCTTCGGCGGCTCCAACGGCTTCTGGCGCACCGACCTGCTGGCCAGGACGCGGATGCACGGCTCGATGCTGACCGAGGACATCGACTCCACCATGCGGGCCCTCGGCGAAGGCGCGCGCATCGCCATGGACCGCACGCTCGTCTCGCGCGAGCTCGCCCCGACGATGCTGAAACCCCTGTGGAACCAGCGCTCGCGCTGGGCGCAGGGCTGGCTCCAGGTCTCGCTCGAACACCTGTGGCGCGGGCTGCGCTCGCCGGTCTTCACACGCCGCCAGAAGACGGGCCTGTTCGTGCTGCTCGGCTGGCGCGAGATCCAGCCGTGGCTGACGCTGCAGATCCTGCCGATCCTGCTGCACGCGGCCTGGCGCGCGGGCGGCGCGGACCGGCTCGACTGGGCGGTGCCGGTCTGCCTGGTCGCGGCGGCCGTCACGATGTCGGCAGGACTGGTGCAGGCGGCGTTCGCGTGGCGGCTCGCCGTGCCCGAACTGCGCGCCCGCAGAAGCTGGTTCTGGCACTACCTGCTCGTGACGACGTTCTTCTACACCCACTTCAAGAACATGGTGGCGCGCGCCGCCCACCTGAAGGAGGCGCTCGGCGACCGGCAGTGGCGGGTCACGCCGCGCGCCACCGCCGTCGCCGCCACCGCCGTCGTCGCCGCCGAGCCGGCCGGAACGGGAGGGGGTTCGTGACCGCGCCGATCGCGCCCGAGACGATCGCGCCACCCCGCGCCCCGGAGCGCGGGAAACCGCCCGCGCGCGGCCGCGCACTCGAACTCCAGGGCTTCCGCGGCCTGGCCGCGCTCAGCACCGTCGTCTTCCACGTCTGGCAGCAGTACTACACCTACGACGCGACGGGCTCGCACCCACCGGTCGACAATCCGTACGTCGGGGCGCTGCTCTCCCTCGAAGTGATCGACCTGTTCTTCGTGATGTCGGCGTACCTGCTCACGCTGTCGTACGCGCGGGCCGCCATCGACGGCGAAGAGGGCTCCGTCAGGCCCGCCCGGGTGTTCCTGTTCCGGCGCGCGATCCGCATCCTGCCGCTGTACTTCCTGGCGGTCCTGGTCGTCTGGTCGACGCGCAACCCGACCCTGCCGGGGGACTGGCGGGACCTCGTCGAACACCTCACGTTCACGCACGTCTTCGACCGGGAGCGGATCTTCCACACGCTCGGCCCGAGCTGGTCCCTCTCCCTGGAAGTCGCCTTCTACCTGGTCCTCGTGGCGCTCGGGCCGCTCGCGGTGCGCGCCTGCCGCAGGCTGCGGACGCGGCGGGCCAGGGCAGCGCTGTGCGCGTCGGGCTGCGCGGTCCTCTTCGCCGTCCCGCTCGCGTGGATCTCCTGCGCCCACTACGTCCTCGACGTGCCGCACACCGACTGGCCCGTGTACTTCGGCCCGCAGGCCCGCTTCGGCGGCTTCGCGGCGGGCATGGCCCTCGCGGTGCTCCTGACGGCGCTGGGCGACGGCCGGGGCAGGCTGCGGGCCCGCTGGGCGAGCGCCCTGTCGGCCGCGGCACTGGCCGGCCTGCTCACCCTGTCGTACCTCTCCGCCCCGGAGAACCTCGCGCACACCTTCTACCACCCGGTCGCCGCCGTCCTGTGGTCCGTGCTGCTGTACGCGACGCTGCACGTCCGGCGCCGGGAACGCCAACAGGTGCGCCGGCACGCCCTGTTGAGGACGCGGTGGGTCACGGCGGTCGGCCTGATCAGCTACAGCCTCTACATCTGGCACGAGCCGGTGATGCTCCAGCTCGACAGGTCGGGGCTGCTGCCGTCGTCGCAGGCGGGCTTTCCGGTGGCGGTGCTCGTGGTGGTGCTGGTGGCCCTGGCGGTCGGGGCGGCGAGCTACTGGCTCGTGGAGTACCCGGCGGGGCTGCTCGGCAAGGCGAAGGACGGCAGGGGGAGGGCGCGGGACTTCTACCCCGGGGCCACCACGGCCCGCTGAAGCCCGGCCCGCAGCAGCCCGGACCGTAGAAGTCAGGCCCGCTGAACACGGCGGCGCCGCCTCCCCGTGGGACGGGGGGAGGCGGCGCCGCTGCGGATCGGTACGGGTGACGTCAGACCAGCCAGCCGAGGAAGTGGGCGAGACCGGCGACGACGTCAGTGATGAGGTTCATGGTGGTGCATCTCCTTGTGGGACTTTCAGGAAGGCCGGGCCCGGGATCTTCGGGCCCAACACCCCGGCCCCGTATGGGACATGGGCCGGGTGCGCGGTCACGGTCTGCAGCCCGTCGCTCGCGCACCGTAAGCATCGTCAATCACGGGGACCCCGCGCAATTCCTGGCGTGACGATCACCTGTTCCAGGGAACAACTGCCCAGTCGTTCGAGTGTCAGTAGGTCAGCACCACACCCACGTACGACACTCCCGCGATCACGGCCCACGAGACGAGCCCGAGCGTCGCGACCCGGCCGCCCGTACGGGTCAGGGACGGCAGGTCGACCGCGCTGCCGAGCCCGAACAGCGCCGCGGCCAGCAGGAGTTCCTGCACCGTCCCGGCCGCGTCGATCGCGCCGCCGGGCAGCCACCCGGTCGTGCGCAGCGCCACCATCGCGAGGAAGCCGACGACGAAGAGCGGCACGAGCGGCGGACGCCTGGTGCCCGCGGCCCCCTCGCCCTCGCCGGACCCGCGCCCCCGCCGGCGCGCCCGCACCGAGAGCGCCACCGCCGCCACGAGCGGCGCGAGCAGCGCGACCCGCATCAGCTTGACCAGGACCGCGTCGCCGAGCGCCCCCGCGCCCGCCGTCTGCGCGGTCGCCACGACCTGCCCCACGTCGTGCACGCTCGCCCCGACCCAGCGCCCGAACTCCGCGTCACTGAGCCCCAACGGGTGTTGCAGCAGCGGGAGTACGGCGATGGCGAGGGTGCCGCACAGAGTCACGAGCGCCACCGAGGTGGCCGTGTCCCGCTCGTCGCTCTCGGACGCCTCGCTGACCGCGCCGATCGCCGACGCACCGCAGATCGAGTAGCCGGTCGCGATCAGCAGTGGCTGGTCGCCGCGCAGTCCCATGCGGCGGCCCAGCCACCAGGTGCCGAAGAAGGTGACCGCGACGACGCAGAGCACCATCGCGACCGAGGCCCAGCCGAGCCCGAGCACGTCGTCCAGGCTCAGCTTCAGGCCGAGCAGCACGATGCCGACCCGCATCAGCCGCTTCCCGGCGAACGTCAGACCGGCCTTGCCGGGCCCGCGCACGAAGATGCGGGCCGCGCCCGGCAGATGGGCGGCCGCGATGCCGAGGACCACGGCGGCCGTGAGCATCGGCACCCCGGGCACCAGCCGGTGCACGCCCCAGGCCACGGCGACGCCCATGACGGCCAGTGCCAGGCCGGGCAGCTTGCCGGGCGGGCGGCCGACGAGTGAGGTGACCGGTGCGGTGCGGGACTTGGCGCGCTCCCCGAGCAGCGCCATTACCGGTCGGCCGGGAGCTCGTAGACCCGGCGGACGCTGCTGCCCAGGCGGGCTATGTCCGCGCCGTAGATGTGGATCGATATCGCGCGGGTGCCGCAGGCGTTCCACACCCGGTGGATGTCGCCGGGCGGCGCGAACCCGCAGACCGAGCCCTGCGGGTTGACGACGTCCTCCGTGGCGACGAGGCGGGCCGCGCCGCCGTTCTCGGCCGCGGGCACGAGCCGGTAGCGCCGCTCCCGCTCCTCGCCCTCGTGGACGCCCGTGACGCACCACGACACGTGGTCGTGGACGGAGGTCCGCTGCCCCGGCAGCCAGACGAGCGCCACGATCGAGAAGCTGCCGTCGTGCTCGGCGTGCAGCACGTGCTGGCGGTAGCGCTCGGGGTCGCCCTCGCGCTGCTCGTCGGTGAGCAGGTCGGCGGCGCCGAGATGGGGGGCGAGCCGCTCACCGACCAGGTACGCGGTCAGGTCGGGGGGCAGGCCGCGCCCCACGGCCTCGCGCACGTCGGCGACGAGGGTGTCGAGGCGCTCTGTGGTCCGGGCGGCCCGGTACGCGGTCGGAGTGCTCATACCGGCAGCGTCGCGCCGCCCGAACCATCACGTCCAACGACAGTCTTTTGGACACCCCCCAACTTCCGCTTATGGAAGGCGCGCGAGGAAGGGGCCGGTGATCAGCAGCCGACGCGGTTGGCGGCCACGGTCCTCAGCTCGTCGAGGACCAGGGCCGTGGCCGGGATGCGCAGATGGTCCTTGAGAACGTACGCCGACACCTGGCGCCGCGAGGCGGGGTCCAGGGCGCGGCCCGTGACCTTGCGGTGGCAGAGGAAGTTCAGGACGAGGCCCGGCATCATCGCGATGCCGAGCCCTTCGGCGACCAGGCTCTGCACCACCAGGTTGTCGTCCGTGGTGAAGGCGATGTCGGGTGCGAAGCCCAGCTCGGCGCACTCGTGCAGGAAGTTGGCGCGGCAGCGCGGGCAGCCCGCTATCCACCGCTCCTCCGAGAGCTCGGCGAGCTTGACCGAACGCTGGCGCGCCATCCGGTGCCCGGTGGGCAGCAGCACGGTCAGCTGGTCCTCCATCAGCGGGATCTCCGCCAGCTCCGCCGGCACCTCGTCGTGCAGGCCGGGATAGGTGAAGGCGAGCGTGATGTCGCACTCGCCGCGCACCACGCGGCGCAGCGACTCGGGCGGCTCGTCCTCCAGGAGCTCCACGCGCACGCCCGGGTGTCCGGAGGCGAGCCGGGCCAGGGCCTCCGGGATGAGGGTCGCGTTGGCGCTGGGGAACGCGCAGACCCGCACCCGGCCCGAGCGCAGCCGCGTGATCGCGTTCATCTGCTGCTGCGCGGCGGAGATGTCGTCCAGGATGATTCCCGCGTGCCGTGACAGCGCCTCGCCCGCCTCCGTCAGCCGCATGCGGCGGCCGACGCGGGTGAACAGCGGAGTGCCGACGGACCGTTCGAGGGCCTTCATCTGCTGGGTGATCGCCGGCTGTGTATAGCCGAGGGAGCGGGCGGCCGCCGAGTACGAACCGGCCCGGACCACCTCGTGGAACGTCTTGATGTGCCGTGAATCGAACACGCTGAATCATAAGCAGATGTTGGAGTCGGCGAACAAGACCGGGGCCGGGCTTTTGCCTCCGGGGCACGCGTCTTCGTCCTCCGAGGCGCGTGGGGCGCGGTTGTTAGCCTGCGGGGCCTGTGATCCGTACGAGCAAGGAGTCCCCGTGGCAAGCCCCCGCATCGCGCTGGTGACCCGTCGGCCGCAGCCCGGCCACGACCACGACCTGTCGGACCTCGCGCGCGCCGTCGGCGAGACCGGCGCCGAGGCGCACGTCGTCGGCTGGGACGATCCGGACATCGACTGGTCCCGGTTCGACCTCGTGGTGATCAGGTCCACGTGGGACTACAGCTGGCGCGCCGCGGAGTACGTGGCGTGGGCCGAGCGGTGCGCCCGGCTCACGCGGCTCGCCAACCCCGCGGACGTCGTCCGGTGGAACACCGACAAGCGCTACCTGGGCGAGCTGGCCGAGGCCGGGGTGCCCGTCGTCCCGACGTACTACCGCGCGCCCGGCGAGGACGCGGGACTCCCCGACGGTGACGAGGAGTTCGTGATCAAGCCGACCTCCGGGGCCGGTGCGCGGTACGCCGCCCGCTACCGCGCGGACGAACGCGATGCGGCGCTGGCGCACCTGGCCCGCATGCACGAGGAGGGCTTCACCGCCATGGTGCAGCCCTACATGCGCCGAATAGACGTCACCGGGGAGCGCGCCCTCGTCTTCTTCGGCGGACAGTTCCTGCACGCCGTCCAGAAGGGCGCGGTCCTCGCGCCCGGCACGGCGTACGACGCCGCCAAGACACCGCACCCCGACCTGCGCCCCTGGCAGCCCACGGAGGCCGAACTCGACGTCGCGAGCCGGGCGTTGGCCGCGGCCCCCGGCGGCCCCGGCCTGCTGTACGCGCGTGTGGATCTCGTGGACGGAGACGACGGCGCCCCCCGCGTCATGGAGCTGGAACTCGTCGAGCCCAATCTCTTCCTCGCCGTGCACCCCGGCTCGCTGCCCCGCGTCGCCGAACTGATCTTCAAGGCGGCGGTGTAGCCCTCCCGCGTGGCCGCCACCGCCTACGTGGCCTCTTCCATGAGGAAGGAGGCCACCAGGGAGGTGACCGCTTCCGGGCGCTGCAACGGCAGCATGTGGTCGCAGTCGGGGAACGTCACGAACCGGCTGTCGGGGATCGTCTCGGCGAAGGCCTGCTGCCGCTCGGGGGTGTGGAGGTGGTCGTGCTCACCGCTGAAGACCAGGGTGGGCACCCCCTTCAGGCCGCCGGTCAGCGGACGCGTGCGGCTGGTCAGGGCGGTCGCGAGCAGGTCGACCTTGCGCGGTGCGCGGGCCGCGTTGCGCATGAAGCGCCGCAGGTAGCCGAGGGTCAGGTCGCGGCGGTGGACGTGGTGGCCCTCTTCGAGGCAGAGCAGGGCCCCGGACATCAGCGTGGCGAAGCCGTCCGCGTCGCCGGCCCGCGCCAGACCGGTGGCCTCCCGCAGCCGCGCCACGAGATCCTCGGTGATCCGGCCGGGCACGCCCCCGATGAGCAGCCGCGCGACACGCTCGGGGTTGCGCTGCGCGTACTGGTACGTGATGGCGGCACCCAGGGAGTAGCCGTAGAGATTGACGCGGTCGGCGCCGAGATCGTCGACGATGCCCTCGAGCCCGGTGCAGAGCGCGTCGACGTTGTCCCGTTCCGCGCCCTGGAAGGCGACGGGGTCGAGGCCGGGCAGGTCCACGGTGACCAGGCTCGCCCTGGGCAGAACGATTCCCTCCAGATAAGCCCAGTCGTACATGCCCTCCAGCACTCCGCCCATGACGATCACGGGCTCGACGTCGGGGGCCGGATGCCGCATCACCCGGTAGGTGTACGACACCCCTTGCACGGTCAGGGTGCGGATGTGCTCCTCGGTCATGCTTCTTCTCGTTTCATTGGCGGGCGAGGACGAGTACGGAGTTGTGCCCTCCGAAGCCGAGCGAGGTGGTCACCGCGCAGTCCAGGCGGGCGGGCCCGGTGGTCCGGGCCACCTCCACGGGGACGCGCGGGTCCTGCGTACGGAGATTGACCGTCGCCGGCACCAGCTGCTCCTCCAGGGCGAGGACGGTGAAGGCGGCCTCGATGCCCCCGGCGGCGCCCAGCGTGTGCCCCGTCATGGCCTTGGTGGAGGTCACCAGCGGGCCGTCCCCCAGGACCCGGTGCAGCACGGCGGCCTCCACCAGGTCGTTCATGACGGTGGACGTGCCGTGGGCGTTGACGTGCCCGATGTCGCCGGGGGCCACGGACGCGTCGGCCAGCGCGGAACGCAGCGCCAGCTCGATGCCGGCCTCGCTCGGGGCGACGGGGGAGGACGCCTCGCTGGAGGTGGCGGCCCCGTACCCGAGGACGGCGGCCCGGGACCTGGCGCCGCGGGCCCGCGCGTGTTCCGCACGCTCCAGGACCAGCACTCCGGCGCCTTCCCCCACGACGAAGCCGTCCCTGTCGACGTCGAACGGGCGGCAGGCGGCGGCGGGGTCCGAGGTCCGGGTGGACAGCGCCTTCGCGTTGCACGTACCGGCGAAGACCGCCCGGACGCACATGGACTCCGCACCGCCCGCGACGGCGATGTCGCAGGCCCCGGCGCGCAACAGGTGCAGCGCGGTGCCGATCGCGTCGGTGCCGGAGGAGCAGGCGGTGGCCACCGCCAGGCTGGGCCCGCGGGTGCCGAGGTCCCGGGCGACGCTGCCCGCCGCTCCGTTGACGACGCTCAGCGGCGCCAGCCTCGGCGACACCCTGCGGGCACCGCGCTCGGTGAGCGTGCCGTGCTGCTCGGCGTAGAAGTCGAGGCCGCCGTGGGCCGAGCCGATGACCACCGCGACACGTGCGCTGTCCCAGACGTCGGGGCCGAGCCCCGCGTCCGCCACCGCCTCCCGGGCCGCGATCACGGCCAGTTGCGCGAAGCGGTCCATGAGCCGGTGGCTGGCCACGCCGAGCTCGGCGTCGATGTCGAGGCCGTCGATCGTGTACATGAAGTCGCAGGGCAGGTCCCGCAGCGCGGCGGGCCGCCGCACCCCGCGGGGGGCGGTGGCGGTGGTGACCTGGTTCCAGGTGTCCTTCACGCCGATGCCCGCGGCGGTCACAAGACCGATGCCGGTCACCGCGGCCGCGGCGGGCTCCCGTGCCGCCCCGGTCATGCCGTCACTGCCTTCTGGCGCACGGCGGACAGCAGGGCGGCGACCGTGTCGCGGGAGGTCAGGGTCAGGTCGGCGAGGTCGACGGCGCACTCGTCCTCGATCTGCAGGATGAGTTCCTCGAGGGCGAGGGAGTCGATGGACAGTTGGTACAGGGGGGCGTCGGGGGACACGGTGTCGAGACGGACCCCGAAGTTCTTCTTCAAGAGAATCGTTACGCGCTCTGTGGCTTCCACTTCGGTACCGCTCCTTGCTCGCGATGGTCAAGTGGGGAACGCGCCACCGCGCGGCAAGTCACGGTTGCCTGCGGGTACCGAATGCACTTCGTCGCGGTACCGGGGGAAGTCGATCTCTAGGGGAGGGCCACTCGTTGGAGCAGACCCCAGGTGAACTCCGCGACGCAGCGCCGCCGTTCACCGCTCGCGTCCGGCGCCTCGAACGTGAGGCCCCACCGCGTCGGCGCCGTGCCCTCCATGGGCCGCGCCGGCGCGAAGGCGCGCGCCGCCTCGTCGACGGTGCACGACCAGGGGGTGAGATCGTCGAGCGTGCGCAGCTCGGGAGCCGGAGCCCCCGGCGCGCGCACCAGCCAGTCGTTCCACACCGCCCCGTTCGGGGCGAGCAGCACCTCGAAGCGCAGATCGGGCCAGAGCGGCACCGGCCAGCGCAGCGCCTCGCACTCCAGGTCCCCGATCCGGCGGCGGACGGCCGACTCCGGGGTGCCGAGGACCGAACGGTAGCGCGATGCGGCGCCCCGGGAGCGCGCGGAGCGGGTCATCGCCTGCCAGCGGCGGTTGGCCTCCCGCATGTCCGCGACGGAGACGCCCAGTTCGTGCCGGGCGTCCTCCACCAGGTCGGGGTTGTGGTCGGCCATCCTGCGCAGCAGGACCAGCTGGAAGTCCAGGGCGCCGAATGAGCTGAACGAGCTGAACGAAGAGCTAGCGGGCATGCACCCCATCGTCGCGCACCGCGAGCGCTCCCGGGCGGTGGCCGTCGGGGAGGAACAGGACCGAGTTGACATACCGGGGGCGTCTCGGGGTGAGCACCCGGCGCAGCAGGCCCTGCGACACGACGTACGACGTGCGGGACTGATGCGCCTCCAGGTCGAAGGAGGCCAGCGGCAGCCACTTGTCGTGCGGCAGTACCCAGCCCCGGTAGCCGTGGTGCCCGGTCAGGAGCTCCACGATCGGGTCGATCGGCTGGATGCGGGACTCCAGTTCGATGAAGAGCGCGGGGCGGTCCCGGGTGATCAGCTCGTGCGCGCCGCGCAGCACCGGCAGCTCGTTGCCGTCCACGTCGATCTTGACGAAGTGCACGTTCCGCAGGCCGAGCCCGTCCAGGGTCAGGCACGGCACGTCCACGGCGACGTCGTGGATGTCGCGCCGGACGAGGGAGGACACGCCCCGCTCGCCGTGGTCGCCGCGCGGCAGCCAGAGCCTGGCCGTGCCCGGGCGGTCCGACGCGGCGGCCTGGATCACCCGGACGTTGCCGGGCGTGCCCGTGGAGAGCAGCCGCGCCAGGTGCGGCACCGGCTCGACGGTCACCACGCTCCGCGCGCGCGAGGCGAGGCGGTGCGACCACGGCCCGTACCAGCCGCCGACGTCCACGGCGGTGCCGCAGCCCGGCGGGCAGAGGTCGGCGAGCCGGGCCAGTTCCGGCTCGAAGCGGGGATAGACGAGCCGGGCCACGGCGGCGATCAGCCGGTCGGGGACGAGGGGCGCCAGGCGGGCGGCGATGGTCATGGGCATCCTCTCGTCACGGTGACATCCGTTTGAGGAGCTGCTCGTGCGCGTCCTCCGGGACCTGCTCGCCGGAGGAGGGCAGCAGCTGCGGTATGCCGTCGACGACGGGATAGCGGCGGCGCAGCCGCGGGTTGTACAGCGACTCCTCCGGTACGAGGGGTTCCTCGGCGGACAGCAGGTGCAGCGGGCCCTTGTCCAGCGGGCACGCGAGGATCTTCAGCAGCGGGTCGTCGGGGTTCATCCGCTGGTCAACTCCTTGGGAGCGGTCGAGGGGCGGGGTGTGGTGCCGTCGTGCTTCGGCATGGCGAGGAGCACGGACACGGCGAGGACCGTGCCCGCGATCCGCAGGGTGAGGCGCACCGGTTCGTGCGGCAGCGCCTCGCCGAACGCGAGTGTCCCGAGCACCGCGGTGAACAGCGACGTGACCGTCGTGCACACGGGGACGATCAGCGATGCCCGGCAGCGCTGCAGGGCGGCCTGCGACATGATCAGGCCGAACGCGCCGGTGAAGAGCAGCAGGTAGGGGTAGGGCGAGCGCAGCAGACCGCCGAGCGCGCCACCGATGTCCTCCGTCGTCAGATAGCTGGAGACGCCCTTGATGGCCAGCGAGCTCACCCCGTACAGCAGGCCCACGGCGACGCCGTACTCGACGCCCGCCGTCGGCATGCGGTGCCGGTGCCTGGCGCGGCGCTCCGCGGAGCCGTACAGCCAGACGCCCGCCGCGAGCGACGGCAGGCACACCGTGAGGATCAGCGCCACGGGCGCGCCCCGGCCGACCGTGTCGCTCTCCTCGCTGAGCGAGAGGACCACCATGAGCAGCGCGAGCAGGATCGCGCCGACCGCGTACCGCTCGCGGCCCGTGGTCCGCTCGCCGAGCAGGACGGAGGAGAGCAGCAGGAGGAGGACCAGGCCGGACACGAAGATGCCCTGCGCCGCGGCGATCGGCAGCGTGCGGTACACGGCCAGCTGGGCGGCGAAGCCCGCCGCGAGGGCCAGCGAGCCGCCGATCCACAGCCAGCTGCCGAGCACCTGCCGCAGCAGCTGGGCGGGTTTGCGGACGCTGACCGACGGCATGGCCGTCAACGCCCGTTTCTCCAGGACGAATCCCGTGCTGTAGAGCAGGTTCGCGATCAGCGCCGCGGCCACGCCCCACCACATGGTCAGGCCTTTCGGGCGTGCAGCAGGAGGATCGAGGCCGCGCTGGGGACGGCACAGGCCAGCCGGTCGAGGGCGCGCAGGGGCCGTGGCACGCCGTGGAAGGGCGCGCCGGACAGGCGTACGACCCGGAAGCCGGAGGCGGCGACGAACTCGCGCAGGGCGCGGGCCGTGTACAGCCGCAGGTGTCCGACGACCTCCTTGCCCGGGCGGCCGTGGACGGCGCGCAGGCTCACCTCGGAGAAGACGGGCTGCACACCGGCGAGGAGCAGGCCGCGGTTGTACCAGGCCGCGAGGTTGGGGGTGGAGAGCATGAGGTGTCCGCCCGGCCGCAGCACCCTTCTCAGCTCGTCGAGGGCGCTGTCCGGGTCGACGAGGTGTTCGACGACCTCGCTGAACAGGACGGCGTCGGCGGCCCCGTCCGCGAACGGCAGCCCGCCGTCGGAGAGTTCCCCGCGTACGACGTAGGGGAGGCGGGCGTGCGCGCGCTTCAGGGCGTCCTGCGACCAGTCGACGCCGATGACGCGGTGGCCCGCGAGGAGCGGTGCCGCGGTGGCCGCCGCCGTGCCGTCGCCGCAGCCGATGTCGAGGACCGTGGCGGTGCGGGAGGTGGCGGGGCCGAGGGCGGCGGCGAGGATGCGGGCCTGGCGCAGGCTGCGGGCGTCGCCGGACGCGACGGGGACAGCAGGGTTCTCGTAGAAGTCCCGGAGCCGGCTGGGGCGTTTGGTGGTCGCGGTGGTCACTTGGGCCCCTCCTTCTTCTTCGCGGCGGGGTCGCCGGGCCCGGTGTGCTCCGTCGCGTGGAGGTAGTGCTCGAACAGGTCGCGCAGGTGTGCGCCGTCGCCGTGGCTGAGCAGCGTCCTCGACCAGCGCAGGGCGAGGTGCAGACGGCCCGCCGTCGACGCCGTCGTCACGGTGAGGCCGCGGGGCAGCCGGGCGGGCGCGGAGAACCACACGGCGTGCGCGCGGCCCGCGTCGCCGAAGTCCAGGGCGTACGGGACGCGGCCGATGTTGCTCAGGAGCGTGGTCGACGTCCAGGGCGCGGCGGCCCTGCGCAGCCCGCGGGTGGTGGCGGCCCTGAGGGTAACGGGGAGGACCGGCGCGGTCAGGAGCGCGGCGCCGCGGCCCAGCTGGGGGCGGGGCAGGGCCTTGAGGGCGCGGGTGCGCTCGGAGGTGCGGCGCAGCAGGTCGCGGGTGGCCTCCGGGGTCCACTCCCGCTTGGCCAACTCGTCCGCGCCGAAGGGGACTTCGACGAGGCGCGTGCCGTTGCCGATCGGCATGGTGGCGTCGCGGGGCCGGTCGTCGACGGGCATCGTGATGCGGAAGGGGCGGGGCCGGGCGCCGTGTTCGCGGTTCCAGTGGGCGATCATCAGCGCGGTGGCGACCATGAGCTGGTCGTTCACGGTGAAGGGCGAGCCCTTGGGGCGGCGCGGGACGGGCAGCTCCGCGACGAGCATGCCGTTGCCGGGAGACGGCTCGGGAGAGCCCTTCGCGACCCGGGCCGGCGGCGACCATCCCGAGGGCGCGTCGGCCGGCAGCTGTTCCTGTGCCGCCTGCGCTCCGGCGGGGGCGCGGGACGGCGGGGCCGCGGGGGAGTTGTCCCGGCCGCCGTAGAGCTCGGCGGCCGTCGCGAGGACGCGGAGGCAGGCCGGGCCGTCGAGGGCGGTGTGGTTGATGGTGAGGAAGAGGACGGACCCCCGGCTCTCGGCGCCGGGCGGGCCTTCGCCGGGTGACGGCGTCACCACTTCCAGGCGGATCGGGGGCGACGCGGTGAGCGGGGGCGCCTCGGCGAGGGCGCGTTCGCGGGCGCGTTTGAGGGCGTCGGATTCCGGGGCCGGGAACGTCACGACCTCCACGTCCGGTTCCGCGGTCAGTTCCCACTCGTAGCGGCGGCGGTACCAGGGGCCCCGCGCCTCCCGCATCAGGATGCGGGGGTGGCGGCGCAGGGCCTCGTGGAAGGCGGCCCGGAGGCGGTCCGGGTCCGGGGTGCCCGGCAGGTGCACCTCGATGTGCACGGTCTCCGGCTCCTCCTCCTGGAGGCAGTGCCGTGAGACCTCGTCGACGACGGGGAACGGCACGCGCGCGGGCGGCCGGCCGGGGCCGTCCGCGCGACGTGCCGGATGTTCCAGTGCGGTCATCGCTGGGTGCCTTCTCCTGTCGTGGACGTTCGCCTGCGGCGCGAGAGGCGCATCGCCCTGCGGCCGGGCGGCGCGGGATCCGGCTGGGCCGAGGCGGGGCCGCGGGCCGAGACGGTCGGGCCCGCGTCGTGCCGGGGCGCTTGCGGTGC
The DNA here is from genome assembly GCF_040683555.1 of Streptomyces sp. NPDC093510. Lineage (NCBI taxonomy): Bacteria > Bacillati > Actinomycetota > Actinomycetes > Kitasatosporales > Streptomycetaceae > Streptomyces > Streptomyces sp. NPDC093510. The sequence continues at coordinate 224,663 of NZ_JBFBEE010000003.1, forward strand.
GGTGTCCGGGCCGCCTCGCTCGCGGCGGGGCAGCGGGGGCGTCGCGGGGGCGGGTCCCGGCACAGGCGTGCCGGGCGGGACCGGGCCGTACTCCAACGTGTCCGTGGTGCGTGGACGTGTCTCCCGTACCGTCACGAGGGCCGCGAAGAGGCCGATGAAGGCGAGGAGTTGGGCGGTGTGGCCGAACGCGCCCTCGTCGGCCGAGACGGCCTCGCCCGCCCCCGTCGCCGCCGCGATGCCCGCGCCCGCCATGGCGAGGAACGCGATCGGCACCAGGAGTGCGTGGCGCCACCATGCGAGGAGGGCGAGCGCCGGGACGAGCAGGGCGAAGGGGCCCGCGATCACCGCGGCCACCAAGGTGAGCGCCACCGTGCCGAGGATGATGCCGGGCGCGGGCGGCGGGCCGGACGGGGCGTCCGTGTCGGTGTCGCGGCGCCGGGACAGGACCAGGACCAGGCCCGCCAGGGCGAGGACGCCCACACCGGCCAGGATCAGCCCGATCTCGTAGATCTGCGACGGCTCGTACGTCAGCTTCACCGTGCCGCCCTCGCCGTCCGGCACCAGCCAGCCCTGCTGCCAGCCGTCGAGCCGCACCGAGGTGAGCTCCTTGCCGTCGAGGGTCGCCTTCCAGCCGTCGTTCACGTTCTCGTACGTGGTGAGGTACGAGGCCGCTCCCGCGCCGACCGTCACCTCGCGGCGGTCACCGAGCCAGTCCTTGACCTCCACCTCGCGGGCGGTCGTGTCGAGGTCGCCCGGCGTGCCGACGGTCAGCGACGCGTCCATGACGGCCAGCGGTCCCGCGTCCCCGGTCTCCACGCTGTGCGCTCCCGCGCCGAGCCGGACCGCGGAGCTCTTCTCGCCCTCCTGGCAGAGCGTGATGTCGACCGGCCTGCGGTCGGTCAGGTCCTGGACCCTGCCCTTGGCGCTCGTCTCGTACAGCTCCCCGTCGATCGACATCGTCGGGCCCTGGCCGCACGGCAGCGAGAAGCGGTCCGTCGGGTCGGGCTGCTTGGTGCGGTACTCGTCGAGCGCGGGGACGTACACCTCGGTGAGGCCCACGGGCAGCTGGAGGTCCTCGTCCGCCACCGGGTTGTGGATCGTCAGCGGGGCGGTCTCCGTGATGGTGATGTCCATCTCGTCGGTGGTGATCGGGGCGAAGCGCGCGTTGCCGTTCTCGTCGACGCCCGCGGTCGCCGCGCCGTCCGGCGAGCTGATCTCGATCTTCACGGGGCGGGTGGACAGGCCGCCCGCCGCCGGCAGCACGATCTCGCCCACCGGCTGCTTGCCCGGCCACTTGAGGTGGATCACGGGGCGGTCGGCGGAGCCCGCGATCCAGCCCGTCGTCAGGTCGCCGTCGGTGAGGTTGCGCGGCGACAGGCCGCTGCCCAGCTTCGCCGTGGAGTCGGCCGTGGCGATGATCTGCTGTTCCTGTTCGGGCGCCACCTTGTAGAGCAGCTCGTCGAGTTCGGCGCCCGGCACGGCGACCGCGCTCGCCTTGAACTCGTACGCGCCCTCGCCCGTCGTCGTGAAGCGGCGGTGCAGGCCGGCCTCGGCGTTCACCGGCGACAGGGCGCCCGGGTCCGACGAGCGGTGCATGGAGTAGGTCGTCGCCTTGGCGTCGGTGGACTTCTCCGCGTCCGTGGGGAGCTGGAGGAGCTTGGTGACGCGCACGTCCGGGATGCTGATCTCAGAGAAGCCGGCGCCGGTCAGGCCGGGGCGGCCCTCCTGGGTGTCCAGGATCGTGATCTTGATCCAGTCGGTGGTGCCCGCGCGGGCCTTGATCCGCTGGGCCGTGCCGTTCGGCTGGAGGTCGCTGGTGACGCTGCCCCGCTCGGTCTCCACGCGCACCCGGGTGGGCGCCGACCGCACGCCGTCCTGCGGCAGCGGCGTGACGCGGAAGGAGGCAGGGACGGAGACCTTCGCGTTGAACTCGGCCTTGATCCACTCGCCGTCCGCGGAGCCCGCGTTGCCCTCGGCCCAGGCCGTGGCCGGGTTGCCGTCGAAGGCGTTGACGGGGTCGTACTGCGGCAGGTGGAAGAGCCAGTTGCCGTAGCTGGACGCGGAGACCGACTTGGCGCCGCGCAGCTCCGCCGTCGTCTGGTGCTCGATGCCCTTGGTCGGCAGGATCTGGTGCGGCTTCTTGTCCGGGTCCTGCACGGCGTCGACCGCGTTCCGCTCGCTGCGGGCGTACGTGTAGGAGGTGTTGGAGTTGACCAGGCCGAAGCGGGTGTCGGCGCGGCGCAGGCCGTCACCGACCGCCTGGAGGCCCGGGGCCCCGACGCCGGGGTGGTTGTCGCCGGTCAGGACGGCCGGGCGGTCCCGCATCGACGGGTCGGCGGAGAGCGGCAGCAGGGACTCGGGGCCGCCGCTGACGACCGCCGTGTTGGACACCGGCTTCAGGCCCGCCTGGCCGGGGCGTTCGGCGCCCTTGCCGGGAGCGTAGATCTCGACCGCACGCTGGCGCGGGTAGAGCCCTTCGACCTGGATCGGGGTGTCGTCCTCGATCTTCCCGCCGGTCGTCGTCGGGCCGAGGCCCGTGACGCGCTTGAAGCCCGACTCCTCCAGGGTGCGCTTGACGGTCGCGGACGGCACGTGGCCGACCTGGTCGGGGTCGAGGTCGTTGCGCACGACGACGTAGTAGAGACCGGCACGCGTCAAGTAGTTGCGCAGGCCCGGCACTTCGGCGCCGGTCATCAGCGCCTGCTCGACCGCGTCCATCGCGCGGCGGTTGCCGGCGGTGCCGAACGGCACGTAGTCGCGCTGCGCCCAGCGCGAGTCGGCGAGCACGTCCAGGGGCTGGTCGATGGGCGAGCCCCAGGTGTAGATGCCGTGCGCGGTCGCCGGGACGACGAGGGCACGCGAGTCGGGGGAGTACTTCTCCAGCCAGTCGGCCGTCGCCTGCCAGTACGTCGGCAGCTTCTGGAACGAACCCGGCTGCAGGATCGAGCCGTTGAGGTAAGGCCAGGCCAGACCGGGCAGCACGAGGACGGCGGCGATCAGTGGCGCGTACCGGCGGCCGCGCACCTGCCTTGCGCCGCGCGCCTGGGAGGCCACGCCCACCAGGTGCATCAGCCCGAAGACCAGCGCGAGCGCCAGGCCCGTCTGGAACTTGTAGATGTTGCGGAACGGCACCAGACCGCCGTTCAGCCAGGACTGGACGGTGTCGTGGAAGGGCGCCCCGAACGCGCCGCCGTACCCGGCGAGCGTCACCAGGACGACGGAAAGCACCGTCAGGACCAGCCAGCGCCGCTCCGGCAGATCGCGCCGCGCGAGCCCCGCGAGGCCGAGCGCGGCGGCGAGCGCCGAGCAGACGATCGTCACGACGGCCGTCGCCACCGTCCACCCCGCGGGCAGCCACGCCTCTCCGAAGTGCAGGTACGCGACCCAGTTGCCGGCGCCGCGCAGCGTCTCGGTCGCCGACATGGTGCCCGTCGTGGTGGCCGAGTTCTCCACGTACGGAAGGAAGTTCTCGCCGTAGATGCCGAGCATCAGCAGCGGTACGGCCCACCAGGCGGTGGCCAGGACGACACCGGGCACCCACCAGGTGATCAGCTTCCGCTTGCGCGGGCCGTTCGGCCGGGAGAGGAGATAGAGGCCCACCGGCAGCAGCGAGGCGAGGGTCGCCGCCGCGTTCACGCCGCCCATGAACGGGATGATCAGCGCCGAACGGGACGCGGCGAGGCGCGCGCTGATCCGCTCGTCGGCGAGCGGGAGCAGCACCCACGGCAGCACCGCGCCGGGCAGCGCGGCCGCCGAGGTCGACCCGACCACGACGGTGAACGTCGGCCACAGCGCGTACACGACGGCGCCGAGGAGGCGGCTGTGCCGGCTGCCGATGCCGAGGCGCTCGGCGAGGCGCATGGCGCCCCAGAACGCCGCCGTCACGATCAGCGAGAGCCACAGCCGCTCGGCCAGCCACACCGGCAGCTGCACCAGGTCGGCCAGGCCGTAGAACGGCAGCATCGGGAAGACGTAGCCGACGTACTGGTCCTGGATGCCGCCGAAGCCACCCCGGTCGTGCCAGAGCTGGCCGAGGTCGGAGAGGAACTGCCAGGGGTCGACGGCGACACCGAGCTTGGTGTCGAACGTCATCCGCCCCGGTTTCACCGCGAGGAAGAGCACGAACACCACGGCCCAGAACCCGAGGAGCCAGCGCCGCGAGCGCGGCCCCCGCGAGGGTTCGGGGGCATCGGTCGTGGGTCTCGCGGCCGCCGGGGGTGGGGCCTGGACCGTGGTCATGGACACCGCCTGAGGATGAGGAGGAGATTCCAGGTCGCGATCTCGCGCACACCCGGCACCTTGGTGATCGCCCCGGCCAGGAAGGGCCAGTAGCGTGAGCGGGCCGACACGATGTCCACGTCGTCGCGGCCGCGCACCTGGCGCAGGGTCGTGCCGACGTGGTGGGCGAAGAGGTTCTCGCCGAGTGTGTGCTTCGCGGCCTTACCGGTACGCCGTTCATAGCGGGCGCGGGCCCGGTCGGCGCCCAGATAGTGCCAGGGCGCCCACTCGTGCCCGCCCCACGGGGAGAGCCAGTTGGTGAACGAGACATAGATCAGGCCGCCCGGCCGGGTGACCCGGACCAGCTCGCTCAGGAACGTCTGCGGGTCGTCGACGTGCTCCAGGACGTTCGAGGAGAACGCGACGTCGGCGACGCCGTCCGCGAGCGGCAGCAGATAGCCGTCGGCCACCACCGCGCCCTCGGGCGGCTTGGCCCCCAGCTCCGCGGGGTCGGGCTCGAAGAGGAAGGACTGCGCGCCGCGCCGCCGGAACTCCTCCGTGAAGTAGCCGCCCCCGCCGCCGATGTCGACGACGACGCGGCCCTTCACCGGTACGTACGCCTCGACCTGGTCGGCGGCGTCACGGGCGAGGAGCGTGTAGCACCGCTCGGGCTCCCGCTGCTCGCGCAGGAAGGCCCGGAAGAGGGTGGCGGAACGGCGCAGCGAGGGGTCCTTCACGCAGACCCCTGGGGTATGTGCGCCGCGTGGTGGGCGGCGACCGACTCGGCCGCCACCGCCTGGAACTGCCGCACCGTGTTGCCCCAGCGGAACTGCGCGGCCCGCTCACCGGCGGCCTTGCCGAGCGCTCTGCGGCGCTCGGCGCTGAGCGCCAGGGTGCACCAGGCGGCGGCGAAGGAGCTCTCGCCCCGGGCGAGGAGCCCGGTCACGCCGTCCTCGACGGAATCGCGCACCCCCGGCACGTCGAAGCCGATCGAGGGCGTGAAGCGGGTCGCCGCCTCGGTGATGACGAGCCCCCAGCCCTCCACGGCCGACGGGTGGAGCAGCATCCACGCCTCGCAGAGCAGCCGGTGCTTCTCCGCCTCGGAGACGTGCCCTTTGAACTCGACGCCGGGGCCCGCGAGTTGTTCGAGGCGCGCTCGCTCGGGGCCGTCGCCCACGATCACGAGCCGGCCACCCGTGACGGGTCTGACCCGCTCCCAGAGCCGCAGCAGGAGATCGATGCGCTTGTACTCGACGAGCCGTCCCATCGCGAGGAACAGCGGCTCGTCGGAGCGGGGGTGCAGCGGCCCCGGCTCCTCGACGCCGTTGTGCACGATCCGGATGCGCTCGCGCTCGACGCCGATCGCCCGCAGCGCGGTGGATGTCGACGGCGACACGGCCACGAGGAGGTTGCCGCGCTGGGCGCCGGACAGCGCCCAGTGTTCGAGTCTGCGGCCGAGCCGGGCCGCGGGGGCGAGGGCGCCCTGGAAGCGCATCCCCCACAGGTCGGTGTGGACGTGGTTGACCAGGCACAGGGTGGGCCCGCGGTGCCACAGCGGCGCCAGGTACGGCATGCCGTTGCAGACCTCGACGAGCAGGTCGCAGTCGCCGACCTGCCGGGTGAACGCGGAACGTGCCCGTACGTAGTGGGCCAGGTCTCCACCGGCGGAGACCACGCGGTAGTCGCGGTAGGCGGCGGGGCCGCCGCACAACAGGGTCACCTGGTGGCCGAGCTTGCTGAGCCCGTCGGCCAGACGGTCGACGAGGAGTTCGGAGCCGCCCGCGGCCGGATTGCCGAGGTCGCGGTGGGCGAGGAAGACGATCCGGCGCGGTTGTGGGGGAGGCGCCGGAAGACGCTCCGCGCGGCGTGGGGCGGCCGAGCGCAGCGAGGACGGTACGTGCTGGGGCATGCGTGCTCCAACTCGTCTCAGGGTGCGGAACTGTGGGGGTCCGGTCGGGCGGAACGGTCCTGCTGGTTCTGCGGGGGTCGTGCCGGGGTGGGGCTGGTGCTGGGGCTGTGCTCGGGCGGTGCGGGGACTGTGCGCGGGTGGGGTGGATAGTTTTCGCCGCCCCGTACCGCGCGGCTACTCACCGAAGTGACAATTTTTGCGCTTTCAAGGGCTGACGTCTCATCACATCGTGGTGGGTTGCAGGGCGGTCGGTGACGCGTCCGGATTCGGACTCCCGGGCTCCGCCGAACCGCCGTGCCTTCCGGGACCGTTCGCCCCGTCGTCATGCCGCCGCCCACGCGCGACGAGCACGACACCCGCCACCGCGAGTACCCCGCCCAGCACGCCCGCACCGAGCGGAAGCGTCTCGCCGACCAGTTCCAGACGGCTGCTGTCGTCGTCGGCGAGCTTCACCTGCGCCTTCTGCGTGGCCGGCGTGAACGCGATCCGCTCGCTGTCCAGCAGCACCGTCGCGTCCTTGTCCGAACCCGGCGCGCGCAGCGTCTTGCGGGGACCGATCGCGGCGTAGATGATCCGGCCGGTGCGCTGGTCCGCGACGAGCTCGATGCCGTGGTTGGCGTAGTACTCGTCCGCGATGACCTGGCTCTTCCTCGGCTGGCCGACCATCCGCCCCGGCACCTGGCGCGTGCCCGTCCTGGTGGCCTTCACGGTGGCCGTGAAGCGGTAGCCCTCGTAGCCCTGGATCTTCTTCGTGCCCCGGTAGGTGAGCGGCACGGTCGCGCCCAAGGTGTTGTCCCACCAGCGGTAGGACCGCTTCTCGACGTCGAAGGGGAACTTCAGATAGGCCTCGCCCTCGAAGTGCGGCTCCTCGTCGCAGCAGTGCACGGGCTTGTTCGTCTTCCGGTCGGTGACCCAGCGTTCCTGGGTCCACTGGAGCGAGTCGTGCGGGCTCGCGGCGGGCAGCGACTTGTCCGGGTCGACGGACGTCACCACGTCCCAGACGGCGCGCCCGCTGTCCTCGCTGTCGGCGACGTCGCCGCGGACCTGCCGGGTGATCGTGAGGTTCTTGTCGTGAACAGTCTTGATCTTGCCGGTGTCGAAATAGCTTCCTTTGCCCTTGAAGACCGTGATGGTGTCGATGTCCACGGGCGTGCGTTTCGCGCGAGGCTCCACGTACCAGGCCAGCATCGGCGCGAGGACCAGAAGAAACACGCCGAGCCCGAGCAGGATCAGCGACAGAGGTGAGGCGGTGCGGCGCATGAGGTCACTCCTGGGCTGAGGCGGGAGAAGTGTTACTGAGCCGTATGGGCCGGGAACGTAGGCCCACCCTTGACGAAGTGTCAATGCATTGCAGAGACTGGGCACTTGCCGGACGGGGCCGGCGCGGGCTGTGCGACCAGGACTTCTCGGCCAGAGCCGTTCGACCTGGCCGGGGGCTGTGTGACCCGGGGTGGGGACGACCTCCGACAGAGAGGCACCCTCGCAATGCACCGACTGCTCGCCGCATCACTGACTGTCGCCGCCGCGGCGCTCCTCGCCGTGGGCGCGGCGCTCGGCATCGTCGCGCTCCTCGACGCCACACCGGACCAGCCCAATACGCCGCTCGTGCATTACGAGACCCCGGCGCGGGGGCAGTGAGCGACCGTGGCCGCGACCCACGCCCAGGCGTCCGGTGACCTGACGGCCGACGGCGCCTTCCCGGACGACAGCACCCCGGACGCCGTCCACGCTCCGGGCGATCGCGCTCCCTTCCGCTCCGCCTGGCGCGACGTACCGCCCCGACAGGTGCGTGAGTTCGCCGCGCTCGCCCTGGAGGAGGTGCCCGCGCTCGCCCAGGACATCCTGCGCGAGATCCGCGCCGAGTACCCCGGACTGCCCGTCGTCCTCGACGACTCGGGCGAGCCCATGGCACTGGTCGGCATCCGGCGCGCCCTGGAGGGCTTCGTCCAGCAGCTGGCGTCCCAGGAGGGCCGGCCGCGCTATCACCTGGAGGTCTTCCAGGAGTTCGGCCGCGGCGAGGGCCTGCACGGCCGCAGCCTCGACTCGCTCCAGGCCATCTACCGCCTGGGCGTACGGCTGGCCTGGCGCCGCCTCGCCGAGATCGGCCAGCAGATCGAGATCCCGCCGCCGGCCATGTACGAACTCGCCGAGTCGGGCTTCGAGTACCTGGACGGCCTGGTCGACCAGTCCGTACGCGGATACGCGGAGGCCGCGGCCCGCGAGGCGGGCGAACGCCTGCGACTGCAACGCAAGTTGATGGAACTGCTGCTGTCCGAGCGCCGCTCCGACGCGTCCTCGGGGCGGTCGCACGGGACCGGTCATGGCCACACGTCCGGCGGCGCCGGGGTCCTCGGCAACGGCCTCGGCGAGCGCGCCGCCCGCGTCGGCTGGCAGCTGCCCGAACGCGTCGCCGTGGGCGTCCTGCTGCGCCCCGCGCGGGAGGCCGTCGCGCCCGCCGTCGGGGAGGGCGTCCTGCTCGACATGGAGGCCGAACAGCCCCGCATGGTGGTGCCCGACCCCGAGGCGGCGGGCCGGCCCGAACTGCTGCGCCGCGCCATGACCGGCTGGTCCGGCGCCATCGGCCCGCCCGTCGCCCTCGCCGACGCCGCGAAGTCGCTGCGCTGGGCGGAGGCCGCGGTGCGTCTGATGGAGCGCGGACTGCTGCCTTCCGGTGAGGTCCTGCACTGCACGGAGCACACCGAGGCGCTGGTGCTGCTGCAGCCCGAGGAGCTCATCGAGGATCTGGCCCGCCGCTGCCTGGCCCCTCTGGAACACTGCGGTCCCGCCCATGGCCGCCGCCTCGCCGAGACCCTCCTGGCGTGGCTGGAGACCCGCGGCGGCGCCCCCGAGGTGGCCGCGCGCCTGGGGGTCCACCCCCAGACGGTCCGCTACCGCCTCCGGCAGATAAGGGAGCTCTGGGGCGACGAGGTGGACGACCCGGACCGCCGCTTCGAACTCGAACTCGTGCTGCGGGCCCGGCGGTTGAGAGGGCGGCTGGGCAGGGCGTGAGGTCCGCGCCCACAGGGGCCGACACGCCGGAGCTTTCGATTCCGCACACAACTTTCACAGCCCCGGCTTCCGCTGTTACGGGCGCGGCACCTAGCCTCCATGCCTCATGGACTACTGCCACCCGTGCCGCAGGCACCTCAACGGCGCCCTCGCCTGCCCGGGGTGCGGAACCCCGGCCGAAGCCTGCCGGGAGTACGCGCAGTCCGTCGCCGCGTCGCGGGAGGAGCCCGGCGGCCCCGACGTCGCGTACGAGGAGCCGTCCCCGCGCGCCCGCGGCCGGGAACGCGGTCGCAGGGCGGCGCACCGGCGCAGGCGCCGCAAGGTCCTGCTCGTCACCGCGGGCCTCGCGCTCGCGGCGGGCGGCCTGAGCCTCGCCGAGCTGGGCACGGAGGGGAGCTCCGGCGACCGGGCGGCCTCCGCGCCGGACGGCGGGGCGGGGGACCCGGCCCCGTCGGAGTCGACGGGCTCGGACGGGAGCGCTCCCGGCGGCACGACGGCCGAGGACGCGGCGGCCACGTCGTCCCGTCCGAGCGCGGACGCGTCGACGGATGCCGAGGGGCGGGGCGACAAGGGCGACAAGGACGGGAAAGACGGGAAAGACGGGAAGGGCAAGAAGGAGCGGGGCGAGGGCGACGGGTCCGGCGAGGGCGGGCGGGGCCGGGGGAGCGACGCGGGCGAGGTCGACGACGGCCCCGGCACGCCCACTTCCACCGTGCCCCCGCCGCAGGGCGGCACCCCGGACACACCCGACCCGACGTCCCCGCCTCCCGCGGACGACCCGAAGCCGACGCGTCCCCCCGAGCCCACGCCCACGGAGACGTGCGACCGCTTCCTGTGGTGGTGCAGGTAAGGGCCTGTGCCTGTGCCATGACTCAGGGCAGCTCATGACTCAGGGGCAGCTCATGACTCCGGGGCAGCGTATGACTCAGGGCAGCGCATGACTCCGGGCAGCCCCGGGAAGCGCTAGATCTCCTCGCCCAGCATCCTGCGCAGCAGCCCCCGCAGGGAGAGGCGCTCCTCGCGCGACAGCTCGGCCAGGGGTTCGCGGGCGAAGTTCAGGGAGTCGCGCAGCCTGCGGGCCACCTCGTCGCCCTTCGCCGTGGGCGCCGCCAGCTTCACGCGCCGGTCGGTCGCGTCCGGGCGGCGTTCGACGAGGCCGCGCGCCTCCAGCCGGTCGATGATCCCGGTGATGTTCGACGGCTCGCACTTCAGCTTCTGCGCGATGCGGCGCATGGGCATAGGTTCGAGGGAAAGCAGTCCCAGTACACGCGCCTGCGCCCCGGTCAGCGCGTGCTCGGCGGCCGCCTCCTCGTACTCCTCGTGGTAGCGCGCCACGACCGTGCCGATGAGCTCGACGACTTCGAGTGTCAGCGGGTCGGTGCGGGGGACGCGGGAGCTACTGGTGGCCATGCTCCTCAGGCTACCCGGTTACTTGACATCATGAAATATTCAGGAGCATGGTTGTTTTACAACCTGAAGCATTTCCGCCACCCAGTGGTCGCGCAGTAGACCCTGGGGTCCGCACGCAGTAGGAGGACGCCTTCCATGTCCGTCACCCCCGAGCAGCTCCCCTCCGTCAGCCGCGAATGGCACCTCGTGCGGCGGCCGTCCGGCTGGCCGGTTCCGGAGGACTTCGCGCTGCGCGAGGTTCCCGTCGAGGCCCCGGCCGAGGGTCGCGTCCTGGTCCGCAATCTCCACTTCTCCGTGGACCCGTACATGCGGGGCCGGATGAACGACGTGAAGTCCTACGTCCCGCCGTTCCAGCTCGACCGCCCCATGGAGGGCGGCGCGGTCGGCGAGGTCGTGGCGTCGAACGCCGAGGGCTTCGCCGTGGGCGACCACGTCCTGCACTTCGCCGGCTGGCGCGAGTACGCCTCCGTGCCCGCCCAGCACGCCACCAAGGTCGACCCGGAGGCCGCGCCGCTCTCCGCCTACCTCGGCGTCCTCGGCATGACGGGCCTGACCGCGTACTCCGGGCTCCTCGAAGTGGCCTCCTTCAAGGAGGGTGACGCCGTCTTCGTCTCCGGCGCGGCCGGTGCCGTCGGCGGCCAGGTCGGCCAGATCGCCAAGCTCAAGGGTGCCTCGCGCGTCATCGGCTCGGCCGGCTCCGACGACAAGGTCAAGCTCCTGACCGAGGAGTACGGCTTCGACGCCGCCTTCAACTACAAGGACGACAAGCCCGTCGCCGAGCAGCTCAAGGACGCCGCCCCCGACGGCATCGACGTCTACTTCGACAACGTCGGCGGCGAGCACCTGGAGGCCGCCATCAGCCGCCTGAACGTGCACGGCCGCGTCACCATCTGCGGCATGATCGCGGGCTACAACGAGAAGGAGCCGACCCCGGCCCCGCGCAACCTCGCCCTGGTCATCGGCAAGCGCCTGCGGCTCCAGGGCATGCTCGTGCAGGACCACAGCGACCTCCAGCCCGAGTTCGTCCGCGAGGTCGGCGGCTGGATCCGCTCCGGTGAGCTCAAGTACCGCGAGACGGTCGTCGAGGGCGTCGAGAACGGCGTGGAGGCCTTCCTCGGCATGCTCCGCGGCGAGAACACCGGAAAGATGATCGTCTCCCTCGCCTGAACGGACTCCTGGACGCACTTCCGGTATCCGATAACCTAATTCCACAAACCGTGGTTGTGGGCGCGCACCACGTCACATCTCAGGAGGAAGAAGCAGTTATGTCCATCCAGAAGATCGACGTCAAGTACACCGCCGTAGCCACCGCGGAGAACGGCCGCGACGGCCGTGTGGCCAGCGACGACGGCAAGCTCGACGTCGTCGTGAACCCGCCGAAGGAGATGGGCGGCAGCGGCGCGGGTACCAACCCCGAGCAGCTCTTCGCCGCGGGCTACAGCGCGTGCTTCCAGGGCGCCCTCGGCGTGGTCGCCCGCAAGGAGAACGCCGACATCTCCGGCTCGACCGTGACCGCCAAGGTCGGCATCGGCCAGAACGAGGCCGGCGGCTTCGGCCTGGAGGTCGCGATCACCGCCTCCATCCCGAACGTGGACGCGGCCACCGCGCAGTCCCTGATCGAGAAGGCCCACCAGGTGTGCCCCTACTCGAACGCCACGCGCGGCAACATCAAGGTCGAGCTCGCTGTCGCCTGACCTCTCCGCTCGTACGTACGCGAGGGCCGCACCCCCGTCCAGGGGTGCGGCCCTCCGCCGTACGCGAAGGTCACGCGTGCGTACGCGAAGGTCACGCGTGCGTACGCGAGGGTCACGCGTGCCGCAGCGCTGCCTCGTGCGCGACCCGCGCCAGCCGCTCGTTCTCCGGGGCCGGGCCGCCGGGGAACGCGTACCGCCGCCGCGTGTACCCGTACGCCAGGCCGCTGCGCGGATCGGCGAACGCCTGCGAGCCGCCCGCGCCGCTGTGCCCGATGGAACCGGCGCCGAGGAACGGGTACACGACCTCCGACGTGGCCTGGAAGCCGACCGCGAAGGCTTTCTGGGCCCGCGACACCAGGTCGTGCCCGATCGACTGGACCTGCCCGAACTCGGCGACGGTGTTCGCCTTCAGGAGCGGCTCGCTCCCCTCGACGCCGGTGACCGCCGCCGCGTACATCCCGGCCAGACCGCGCGCGGACGCCACACCGCCGACCGACGCGGGACCCTTGGCGCGCACCAGGCGCGAGTTGGGCAGCGTCTCGATGTCGGTGGGCTCCGGCGCGTTGCGGTTGAAGGCGATGGAGGCCAGGTTCTGCGGGCCGGTCGGCAGCGAGGCGAGGAGCGCCTGCTGCTCGGGCGTGGGGTCCATCGGCAGGACGGAGTGGAACCGCGCCTCGTGCTCCTCCGGCAGCCCCAGGAAGAAGTCGAGGCCGTACGGCGCCCGCACCCGCTCCTCGTACAGCTCCTGCAACGTGCGGCCGGTGGCGCGGAACACCACCTCGCCGGCGAGCGCGCCGATGGCCAGGGCGTGGTAGCCGAAGGCCGCGCCGGGCCGCCAGTACGGGCGCTGCGCGGCCAGGCGCTCGGCGATCGCCCGGTCGTCGGCGAGCTCCTCGGGGGAGAATCCCGCGTCGGCGCCCACGATGCCCGCCCGGTGCGCGAGCAGTTCGCGCAGGGTCACGGCACCCTTGCCGTGGGCGGCGAACTCCGGCCAGTAGTGGGCGACTTCACGGTCCAGGTCGAGCGTGCCGTCCTGGACGAGGAGGGCGACGACGAGATGCGCGGCGCCCTTGGTCGACGAGTACACCCCGTACAGCGTGTCGCCGTCGGTGTCGGGGCCCACCCACAGGTCGACGACCTTGCGGCCCTTGACGTACGCGGCCAACTGCCCGGCGTGGAGCGGGTCCTCGGCGGCGAGCACGGCGGTGAACTCGTCGCGCACCGCCTCGTAACCTTCGGCGACAGTGCCCTGCACTCTCATCTCACGCGTCATACGGAACGTCCTCCAGGGCGCGGCACAATGATCGGTACCTGATCAACCACCGCGCCCTGCCCCGTATTTCCTCGCTCCGCCCCGTATTTCTTAACCGCGTCCGACGCTCAGCAGCGCCCGCCCGACCTGCGGGAAGACTCCCTTCGGGTGGTCGCGGAAGAGCGGCTCGGTGCCGAACAGCACCACCTCCGCCGCCCCGGCCGTCCCGCTGACGACGCAGGCGCGGCCCGCGGCGTCCGAGGGCCCGCCGGTGCCGTCCTCCAGCGCCCGCCAGTGCCCCGAGACCAGAGGGTTCCCGGTGCCGTACTTCTGCTCCACGCGCACACCGGGCCCGAGGCCGGTGAACCACGACGGCGAGTAGACGAAGCTGTGGTCCGGCGCCCCGCCGGTGACCGTGCCGCCCGTGTTGGCCACCCGGACCACGCCGTTGGCGTCGCCGTTGCCCTCGACGGCCTCGACGGCGAGCAGCCCGGCGTCGGCGTTGAGGGCGGCGCCGGCCGCGCCCCGCCCGACCAGGCCGCCGCCCCCGGCGAGGAACCGGTCGAGCCGGGCCTTCGCCGCGTCGTTCAGCTTCCCGCGGTCGAGCCCGGCCGACACGAAGAGGACATCCGCCTTCTTCCAGCCGAAGCCGGAGTTGAGCACGGCGGTCGACACGGGCACCACGTCGAAGTTCATCTCCCGCAGCGCGAACAGCTCGCCCGGCGTGACGGCCGCCGCGACCCGCGTACGGTGCAGCGCGGCCTTGCCCTTCACCTTCGTGGCGTCGAAGGCCACGTCGTACTTCTTCGCGACGGCGGCCGCGGCACGGCGCGCGGACGACGGCACGACGGCGCTCCCGTCACGGTCACGACGCACCGAAACGCCATCAGCGAGAAGGGAGTTGAGGGCAGCGATCTCGCGCGGGTCGTCGAGGCGCAGCCGCAGGTTGCCGTGGGGCGCCACATACCCGACCCGCGAGGCGGCACGCACCGTGCGCGTGCGCACACCGTCGAGGTCACCGCTCTTGACGGAGTCGACGCTCGCGCCCCACAGCCGTCCGAGGCTCCACCCCGAGATGTCGTACATGGTCGACACCTTGTCGCTGATGTCCCGCCCGTCGGCCAGCATCACATTGGCGAGGCCACGCTTCGGCTGGTGCATGTCGACGACGTACGAGCCCTTCGGGTACGTCCGCCCGCCGAGCCGGAAGCCGTGGCTCGCACGCTCCACGCGCACGTCGTTGGCGACCAGGTGGTCGACGAGCCGCGCCGCCGCCGTCGCGGAGCGCTGCCCCCGCCCACCGTCGGCGTCGCCCGCCGGGATCACGTACGCGCGCGGGAACTCGGTCGTGTACACGTCCTCGGGCCCGATCCCCGGCACTCCCGGCACGGTCTCCTCCGACACAGGCACCTGCTCGGCGCCCGTCGCGCCCCGCCGGAAGACCTCGATCTGGTCGGCGATCACCGACGTCCGGTGGCGGTCGGTCCAGTCGAGGGTGGCGCGCATCGCCGCGCCCGCGATGTCCACGTTGACGGCCGCCCTGCGACGCAGCTCGGCGACCGGCTGCGTCTCGTACGCGTCGTTGTTCACCTGCATCGGGAACTCGATGGTGTGCGTCGCGACCGCGCCGTGGAACGGCATGTACTGCGGGGTGAAGATCGGCGGCCAGTCGTCCCAGCCCTCCTCCTGGTCCCGGAAGGGGATGACGGCGGGCTTCACGCCGTCCTTCTCCTCGGTGTAGCCGAGGCCGTTGACGGCGGCCTCCATGCCGAGGGCGTTGGAGTAGGAGTTCTTGAGGAAGAGGTCGTACTCGTAGTTCTCGCCGTGCGGGGGAGTGGTCGGCTCGATCAGCGTGCCGTTCACGTACCCGTGCAGGTCGATCATGACCGCCGGCTGTTTGGCGACGGCGATGTGCCGGACCGCGCGGGCCTCGGGCTGCGAGGCGGTGATGAAGTCGCGGTTGAGGTCGAAGCCGTTGGCGTTGGCGCGGGTGCCCGCGATGCGGCCGTCGGGGTTGGCGGTGATGTTGAAGTAGAGGCGGTTGTGCGCGAGCAGCGACCGGCTCTTCCCGTCCTTCGCCTTCGCCAGCTTCTCGACGAGCTTCAGGGCGGCGTCGGTGCCCTCCCACTCGTTGCCGTGGATGTTGTTGTTGATGAAGACCGGCGTCTTGTACGAGGACTTGATCGCCTTGTCCCGGGCGGCGGCCCCGGGCGAGTTCTCTATTCGCTCGCGCATCCGCTCCTGCCGTGCCGCCTCGCGCGCGGACTCGGGCGCGGTGACCGTCACGAGATAGAGCTGGTGCCCGCCCGCGGACCGGCCCGCGATCTCCACGCTCACGCGGTCGCCGAGACGCTGCAGGGCGTTCAGCTTCGGGGCGATGCCGTGGTACGGCGTGAGCCCCAGCTTCATCGACTTGTCGGCGGGGTTCTCCGGAGGTGCGGTGAGCTTCCGCTCGCGCGGGTATCCGTCGCGGCCTTTGTCACCGCCGAGGTGTGGGGCCGGGGTGTCCTCCAGGGCGCGTTCCGCGGCTCCCTCCGGCGCCTCGGCGGCCCGGTCGGCGCCGAGCGGCGAGCCCTCGCGGACGGCGGGGCGCGGCGTCGGGTCGGCGGTCGCGCTGCCCGGGGCGAGCGCGGTGAGGACGAGCGCGCCCGCGGTGGCCGCGGTGGTGAGCAGAACGGGTCTGGATGGCCGGGATATACCCATACGTACCTCCGGGAGATCGATAAGCGAGGTCTTACCGGTTCAACTCCCGTTCAACAAGAGGGCCTTGTTCAGGGCCTTGTTCACGGCCTTGGTCAGGGCCTTGTTCCCCAGCTGTGACAGTCCTGCGGAACACTGCGCGCAAACCCCCGCCCACCTGCGGCTAAGGTGTGCCGCATGCGCGATCTGGGTGTGGGCTTCGGCTACTTGATGAAGGGGCAGCGCTGGGTCGCCCAGCACGGCAAGCAGTACGGATGGGGGCTGCTGCCCGGCCTCATCACGCTCGTCCTCTACGCGGCCGCACTCGTGTCGCTCGCCCTGTGGGGCAATGATCTCGTCGGCTGGGCAACGCCGTTCGCCGACGACTGGTCATCGCCGTGGTCCGGACTCTTCCGCGGTTTCCTGACGGCCCTGCTCTTCGCGCTCGCGCTGCTGCTGTCCGTCCTCACCTTCACCGCGGTGACGCTGCTCATCGGGGAACCGTTCTACGAGAAGCTGTCCGAGCAGGTCGACATCTCCGAGTGCGGCCACGCCCCCGAGTCGGGGCTGCCGCTCTGGCGGGAGCTGTGGATCTCGGCGAGGGACAGCCTGCGGATCGTCGTGCGCGCGCTCTGCTGGGGCGTGCTGCTCTTCGCCCTCGGCTTCATCCCGGTCGTCGGCCAGACCGTCGTCCCGGTCATCGGCTTCTGCGTCACCGGCTTCTTCCTCGTCGAGGAGCTCACCGCGGTCGCCATGCAGCGGCGCGGTGTCGGACTCCGCGACCGTCTCGCCCTGTTGCGCTCCCGCAAGCAGCTCGCCTGGGGCTTCGGGACGCCGCTCGCCGTCGTCTTCCTCGTGCCGTTCGTCGCGGTGTTCCTGATGCCGGGCGCGGTCGCGGGCGCGACGCTGATGACGCGGGATCTGCTGGGCGAGAACGGGTCGGGGGGCGACGGCGCGGGCGGCGCTTCCGCGGCGGGTCAGGACGACGACACGGCCACCCCGAGGATGCCCCGCACCTGAGCGATGATGTCCAGCCGGTTCCGTACGAACTCGGGATCGGTGACGGCACCCGTCGCCGGGTCGGTGTTCCCCGCGCCGAACTGCAGGACAGGCGTGTGCACATGGCCGCCGGGCAGGCTGTCGCGCAGGCCGAGCCGGTCCCGCAGGAGCGTCGCGCGGTACGCGATCTCGTTCGACAGGTAGTCCCCGCCGCCGCCCGCGCGCGCCGTCGACCCCGCGGTGGGCCCGTCCGGACGGACCACGGGCTCGGTGCCGCCCGCCGGTATCTCGGTCACCGACGTGTTGTCGTACACCGGGAAACGGCCCGTCTTCGCGGCCACGATCTCCTTGTACGGGAGGGTCGTCGACGTCCACTGGGGCTGCGTCGCGGGATCGCGCACCGGGACGGTCCCGGTGCGCGACAGGTTCTCGTTGTCGGCGAACCCGCCGCGCCAGGCGCCGTTGGTCCGCTCGATGTCGAAGCGGCCCACGCGGCCCTGGCTGATGGTGGTGAAGAGGTCGACGCGCGGTAGATACGGGCGGAGCGCCCGCTCCACGGCGCCGTCCGCGAAGTCCTCCCAGCGGACCGGGAAGACCACCGCCTCGACGCGCGCGGGCCCGTCCGGGGTCCGGATCGTCGTACCGTCCAGGGCGAGCGCGGCGGCGCCCGACGGATTGCTGATCCGGACGTCACGGTCGAGGGTGAACGGATCGAAGCCGGTGACGAGGACGCGCTTGGTGTGCTTTCCGGTGGAGTGGCGGACGGTGTCCTGCCCGCGTGAGCTCCGCTCCAACCGGTCTTCCAGCTCGGCCCGCTGCCCCTCACTGAGCCGGAACCGGGTGGGCTCCCACTGCCGCAGCTCCCGCGTCATCCCGAGCCGCGCCCAGTAAAGCGGGCGGTCGTCGTCCTTGCTGAGGCCCGCCGTCCGTTCCTTGCCCTTGCCCTTGCCCTGCGCCCGGTCGACCGCCCGCCGCCACAGCGACTGTCCTTCGCGTACGACCGTCCGTCGGGCCTGGTCGTAGGAGTGGGCCCTGCCCAGTGCCGCGGCAAACTCCGGCGCCACCGAGTCGAATCCGCTGCGTCGCAGGATCTCCTGGGGGGCGGCGCGGTCGAGCCGGGCCTCTTCGGTGGTGGGGGCGGTCCGTCCCGCGGATGCGGGGGTGGCGGACGCGGGGGTCGGGGTGGCGGTTAGTCCGGTCAGCAGGGCGGCGACGCCGAGGGCGCCGAAAGTGCCGAAACGTGAGAGCACGCGAGTCCTTCCGTGACGGGTGAGGTGGCGGAAGTATCGCGGGGCGTGTGGGGCGGGCGCTACGGGGCCTTGCGTGCCAGGCGGACGCGGGCCGCCGCCGCGAGGAGCACGCAGCCGGCCGCGCCGACCACCAGGTCGGTCCAGCCCGGCCTCCTGGTCTGGCCGTACGGCCAGGACACGGGGGAACTCCACCCCTCCCTGGGCCCGTCCGGGGCGGGTCTCGCCTTCCGCCCGTCTGTGGGGCGGGGCCGCGGGGGTATGTACGTACTCGCTATCCCTTCGCCACGCCTCAAGTCCAAAGACGCCAATGTTTCCTCGGTGCTCCGTGCGCACATACCCCCACGTCCCCTCGGGCCGCGTTTGCGGCTGCGGCCCGGTGGAGGGCCACCCCTCTACTGCTCCTACCCCGGCAGGGCGTAGCGGGGAACACCCCACCCGCCCGCCCCTACTCCCGCGGGGCGTCGCGGGGCAAACGGGTGGGTGGGTGGGATACATCCGCCGCGAAGCGGCGGGCTTGGTGCTCCTACCCCGGCAGGGCGTAGCGGGGAACATCCCACCCACCCGCCCCTACTCCCGCGGGACGTCGCGGGGCAAACGGGTGGGTGGGTGGGATACATCCGCCGCGAAGCGGCGGGCTTGGTGCTCCTACCCCGGGGGGGCGTCGCGGGGGGCACCCCACCCACCCGCCCCTACTCCCGCGGGACGTCGCGGGGAACACCCCCACCGCCCACCCCAACTCAGGGGGACTCCGTCAGGCGGGTCATGACCCGGTGCGCGGTGTTCGCCATCACCGGGTTCGTCTCCCGGTAGTACGCGAGTTCGGTAGCGGCGATAGTTAGGGCCCAGCCCCGTCCGCGCGCCCACATGGCGTCGTCGACGGCCGGGCCGAGCGCGGCGCGGAAGGCGTGGCGGCCCTCGGCGTCCATCAGGTACCACGCGGCGATCAGGTCGACCGCGGGATCGGCCGTGCCCGTGCAGCCGAAGTCGATGACTGCGCTGAGGCGGCCGCCGTCGACCAGGACGTTGCCCGGTTGCAGATCCCCGTGCACCCACACGCCGGGTCCCTCCCACGCCGGGGCGCGCACAGCGGCCTCCCACACGGCGGTCACGGCCCGCTCGTCGACGAGCCCGCCCAGGCCGGCGATCACCTCACGGGTGTGGGTGTCGCGCCCGGCGAGCGGATCGCCGCGGTAGGCGACGGGCGCCCCGGCCGGGTCCA
The DNA here is from genome assembly GCF_040683555.1 of Streptomyces sp. NPDC093510. Lineage (NCBI taxonomy): Bacteria > Bacillati > Actinomycetota > Actinomycetes > Kitasatosporales > Streptomycetaceae > Streptomyces > Streptomyces sp. NPDC093510. The sequence goes on from NZ_JBFBEE010000003.1 coordinate 244,302, forward strand.
TGTCGCGCAGGGCGGTCACGAACTCCGCGACGTCCTTGGCGAACAGGGTGGACAGGGCGGGCTCCGCGACGGGTTCGCCGGGGTCCGGATTCGTGCCGTCCAGCCAGCGGTACACGGACCACGCGTACGGGTAGCCCTCGCCGGGGCGGCCCTTCCCGAGCGGCACCGGTACGGCGACGGGCAGCGCGGGCCCGAGCCGGGGCAGCCACAGCTGCTCCCGCTCCACATCCTCGGCCGCGCCCGCGACCCGCGGCAGCCGCACCACCATGTCCGCGCCGAGCCGGTACATGGCGTTGGACGTACCGGCGGAGTCGACACGCTCCACGCGCAGCCCGCCCCACGCGGGGAACTGGACGCCGACCAGCCGCCGCACCAGCCCCTCGTCGATGTCGGCCTCGTCGGCGTGCATCTTCCCGCTGCTCACATGTCCCCCTCGGCTGACCGGTCCGGCCCCGAATGGAAGCGGTCGAGCGGGGTGCGGGTCAAACCGTTTCAGTCCACATAGGTCGCCCGTCGGGCCGTCCCGATCACCGCGGTCCGGTCGGCCGGGCTCAGCAGTCCGCCGGTCACGTACTCCTTCGTCGTCGTCTGTACGTGCGCGACCAGCGCGCCCTTGTCGCGGAACGGCGCGGCGGACCAGACCTCGTCGAGCAGGGTGCGGCCGTCGGGGCGGGCGGGGTTGGCGACGCCGGAGTCCAGGCCGCCGAAGACCACACGGGGCTCGTGCCGCCGGAAGTAGACGTGGGTCGGGTCCTCGGTCCCCTCGGCGAAGGGGCCGAACGCGATGCCGTCGAGGGTGGGGTGGAGCGGCTTGCCCGGCACGGGGGTGAAGGTGGGCAGCAGATCGCCGGAGAGGGCGGCGTTGCGGTAGAGGCCGAGGCGGAGCAGGTCCTTGCGGGCGTCGCGCGCCGCCAGTGCGACCGGACCGTAGAAGAGAGTTTGGACGTGAGGGTCGTCGGGGGCCGGTTCGGTGCGCAGACGGAAGGGGACCGAGACGCGCACGGTGTCGCCGTCCCGCCAGGTGCGGGCGACGGAGAAGTAACCGCCGGGGCGTGAATCGCCTTGTACCGTACGGCCGTTGAGCTTGACTGTGAAGCCGCCGGCCGACCAGGAGGGCACCCGCAGTCGCAGGTCGAAGTCGGCGGCGCGGCCGTGCACGGTGAGCGTGGTGCCCTGCTCGTAGGGGTAGCCGGTGGTCTGCGTGACGGTGACGCCGTGCTCGGCCCAGGTCAGTTTCGATGGCATGTGGAGGTTGACGTAGAGGGCGCCGCGGCTGCCGTCGGCCGCCGCCTTCGCGAAGTACACCGAGTCCTGGTACTTGGTGGCGCTCTCCATCCCCGTGCCCTCGCAGCAGGTGGTGCCCGCCTTGGGGGTGTAGTCGCGCACATGCCCGGGCGCGAGCCCGATGAAGTACGTGACCAGGGGCTTCTCCGCGTCGGCGGTGTCCTGCTTGGAGCCGAGGATCTGGTTGTGGAGGGTGCGCTCGTAGTAGTCCATGTACTGCGGCCGCTGCTCGTGGAAGAACAGCATCCGGCTGAGCTTGAGCATGTTGTACGCGCAGCAGGTCTCGGCGTTGACGTCGCCGAGGGTGCTCGCGACGGCGCCCCGCTCGCCCCAGAACTCGCGGTCGCTGGTGCCGCCGATGGCGTACATGCGGGGCGGCACGACCATCTCCCAGAAGTTGCGGGCCGCGTCGAGGTAGCGGCGCTCGCCCGTCTCGTCGTACAGCCGCAGCAGTCCCGTGAAGATCGGTATGTGCTGGTTGGCGTGCAGGCCGCTGAGCACGTCCTTGCCCGCGGCGCAGCTGTCGATCAGCTTGTCGAGGTCGAACAGGCGGGCCAGGGCGAGGTGTCGCGGGTTGCCGCTGAGCGCGTGGAGGTCGCAGACCGCCTCGACGATGCCGCCGAACTCGCCACTGGAGAAGAGCGCCCACATCCGCTGGAGGGTGGCCCTTGGCAGCGCGGAGAGACGGGAGTGCATCCAGTCGCACATGCCCTCGGCGAGGTCGAGCGCGCGGGCGTCACCGGTGGCGAGGTGCGCGTCGAGCAGCCCGCGCAGGATCTTGTGGGCGGTGTAGTACGGCGCCCACACCACCGTGTAGTCGCTGCTGGTCATCGACTCCAGGGCGATGAACTGCGTCTCCGGGTACGCCGCGAGGAACCCGGGGTGGCTCGGCCCGCCCCAGGTGCGCCGCAGTGTGGCGTGGCGGGCGCGGCCGGAGGAGTCGGCGAAGGTCCCGCCGGTGGTCTCGTCGAAGGTGTACGCGGCCAGGTTCCCGGCTCCGGCGGTGGTCCCGGCGGCGGGGCGCTGTCGCAGTTCGGCGATCGCGGCCGGGGCGAGGGCCCTGTCCCACAGGTGGACCTCGTCGAAGGCGCCCGCGAAGACGGGGTCGCCGGCGTAGTGCGAGCGGCCGAGCCAGTGGTCGCGCAGGGTGCCGAGAGCGGCGGGAGACAGGGACATCGCGGTGTTCCTCGCGACCTCGACGCCGTCCACGTAGAGGATGCCCGTGCCGTCGGCGAGGGTCACGGCGAGGTGGCTCCACTCGCCGACGGGCAGCGCGGCCTTGCCGTCCAGGGCCTGCTCGCCGCCCGCGCCCGACGTGGTGATCGCGAAACGGGGGTGTCCCTTCGCGTTACGCGCCGCCAGATACAGGTAGCGGGTCGTGTCGTCGCCGAAGTCGAGGACGCGCGCCCAGTCGTCGGCGTGCTCGGGCCTGACCCAGGCGGCGAACGTGAACTTCGCGGCGCCGCCGAGGACATCGCGGGGCAGGTCGACGTACCGGTAGGAGCCGCGCACGTTCGACGCGGCGGTGGAGCCGGGGAAGCGGCCCGGGACGCCGAGCACGGCCGGATCGCCGCGCAGCGCCTCGCGCACGTCGTGCAGCGCGCCGACCATGGTGCGGATCTTCTCCGCGTACGTCTTGTCGCCCGTACCGGCGTACGCCTGGGCGAGCATGCTGAGGAAGTGCCCGGTGAAGTGGCCGCGCAGGTTGCCGTTGGCCTCGCCGTCCAGGCCCTCCCAGCCGCCGGGGGCGACCGCGCCGCCCGTGTCGAGCCCGGCGTTCGCGCGGAAGACCTGGACGAGGCGGTTCTCGTCGTAGCCGCGTGCGAAGTCGAGCATGAGCCGGCGCTTGTCGGCGAAGACGCCCGCGCCGAGGGTGACGTCGCCGAGCCCGAAGGGCCGTACGGTCCAGGTGGCGGGGATGGCGGGGATGGCGGGGGCTGTGGCGGCGCGGGCTGTGGCGGCGCCCTTCGCGGGTCGGTCACCGGCCCTCGCCGCCGTCCCGGGGGTGAGGGCCGCCACGGCGCCCAGGAACGCGGCGCCGAGGACGGTTCGTCTGGCGGGGCCGGATGCCATGCGGGACCTCACTTCTGTTCGATATATCGAATGGAGTTCGGGAAGTCGACCAGAAGATAGGTTCGGGGCCTCGACACGTCAATGGGTCTCGCTGATCGCGGCCATTTCTCATGGAAACGGACAAGCCGTACCATGAGAGGCATGGAAGAGTCCGCGACCACTGAGCCCGAGCCCGTGATGGAAGAGCTCCCCCTGCCGCCCGCGCAGGGAGAGGGTGAGCGCCTCTCCCTCGCTCTCGTCAACAGTGCGATCGCCCTGCCCGGCGGGCACACGGTCGATCGGCTGGGCACACCGGCGCAGACCAACCACTGGCTGACGGAGCGCGGGCTCGCCCCCGTCGACGTCGGCATGCGGGACATGTGCGCGTCGCAGCTGCGCTCGCTGCGCGAACAGATCAGGTCGCTGTTCGCCTCCCGTGCGGCGGGGCTCCCCGCCCTTCCCGCGGCCGTCGCCGCCATCAATGACGCGATGACGCGCGTCTCCACGGCCCCGCTGCTGCAGTGGGACGAGAAGGACGGCCCCTACCGCGTCGCCCCGCACCCCACCACCCAGGTCGTCGACCACGCCCTGGCCACCCTCGCCGCCGACGCGGCCGACCTCCTCACGTCCCCCGACGCCGAACGCCTCACCGCCTGCGGCTCCCCGCCCTGCAACCGCTACCTGCTCCGGCAGGGCCGCCGCCACTGGTGCTCCACCCGCTGCGGCGACCGCGCCCGCGCAGCCCGCGCCTACGCCCGCCGCACCCGCCCCGCCACAACGTGACGCCCCAGCCCCCGCGCCGCCCCCCGCAGCGCCGTCAAGAACGGGCGCGTGGCCGGTGCGGGGGCGTGGTCCCGGGGTGTCGCGGCGTACACCGTGCGTGGCGGTGCCCCCTCGTCTCGTAGCGGCACCAGGGTGATGTCCCTGCGTACGCCCTCCGCCGCGAGTGCGGGGACGAGGGTGATGCCGAGGCCCGCTGCCACGTACCCCTGTTTCGCCGTCCACTCGGCGACGGCGTGTGCGACGCGGGGGCGGAAGCCGTGGCGGAGGGCCGGTTCCAGGAGGGAGCCCTCGACGCGGGGGCTGCCGGAGATCCAGTCCTCCGCGGCGAGCTGGGGAAGCCTCAGCTCCGGCGAGGCCGCGAGCGCGTGCCCCGCGGGCAGTGCGACGTACAGCGTCTCGTCGAGCAGATGGTGCAACTCGTACGCCTCGCCGGTCAGCGTGCTGCCTGTTGTCGGCGTCACCGTCTCGCCGGTCAGTGTGCCGCCCGTCGTCGGCATCACCGCGTCGCCGGGTAGCGTGTCGCCCGTAGTCGACACCACCGTCGCGCCGGTCAGTGTGCCGCCCGTCGTTGGCATCACCGCGTCGCCGGGTAGCGTGCCGCCCGTAGTCGACACCACCGTCTCGCCGGTCAGCGTGCCCCCCGTCGTCGGCACCACCGCCCCGCCGGTCAGCGCGCCCCCCGTCGTCGACACCACCGCCACGTCGAGCTCGCCCTCCGTGAGTCGGGACAGGAGCGTGGGCGTCAGGCCCTCCTCGCGGGTGAGGGTCACGCCGGGGTGACGCGCGCGGAACGTCGCGATCGCCCGCGGTACGAGCCCCGCGTCCGCCGTCGCGAACGCCCCGACCCGCAGCAGCCCGCCCTCCGCGTCCCGGAGCGCCGCCAACTCCCGCCCCATGGTGCGTAGTCGGGACAGCACGTCCTGCGCGTGCGGCAGCAAGGCCCGGCCGTGCGCCGTGGGACGTACCCCGCGCGGCAGCCGGTCGAAGAGCGGCGCCCCGCCGAGCGCCGCCTCCAGCGCCGCGATCTGCCGCGACACGGCGGACTGCGTCCACCCCAGTTCCCGCGCCGCCACCGTGAACGACCCGTGCCGGGCCACCTCCAGGAAGGTCCGGAGCCAGACCGTCGAAAGGTCCGGGGGAGCGGTGGCGAGGTGGTCCGCCAAGGGTGCGGTATGCGGGGTCGGCATGGCTCGCATGCTAGACATTCGCTTGTCGCATCCCGTGGCCGGGCCTAGCGTCGGGCCCATGGAGAAGATCGCATTCCTCGGCCTCGGTCACATGGGCGAGCCGATGGCCCGTCAGTTGCTGGCAGCAGGCCACCCGTTGGTCGTATGGAACCGCACACGGGAGAAGACGGCCGTCCTCGTCGCCGAGGGCGCGACCGCCGCCGCGGGCCCCGCCGAAGCCGTGCGCGAGGCCGACGTGGTCATCACGATGCTCGCCGGTCCCGATGCCGTGCGCGAGGTCGGCGACCTCGTCACTCCCGTCCTGCGCCCCGGAGTCCACTGGGTCGAGATGTCGACCGTAGGGCCGGATGTGGTGCGGGAGTTGGCGGGCCGTGTCCCGGACGGCGTCACCCTCGTCGACGCCCCTGTCATGGGCAGCACCGACAAGGCCGCCGCAGGCCGGCTCGGCATCCTCGCGGGCGGCGACGCGGCGGGCGTCGAGCACATCCTCGCCCGCTTCGGTCCGGTCACCCGCACCGGCCCCCTCGGCTCCGGCGCCGCGCTCAAGCTCGTCGTCAACACCGCCGTCATCGGCGGGGTCGCCCTGGTCGCCGAGGCGATGAAGCTGGCCGACACGCTGGGCGTGGCCGAGAGCGCCGCCAGGGAAGCCCTCGCCGCGGGCCCGCTAGGCGGCGCCGTCGCCCGCGCCTTCGCGACCGACGTGCACTTCGCCGGCGATCTCGCCGTCAAGGACATCGCCCTCGCGACGAACGCGGTGCGGCTCCCGGTCATGGAGGCGGTGGCGGGTCACTTCGAGGCGGCCGCCGCCGACCCGGACGTCGGCCACGAGGACATCGCGCGGGCCGCCGCCCACATCCGCACCCGGCGCGACACCTGACGCGCCCCGCCGCCCCGCCGCCCCGCCGCCCCGCCGCTCCGGCACCGAACCCCTGCCCTTCCGAACAGGAGCACTCACCGTGCAGATCACCATCGACAACCCCGCCGCAGGACCCCAGCCCTTCGGCCCCTATTCACAGGTCGCCCGCGTCGAACACGCCGACGGCGGCGTCCTGCTGTACGTCTCGGGGCAGTGCGCCGAGGGTGACGGCATGGCCGCCCAGACCCGGGGGATCTTCGAGGGCCTGAAGCTCCTGCTCCGAGCTCACGGCGCGGGACTGGACGACATCATCAACATCCGTACGTTCCTGACGGACATGGACGGCTTCGCCGACTACGCGTCGGTGCGCAAGGAGTTCCTCACCGGGACCCCGCCCACCAGCACGACCGTCGCCGTGTCACGCCTCGTCCCGCCGCTGGCGCTGGTCGAGGTCGAGGTCGTGGCCGCCGTCGGCGGCGCCCGGGGCCCCGTCGCCGGAACCCCCGTCCAGTAGCCGCAGGAAGTCCCTGAACGCCCCCGGCATGTCCACCGCGTCGGGGGCGAGCAGCCACTGGTACTGCAGTCCGTCCATCACGGCCACCATCAGGGGCGCGGCGGCCTCCGGAGTGAGCCCGCCGGGCAGCCGGTCGCCGTACTCGGCGCGCAGCACCGCCGCGAAGTTCCCGCGAACCGCCTCGTAGCGCCCCGTGAAGAACGCGCGGGCGGGGTGCCCGTCCGTGACGCTCTCGCCGAGGAGGGCGGAGAAGGTCTGCACGATGCCGGGGCGCATCGCGTTGTACTCGACCAGCGAGCCGAGCAGATCGAGCCGCCACTCGCCGCGCGGCACCGCGTCCCACTGGTCGCGGGCCTCCAGGACGGCGAGCAGCAGGGCCTCCTTGGTGGGGAAGTGGTGCAGCAGCCCCTGCTGGGTGAGTCCCACCCGCTCGGCGACCGCCCCGAGGCTCGCGCCCCGGTAGCCCCGCTCGGCGATGACCTCGAACGCCGCCCGGAGGATCTCCGCGCGCCGCTCCTCGCTCCTGGCCCTGGCCGCCATGGCCCGCACCCCTTCCGTACGTCCTTGCCCGAGGACCGTACGACATGTTTGCGTAACGGCAAGATAACAAAACCTACCGCTCTACAGGTGTCCGATGCACGATGGAGGGACCGACAGGCCGACAGGGACCGACAGGGACCGACAGGGACCGACAGGGACCGACACGAGGAGGCGCCGACATGGCGGGAATCCGGCCCACCGACCAGGACCAGGCACGTGAGGCCGCCGTCGAGGCCGCCCTCGGCACACTCGACCTCGACGCCAAGGCCCGCCTCCTCGGCGGCCGCACCATGTGGGCCCTGCACGCCCTGCCCGAGATCGGCCTGGCGTCCCTCGTCATGTCCGACGGCCCGATCGGCGTGCGCGGCATCCGCTGGACCGCCGACGACCCGTCCGTCGCGCTGCCGTCCCCGACCGCCCTCGCCGCCACCTGGGACCAGGACCTGGCCCGCCGCGCAGGCGTCCTGCTCGCCCAGGAGGCCCGCCGCAAGGGCGTGCACGTCCTCCTCGCCCCGACCGTCAACCTCCACCGCTCCCCGCTCGGCGGCCGCCACTTCGAGGCGTACAGCGAGGACCCGTATCTGACGGGCGTCATCGGCACCGGCTACGTGCGGGGCGTGCAGTCCGGCGGGGTCGGCACGACCGTCAAGCACTTCGTCGCCAACGACGCCGAGACCGACCGCTTCACCGTCGACAACAAGGTGCCCCCGCGCGCCCTGCGCGAGCTGTACCTGGCCCCCTTCGAGGCCATCGTCGCGGGCGCCCACCCGTGGGGCATCATGACCGCGTACAACCAGGTCCACGGCGTGACGATGACCGAGCACCGGTACCTCGTCAACGAAGTCCTGCGCGGCGAATGGGGTTTCGACGGCTACAACGTCTCCGACTGGATGGCCGCCCGCTCCACCACCGGCGCCGCCCTGGGCGGCCTCGACGTCGCCATGCCGGGCCCGAGGACCGTCTACGGCGAACCACTCGCCGCCGCCGTCCGCGCGGGCGAGGTCACGGAGGACACCGTCGACGACGCCGTCCGCAACGTCCTGCGCCTCGCCGCCCGCGTCGGCGTCCTCGAAGGCGCCGAACCGGTCGTCGCTCCGGGGGACCTGCCCGCCGAGACCGACGGCGAGGCCCTGGCCCGCGAGATCGCCCACCGCTCCTTCGTCCTCGTGCGCAACGAGAACCGGACCCTCCCGCTGAGCGGCACCACAGGCGCGGGCACCGTCGCCCTCATCGGCGCCGCCGCCCGCGACGCCCGCGTCCTCGGCGGCGGCTCCGCCACCGTCTTCCCCGCCCGCATCGTCTCCCCGCTCGACGGCCTGACCGCCGCCCTGCCCGAGGGAGCCCTCTCGTACGCGGTCGGCGCCGACCCCAGCGACGAACTCGCCCCCGCCGGACAGGGGTTCCAGCTCCGCGCGATCTGCCGCGACGCCACGGGAGCCGTCCTCGGCGAGGGCAGCCTCCCCTCCGGCCACGTCCAGTGGATCGGCGACGACCTGCCCGAGGGCGTCACCCACGAGAGCCTCGCCCGCGTCGACGTCGTCGGCACCTTCACCCCGCGCGAGAGCGGCGAGCACGCCTTCGGCACGAGCGGCATCGGCGCGTTCGCCCTCACCGTCGGCGGCAAGACCCTGTACGACGGCGTCCAGGAGACGGGCTCGGCCTCCGACCCCTTCGAGGCGTTCTTCGGCTCACCGGTCGAGCGCGGCAAGGTGACGCTCACCGCGGGCGAACCCGTCGAGATTGCCCTGCGACACCCGCTCGACAAGAAGGCCGCGGCGCCGCTTCAGGGCGTCGTGTTCTCCCTCGTCCACCTCGGCCCGCGCCGTGACCCCGACGAACTGATCACCGAGGCCGTCGAGGCGGCCCGCGCCGCGGACACCGCCGTCGTGGTCGTCGGCACCACCGAACGCGTCGAGTCCGAGGGCTTCGACCGCCGCGACCTGAGGCTGCCGGGCCGCCAGGACGACCTGGTCCGCGCCGTGGCCGCCGCCAACCCGAGGACCGTGGTCGTCGTCAACTCCGGCTCCCCGGTGGAGCTTCCGTGGCGCGACGACGTCGCGGCCGTCCTGCTCGGCTGGTTCCCCGGCCAGGAAGGCGGCGCCGCCCTCGCCGATGTGCTGCTCGGCGCCGAGGAGCCCGGCGGCCGGCTCCCCACCACCTGGGGCGACCTCGCGTCCGCCCCCGTCACCGCAGTCACGCCCCGGGACGGTGAACTCCCGTACGCCGAGGGCGTGTTCATCGGCTACCGCGCCTGGGAGAAGGCAGGAGCCACCCCCTCCTACGCTTTCGGGCACGGTCTCGGCTACACCGACTGGACGTACGAGTCGCTGACCGTCGAAGGCGCGACGGCCACGGTCCGCGTCCGCAACTCCGGCGACCGCGCGGGCCGCGAGGTCGTCCAGATCTACCTGGCCCCCTCCGCCGCGGACCCGGACCGTCCGGCCCAGTGGCTCGCCGGGTTCGCGGGCGCCGAGGCGGCACCGGGCGAGAGCGTCGAGGTGAGCGTGGAACTCCCGCGCAGGGCCTTCGAGACCTGGGACGAGGGCGCGAACTCCTGGACGTACCGCACCGGTTCGTACGAGGTGCGGGCCGGACGCTCGGTGGCCGACCGCCGCCTGACCGAGACGCTCATCGTCTGAGGCGGCGCCCCGTCACCACGAGAAGCCGTACACCGTCTCCGACCGGTACACCCCGTCCGGCCGCAGCACCGTGGAGGGGAACCGCGGCCGGTTCGGGGAGTCCGGGAAGTGCTGAGTCTCCAGCGCGATCCCGCCACCGGGCGCGAACGGCAGGTCCGGCGCGAAGTGGTCCGCCGTGTAGAGCTGGAGCCCCGGCTCCGTCGTCGAGACGGTCAGCACCCGGCCGGAGCCGGGGTCGCTCAGCGCGGCCACCTCGACCGGCCCGGCCGTGACCCCCTTGTCCAGCACGTAGTTGTGGTCGTACCCGGGCCCGGCCCCGCGCGTCTCGCGGAAGTCGAACCGCGTCCCCGCCACGTCCTCGTACTCCCCGGTGGGAATCCCGCCGCCGTCCACCGGGGTGAGGCGGGAGGCGTCGATCCGCACCCGGTGCCCGAGCGCGCTGCCCGCCCCCGCGCCCGCCAGGTTCCAGTACGTGTGGTTGGTGAGGTTCACGACGGTCGGCGCGTCGGTCGTCGCCTCGTACGCGATCCGCAGCGCCCCCGACCCGTCCAGCGTGTACGTCGCCGAGACCGCGAGCCTGCCGGGATAGCCCTCCTCGCCGTCGGGGGAGACCCGCGAGAGCCGCACCCCGTACTCACCCACGGCCTCCGCGTCCCACACCTGCTTGTCGAAGCCGCGCCCGCCGCCGTGCAGCGCGTTGGGCCCGTTGTTCCGCGCGAGGGAGTAGGTGTGCCCGTCGAGGACGAAGGAGGCACCGGCGATCCGGTTCGCGTACCGTCCCACCAGCGCCCCGAAGTACGGCCCCGGGTGTCCCAGATAGCCGTCGAGCCCCTCGAACCCCAGCGCCACCGGCGCCACGCGCCCCGACCGGTCGGGGACTTCCACCGACTGCACGATCCCGCCGTACGCCAGGACGCGCACCCGCACCCCGGCCCTCTCCAGGGTCCAGCGGTGGACAGGGCTGCCGTCGGGAAGCGTCCCGAAGAGTTCACTGCGCATGATCGAGACCCTACGCCGGGCCGGCGCGGGCCCGCCCCGCTACGCCACGGGCTTCCTCGACGTCACCTGCCGGTAGGCGATCTCGGCGAGCCGCGCCTGGCCGTTCTTGCTGGGGTGGAACCAGTCCCAATGGCTCAACTGGTCGCCGTCGAAGCGGTAGTCGAAGACCGCCCCGCCGTCGTACCGGCACCGCCGGTCCTTCTCGCACACCTCCTCGAGGACTTCGTTGTACGCGACCACACGGTCCCGCACCGCGTCGCGCCGCTGCGTCGCCCTCGCGTCCAGGTCGTCCGGATCGGCCAGCATGGAGGCGCAGATGCCCAGCTTCCACACCTGCTTGCCCAGCGGGTTGGTCCGCCCCTGCGACCAGAGCCGCTTCAGATCCGGCACCGACGCCACGTACACCTGCGCCTTCGGCAGCTCGTGGCGCAGCGTGCGCATCGCCTCCCGGAAGTCGGCGCGGAACTGCGCGACCGGCGTCATCGCGGCGGCCGACGAGCGGCAGGCGTCATTGGCGCCCGTCATCACCGTCACCAGCTCCGGACGCTCGGCGGCGGCCTCCTCGACCTGGCCGGTCAGATCCGCCATGCGGGCACCGGTCTTCGCGTGGTTCCAGCTGTGCGTGGCGGCACGCGACTTCCCGAGCAGCCGGGTCGCCAGACTGTTGATCTCGGTGTCGGTGCCGGTCGCCCAGGACGCCTCCGGGCAGTCGGAGAGCACCGAGCACGCGTCGAAGCCGCGTGTGATGGAGTCGCCCACGGCCGCCATCGAGCGGGGCGTGGTGTCCCAGGCGGGAGTGGGTTTCGGGGACGGCTTGTGGGCGGCGGACCCGCCCGGCGGCGAGGAGTTGCCGCCCTGCGCGTCGCACGCGGTGAGCGCCCCGCCGCAGAGAAGGGCCGTCGTCGCGAGGGCGACGACGGCACGCGAGCGGCGCCTGCGGTTCCGCATCCCCTGCTCCCCTCTGTCGTTCAACGTGACGTCGTGTCCGGGCCCGGGGTTGCGCCCCGCCGGGTGAAAGGTCGGAGTTTCCTGGCCTTTGGACCGACGGTACGTCACACTCCTTGCGCCGCCGCACGGTAGCCTCGGCCCGTAGCCGCCGGGCCACTGCTGTCACGGCAGCGACAGGCGGGTGGTCCACCCGGTGACGCCCCGCCGTTGTGGTTCCGCTAAATTACATCACGTCACATCTGTCCCCTTTTCCCAGGTTTATCTACTATTTGGGGAAAACTGCTCGGCACGGGCGCGAGGCCGCTGGGGAAGGCGAACCTCGACCCACACTGGAGGTCCCGGTGACGACACGTGGAGTTCTGTACGTGCACTCCGCTCCGCGCGCGCTGTGCCCACACGTCGAGTGGGCTGTCGCGGGCGTGCTCGGTGCGCGCGTGAGCCTCGACTGGATCAGGCAGCCCGCCGCGCCGGGCACCTGGAGATCCGAATTCTCCTGGCAGGGCTCGGCGGGCACCGCCTCCAAGCTCGCCTCGGCCCTGCGCGGCTGGGATCTGCTGCGCTTCGAGGTCACGGCGGAGCCCTGCGCCAGCGCCGAGGGCGAGCGCTACAGCGCCACGCCCCAGCTCGGCATCTACCACGCCGTGACCGGCATCCACGGCGACATCCTGATCCCCGAGGACCGGCTCCGCGCCGCGCTGGCCCGCTCGCAGCGCGGCGAGAGCAACCTGGAGGCGGAGCTCGCCAAGCTCCTCGGCAAGCCCTGGGACGACGAACTGGAGCCCTTCCGGTACGCGGGCGAGGGCGCCCCCGTGCGGTGGCTGCACCAGGTCGTGTGAAGCGCGCGACCGAACACGACCGAAAGGGCCCCCACCATCCGGTGAGGGCCCTTTCGGTTACTGCGTACAGCCGGCTCAGACGCTGCGGAACGCCAGGACGACGTTGTGGCCGCCGAAGCCGAACGAGTCGTTCAGCGCCGCGATCCGTCCCTCGGGCAGCGGACGGGCCTCGCCGCGGACGATGTCCGCGTCGACCTCGGGGTCGAGGTTGTCGATGTTGATCGTCGGCGGGGCGACACGGTGCTTGAGCGCGAGGACCGTGGCCACGGTCTCCACGCCGCCCGCGCCACCGAGCAGGTGACCCGTCATCGACTTGGTGCTGGAGATCGCCATGTGGTCGACGTCGTCACCGAACGCCTTGCGCAGCGCCTTGATCTCCGCGACGTCACCCTGCGGCGTCGAGGTCGCGTGCGCGTTCACGTGCATGATCTCGGCGGGCTTGAGGTCCGTCGTGTCGATCAGGTTCTGCAGCGCCGCGGCGATGCCGTTGCCGGACGGCTCGGGCTGCGTGATGTGGTGGGCGTCGGCCGAGATGCCCTGGCCGACGGCCTCCGCGTAGATCTTGGCGCCGCGGGCCTTGGCGTGCTCCTCCGACTCCAGGACGATCACACCCGCGCCCTCGCCGAGCACGAAACCGTTGCGGTCCGCGTCGTAGGGACGCGAGGCGCCCTGCGGGTCGTCGTTGTTCTTGGACATCGCCATCATGTTGCCGAACGCGACGATCGGCAGCGGGTGGATCGCCGCCTCCGTGCCGCCCGCGACGACGACGTCGGCGCGGCCGGTACGGATCATCTCGATCGCGTAGCCGATGGCCTCCGCGCCCGAGGCGCAGGCCGACACCGGGGTGTGGACGCCCGCGTGGGCGCCCAGCTCGATGCCGACGTTGGCCGCCGGGGAGTTGGGCATCAGCATCGGCACGGTGTGCGGGGAGACACGGCGTACGCCCTTCTCCTTCAGCACGTCGTACTGGTCGAGGAGCGTGGTCACACCGCCGATGCCGGACGCGATGACCGCGCCCAGACGGTGCGGGTCCACCGACGCGTCCTCGCCCGCCTTGCCGGTGTAGCCGGCGTCCGCCCAGGCCTCCTTGGCCGCGATCAGCGCGAACTGCGCCGACCGGTCCAGCTTGCGGGCCTGCGGGCGGGGGATGACCTCGCCCGGCTCCACGGCGATCTGACCGGCGATACGGACGGGCAGCTCGGCCGCCCAGTCCTGCTGCAGCGTGCTGACGCCGGAGCGGCCCGCGCGCAGGCCCTCCCACGTCGAAGCTGCGTCGCCACCCAGCGGTGTGGTTGCGCCGATACCGGTGACGACCACGGTGCGATTGGTCGAGTTCACAGGAAAATTCTCCACGGAGTTGAGGGGATCAACGGCGCCACCGCCGGGTGGCGACTGAGCACGAGCTCGGTCAGTTCTGGTGCTCGAGGATGTACTTGGTCGCGTCGCCGACCGTCTTGAGGTTCTTGACGTCGTCGTCGGGGATCTTGACGTCGAAGCGCTCTTCGGCGGCGACGACGACCTCGACCATGGACAGCGAGTCGACGTCCAGGTCGTCGGTGAAGGACTTGTCCAGCTGGACGTCCTCGACCGGGATGCCGGCGATCTCGTTCACGATCTCCGCGAGACCGGCGACGATCTCTTCCTGAGTGGCGGCCATGTTGGCGCTCCTTCTTATGTATCCAGAGGGTGTGGCGGCATCTGTACGGATCGGAAGATCCGGACGAGATGCCTAGGGGAGGGTAACGACCGTGGCGGCGTACACGAGACCCGCCCCGAAGCCGATGACGAGCGCGGTGTCGCCGCTCTTCGCCTCGCCGGTCGCCAGGAGCCGCTCCATTGCGAGCGGGATCGAGGCGGCCGAGGTGTTGCCGGTGGTGCGCACGTCACGGGCGACCGTGACGTGTTCCGGCAGTTTCAGAGTCTTCACCATCGAGTCGATGATCCGCTCGTTGGCCTGGTGCGGAATGAAGACATCCAGGTCGTCCGCGGTGATTCCGGCCGCGTCCAGCGCCTGCTGGGCGACCTTCGCCATCTCGAACACGGCCCAGCGGAAGACCGCCTGGCCCTCCTGCGTGATCGCAGGGTACTTGGCGGGGGTACCGCCGTTGCGGTACACGTCCCAGGGCTCGGTCTGCTTGATCGTCTCGGCCTTGTCGCCCTCCGAGCCCCAGACCGTCGGGCCGATCATCGGCTCCTTGGCGGGGCCCACGATCACGGCGCCCGCGCCGTCACCGAAGAGGAACGCCGTCGCACGGTCGTGCAGGTCGGTGAGGTCGCTCAGCCGCTCCACGCCGATGACCAGGACGTACTCGGCGGAGCCGTCGACGACCATGCCCTTGGCGAGCGTCAGGCCGTACCCGAAGCCGGCGCAGCCCGCGGAGATGTCGAACGCGGCGGGCTTGCCCGCGCCGATCTTGTCCGCGATCTCGGTCGCGATGGCCGGGGTCTGCTTGAAGTGCGAGACGGTGGAGACGATCACGGCCCCGACCTGCTCGGGCGTGATGCCGGCGTCGGCGATCGCCTTGCCCGCCGCCTCGACGGACATCGCGGCCACGGTCTCCTCGTCGGAGGCCCAGTGGCGGGTCGCGATGCCGGAGCGGGAGCGGATCCATTCGTCGGACGAGTCGATCGTCTCGAGGATGACCTCGTTGGGGACGACGCGGGTGGGACGGTAGCCGCCGACGCCCATGATCCGCGCGTACGGATGGCCCTTGCCGGCCTTGATCTTCGACATGCGCTACGGCTCCTTGTCTGTCGTCGGCTCAGGAATGATCGGCGACGAGCGCGCGGGCCGCGTCGAGGTCATCGGGGGTCTTCACGGCGAGCGTCTTGACGCCGGGCAGGGCGCGCTTGGCCAGACCGGTCAGGGTGCCGCCGGGGCACACCTCGATCAGCGCCGTCACGCCGAGCTCCTTGAAGGTCTCCATGCACAGGTCCCAGCGGACCGGGTTGGCGACCTGCCCGACCAGGCGCGAGATCACCTCGGCGCCGGTGGCGACCGTCCTGCCGTCGCGGTTCGAGACGTAGGGCAGCGCCGGGTCGCCGGGGGTGAGGCCGGCCGCGGCCTCCTCCAGCTTCGCCACGGCGGGCGCCATGTGCTCGGTGTGGAACGCGCCGGCGACCTTGAGGGCGACGACCTTGCGGACGCCCTCGGGCTTGTCGGCCTGCAGGGCCTCCAGCTGCTCGAGGGTGCCTGCGGCAACGATCTGACCCGCGCCGTTCACGTTCGCCGGGGTCAGGCCGAGCTTCTCCAGGTGCGGGACGGTGACGTCGGGGTCACCGCCGAGGAGCGCCGCCATGCCGGTCTCCGTGACCGCGGCGGCCTCGGCCATCGCCAGGCCGCGGGTGCGGACGAAGCCGAGGGCGGCGTCGTCGTCGAGCACCCCGGCGTACGCGGCGGCGGTGATCTCGCCGACGCTGTGTCCGGCGACGGCGCCCGGCGTGATGTCACCGAGTGCCGCGGCGGAGAGCAGTCCGGCGGCCACGAGCAGCGGCTGCGCCACGGCCGTGTCGCGGATCGCGTCCGCGTCGGCCTGGGTGCCGTAGTGGGCGAGGTCGAGCCCGATGGCGTCGGACCAGGCGGCGATGCGGTCAGCGGCACCGGGGAGGTCGAGCCAGGGGGTCAGGAAGCCGGGCGTCTGAGCGCCTTGGCCGGGAGCGACGAGTACGAGCACTCTTACACTCTCTCTTGTGAACGGTGGGGGCCGCCCGTGGGGACAGGGACGAAGAACGGCTGGGGGATTTGTAGGGGGCCGACAAACCCGCCGCCAAACCCTATGCCTGATGATCCCCGTCGGCCAGCCGCCCCAGGATCAGCGCGATCCGCAGCGTGAACGCGGAGCGCACATCGGAAGGTGACCACCCGGTGACGTCAGTCACACGTCGGAGCCGGTAGCGCACTGTGTTGGGGTGAACAAAGAGCATCCGGGCCGCCCCTTCGAGGCTGCTCGCCTGCTCCAGATAGACGCTGAGCGTCTCCAGGAGTGCGGAGCCCGCTTCCTCCAACGGTCTGTAGATCTCCTCCACCAGCTGCTCGCGGGCGGCGGGATCCCCCGCCATCGCGCGCTCCGGCAGCAGATCGTCCGCGAGGACGGGACGCGGGGCGTCCTGCCAGGCGGCGGACGCCTTGAGTCCGGCGGCCGCGGCCTGCGCGGAGCGGGTCGCCGCGAGCAGGTCGGGGACGATCGGTCCGGCCACCACGGGACCGGCGGCGTACGGCCCGATCAAGGACTTCGCGACATGCAGCGGGTTGTCGTTGCCGCCCGCGATGACGACCAGCCGATCCCCGAGGACACCCGTAAGGACCTGCAGTTTCGCGTGCCGGGCGGCGCGGCGGATGGCCTCGACGGTGAGCTCGCTGTCGCCGTCGGGGGCGGTCCCGAGGACCACGCAGACGTGGTCGGGGGAGTTCCAGCCGAGAGCGGCGGCGCGGGAGACTGCCCCCTCGTCGGCCTCCCCGGACAGCACCGCGTTCACGACCAGCGACTCCAGGCGGGCGTCCCAGGCACCGCGTGCCTCGGCGGCCTGCGCGTACACCTGCGCGGTGGCGAAGGCGATCTCACGGGCGTAGACGAGGAGGGCCTCCCGCAGCACCGACTCGTCGCCGGGCGCGGCGACCTCGTCGATCGCGGACTCCATCACCTCGATCGTCGTACGCACCATCTCCACGGTCTGGCGCAGGGTGATCGCCCTGGTCAGCTCGCGGGGGGCGGTGCCGAAGACGTCGGTGGAGATGGCCTGGGGGGCGTCCGGATGCCGGAACCACTCGGTGAACGCGGCGATACCGGCCTGCGCGACCAGGCCGATCCAGGAGCGGTTCTCCGGCGGCATCGCCCGGTACCAGGACAGCGTCTCGTCCATGCGCGCGATGGCCTGCGCCGCGAGGCTCCCGGACGACTTCTCCAGCCGCTTCAGGGTCGCGGCATGGGCGTGGGCGGACCGGCGGGCGTCGTGGTGGGGTTCGTTCGCTGAGGGTTCGGGCACGGGACAAGACTGCCTTATCGGGGCGGGGACATGCGGTGCCGGGGCTACGGTGGGGTGCGTGATTGACGTACGGCGCTCCGGCGACCGGTACCGCGGCGGGGAGACCGCGGCCGGCATCGAGTCCTTCCACGCCTTCTCCTTCGGGCCTCACTACGACCCCGACAACCTCCGCTTCGGCGCGGTCCTGGCCTGCAACGAAGAGCGCCTGGCGCCCGGTGCGGGCTTCGACGAACACCCGCACAGCCACACCGAGATCGTGACCTGGGTCGTCGAGGGCGAGCTCAGCCACCGGGACTCGACGGGCCACGCGTCACTGGTCCGCCCCGGCGACGTGCAGCACCTGTCCGCCGCGGGCGGTGTCCGCCATGTGGAACGCAACGACGGCCCGGACCCCTTGGTCTTCGTCCAGATGTGGCTGGCCCCCCTCGCCCCGGGCGGTGACCCGTCCTACGAGGTGGTCCACGGGATCGCCGACTCGACGCCGTACGAGGTGCCCGGCGCGGGGGCGCTGCTCCACGTGCGGCGCCTGACGGTGGGGGAGCGGCTCGCGGTCCCGGACGCGCCGTACGTGTACATCCACGTGGTGCACGGCGAACTGGCGCTGGCCGACGCCCGGCTGGGGCCGGGCGACTCCGCGCGGATCACCGGGGAGGCGGGCCTGGAAGGGGTGGCTCCGGGCAGGGCGGAACTACTGCTCTGGGAGATGATGGGCGCCCCTTAGGGGCGGCCGGTCACCCGCGGAGCTCGGAGAGCACCGCGTCGGTGAACGGGGGCCACGCCTCGACGGCCCACGGTCCGAAGGGCCGGTCGGTGAGCGCGACGCAGGCCGCCCCCGCGTCCGGGTCGACCCACAGGAACGTCCCCGCCTGACCGAAGTGCCCGAACGTCCGCGGCGACGACGTGCTCCCCGTCCAGTGCGGCGTCTTGGAGTCCCGGATCTCGAACCCGAGCCCCCAGTCGTTCGGACTCTGATGCCCGTACCCCGGCAGAACGCCCTTGAGCCCCGGGTACGTCACCGTCATCGCCGCCGCCACCGTCCGCGCGTCGAGCAGGCGGGGAGCCTGCACCTCCGCCGCGAACCGCACCAGATCGTCGACGGTGGACGCCCCGTCCTTGGCGGGCGACAGCTCGCCCTCCAGCGTGGTGGACGCCATCCCCAGCGGCTCGAGCACCGCCTGCCGCAGATACTCCGCGAAGGAGATGTCCGTCGCCTTGGCGATGTGATCGCCCAGCACCTCGAACCCCGCGTTCGAGTACAGCCGCCGCGTGCCCGGCGCCGACATCACCCGGTGCTCGTCGAACGCCAGTCCGCTGGTGTGCGCCAGCAGATGCCGCACCGTCGACCCCTCGGGCCCCGCGGGCTCGTCGAGCTCGATCGCCCCCTCCTCGTACGCGACGAGTGCCGCGTACGCCGCGAGGGGTTTCGTGACCGAGGCGAGGGCGAAACGCCGGTCCGTGGGGCCGTGCGTCCCGACGACAGTGCCGTCCGCACGGACGACGGCCGCGGCAGCGGTGGGGACCGGCCAGTTCTCGATCAACGCCAGGCTCTGCATGCCCCCGAGCCTAAGGGCCCTACAGGTTCAGCCGCATCGAGGGGTCGGGCTTGCGCACGAAGCCGAGCGAGACGTACAGCGGCTCGGCCTCCGGCGACGCGTTGAGGTCCACGCTGCCCGCCCCGCGCTCCCGGAACCAGTCGAGGAGCGCCTCCATGACCGCCCGCGCGTATCCCTTGCGCCGCTGGTCCGGGTCGGTGGCGACGCTGAACACGGAGCCGGTCCTGCCGTGCGGATTGCCCGCGCGCCCGATCCGGTAGTCGAGCGTCCCGACGGCCAGCGCCGCGAGCCCGCCAGGCCGCTCCGGATGATCGACGACGAACGCCGCGAAGTCACCGTCGGACTCCGCCAGCCGGCGCCGCACGGTCGGCAGGGACTCGGCGTGCCAACTGGTGTCGGACTCGCCCCCGGGGACCACGGCGAAAACGGAATCGATCATCACCTGCCTCAGTCTGATCAGTTCCTCGGCGTCTTCCGGCGTGGCACGGCGTACGAGACTCATGCCGGGACCGTAGTGACCATGAGCCGAGACGTCTCCCGAATTTTCTCGGGACACACTTGCTTGGAGTGCACTCCAGGGTTCTAGCGTGAAGGACATGACGGTGATCGAGACCAGCACCCAAGCGAGCGGCCAGGACCGGTACACGATCAGCGAGGTCGCCGACCGCACCGGTCTCTCCGCCTACACCCTGCGGTGGTACGAGCGGATCGGCCTGATGCCGCACATCGACCGCTCCCACACGGGTCAGCGCCGCTACAGCAGCCGTGACCTCGACTGGCTCGCCTTCGTCGGCAAGCTGCGCCTGACCGGGATGCCCGTGGCGGACATGGTCCGGTACGCGGAGCTGGTGCGCGAGGGCGAACACACCTTCCCCGAGCGCCAGGAACTCCTGGAGCGGACCCGGCGCGACGTCCGCGGCCGCATCGCGGAGCTGCAGGACACCCTCGCCGTCCTCGACTACAAGATCGACACATACGCGGGCGCCCGGAGGGCGTCGGAAAGGCCCTGACACTGATGACGGACATGAACATCGCGAGGGTGCGGCTCGGCACCGGCGGACCCGAGGTCGGCGTCCAGGGCCTCGGCTGCATGGGCATGAGCTTCGCCTACGGCCCCACGGACACCGGCGAGGCCAGGGCCACCCTGGACCGCGCCCTGGAACTGGGCGTCACCCTCTACGACACCGCCGACGTCTACGGCATGGGCGAGAACGAGAAGTTCCTGGCCCCCTTCGTCAAGGCACACCGCGACGAGATCGTCCTCGCCACCAAGTTCGCCCTGGCCATCGACCCGGCCGAGCCGACGAAGCGGCGCATCGACAACTCTCCCGCGTACATCCGCTCCAGCGTCGACGCCAGCCTGCGCCGCCTGGGCACGGACGTCATCGACCTCTACTACATGCACCGGCGCGACCCGGCCGTGCCCATCGAGGAGACGGCCGGCGTGCTGGCCGAGCTCGTCGCGGCGGGCAAGGTGAAGCACATCGGCCTGAGCGAGGTCACCGGAGCCGAACTGCGCGCCGCGCACGCCGTCCACCCCGTCGCCGCCGTCCAGTCGGAGTGGTCGCTCTTCAGCCGCGACATCGAGCGCGGTGTGGTCCCCGCGGCCGCCGAGCTCGGCGTGGCCCTCGTGCCGTACTCCCCGCTCGGCCGCGGCTTCCTCACCGGCTCGTTCGTCAGCGCGGACAAGGAGCTCGGCGAGGACGACTTCCGCCGCCAGCAGCCCCGCTTCACCGGCGCCAACGCCACCGCCAACGCCGCCCTGCTGGCCCCCGTCCGCGCCGTCGCCGACGCCCACGGGGCGAGCCTCGGACAGATCGCCCTGGCCTGGGTGCAGCAGCAGGCCGCGGTCCACGGCCTGCCCGTCGTCCCCATCCCCGGCACCCGCAGGCCCTCCCGCGTCGAGGAGAACACCGCGGCCACCCGCATCACCCTCACCGACGACGACCTCGCCCGGCTGGCCCCGATCGCCGCGGGCGTCGCGGGCAACCGCTACGCCGACATGACGTTCACCTCGGCGGGCCGCGAGTGAGCGGAGCCCGCCGGGTCACAGCTCGGCCAGTAGCTCGGCCTTCTTCGTCGTGAACTCGTCGTCCGTGACCAGGCCCGCCTGGTGCAGCTCGCCGAGGTGCCGGATGCGGTCCGCGATGTCCGCCGGATCGCGCCGCACGGCCCGCGCCTCGGACACCGGGGCCGGGCCCGACGCCCGCACCGCGGCGAGCACCGACGCGGCGAACGGCAGCGACTCGTGGACCGGTCCGTAGCCGAGGCCGAAGACGACGGCCGCCGGGTCCTGGTCGGCCTGCGCGGGCTGTGCCACCGGGCTCTCGCGGCGCAGCAGCCGCAGATGACCCTCGAACACCTCCGGGGAGCGCCACTCGATGCCGCTCAGGTCCGTGACGAGGAAGCTCTGGTCACCGGCCTTCCACTTCGCCGACGACGCACCCGTCCAGAACCAGCGGAAGGACACCGTCTTGCCGTCGAAGGACGCCTTCCCGTCGTACGCCTTGAACTGCAGCGGCGCCTCGGGCGCCGCCACCACGTAGCGGTCCGCGGGCTCGCCGTCGTCCGGCGGGAGCTGTGCCCGCAGCTCGTCCGCGTAGTACTCGGCGAGGGTCTCCCGCTCCGCGGGCAGCACCAGACGGTACGGGTCGCTGCCGTCCTTGAGCTGGCCCGCCGCGGCGTCCATCAGAGGATCGGCGCCGCGTCTCGGCACGGCATGCAGGACCACGGTCCCGCGTTTGCCGGGGGAGAGTGCCACCGCTGCGATCGCCTCATGGGGGATGCGCCGTTCACCGAGAGCCTGGAAGAGCTTCGGTGTGCGGATTCCCCGTTCGTAGCGGATGAGCACGGAGTCGGACTCGAACTCCCAGGCGGCATGAAATCCGGCCAGAACATCACCCATGCGGCTCATCGTAGGCGGCACGCGCGCCTCCGTCCCTCCCGCGGCGGGCCGCTGTTTCATCGATTTCTACGCGCGTCAGGCCGCCGCCGTGCCGGAAACACCCTTCCGGCAGGCGTCGTCCTGACCCGCGCACCGCACCGAGTGGTACGTACCGGTCCCGATCTCCGCGAAGTTGCGCAGGCTCTCGGTGCCCGGCTCGAAATAGCCGGTGTGCCCCCGTGCGCCGGCGGCCGACAGCACGCGCGCGCCGAAGCCCGCGGCCACCGGGTCGGCGCCGTGGCCGAGCCCGCCGAATTCCATGTTCGGCACATCCTGGATCCAGTCGTCGCTGTCCCTGGCGGCCCAGACCCGGGCCTCCGTACCCAGCTGTGAAGCCGTGTCGGCGCGCATGCCGGGGCTGCCAGCCACCGCGATGTCGGTGACCCGCGCGGGCAGCTTCCGGGCGGCCACGCCGCACACCACGGAGCCGTAGCTGTGGCAGTACAGGGCGACCGGCGTACGGCCGGGCAGGCCGCGCACCATGGAGTCGAGCCGGGTGGCGCCGTCCTCGGCGCGCATGGCCGTCGCCGCGTCCACGCCGATCCCGACGGGCGCGGTGTAGTCGGCCCAGGCGATCACGGCGGTACGCGCGCGGGGGTCGACCGAGCGCTCCTCGCGGTAGAGCGCCTTCGCCATGCCCACCGGCGCCGAGTACTTGCGGAACGTCCGTTCGAAGGTCAGTACGTTGGTGTCGACGCCGGGCACCACGACCGAGACACGGCGGGCCTTGTCCAGGTCTCCGAAGACCTCCGCCATGCGTCCCGAGCCCATGGGATCGAAGGCGAAGACCTGGCGCCCCGGGCGCATCATGACCCCGAACCGCTTCATCCGGCGCTCGGCCTCCTGCTGCCCCAGGGGGGAGAGGCGGTTGTCGCGCATGCGTTGACGCTCGACCTTGCGGGCCTGCCCCAGCGCGATGTGGTTGGCGCGATAGCGGAGCTCGGCGGGCGCGCCGTTCATGTTGCCGACCGCGAGCGGGTAGCGGGCGGCGAGCCGGTTGCGCTGCGGCACCTCGAGCGAGGCGAAGAAGTGGGCGATCCGGCCGGGGGTGCCGTCCGGGTCGGGCAGCGCGCGTCCGTCGATGCTGCCCTTCTCCCAGGCGGTGAGTGCGGCCTTGAGAGGCGAAGCGTCATCTCGGTTGTGACGCACGGCGGTCCAGCCGGTGGTCGCGAGCATGACGAACACGACGGCGAGCGCAAGGAGAGCACGCCAGGCGTTCAGTTGGGGGGAGGAGTCGAAGGAAGTCACTACGGAACACCCTAGGAGAACCGTGATGTTTACCGTGCATCGCGTGAGGCAGATCACGTTTCTGAGCGGGTAATTGAGGCAAAGCGGGCACATCGCGCGACTCAGGGTGTATGGGCGGCTGCTCAGTGCCGTCAGGGGGCGTGCCGTCAGGGGGTGCGCCACTCCTCGGCCAGGGCGGGGCCCAGGTGGTCGAGGTAGGTCGCCGTGAGATCGCGGATCGACTCCGGGCTGGTGTCCTCGCCGGCGCCCCACAGGCGGCCCGTGGCCCGCATGACGCCACTGAAGGCGGCCACCGCCACGCGGGGGCGCGGGTCGCTGTCCAGGTCGAGCCCCTCGCGCTCGGCGATCAGGCGGGCGATCTCGTCTTCCATCTCGACGGAGCGTCGCAGGTGGACGGCGAGCAGGGCGGGCGTCGACTCGATCATCTGGTAGGTGCGCATGTGGAGTTCGACCGGGACGACCTCCTCGATGGTCTGACCCATCGCCTCCCAGGTGCCGAGGACGGTGCTGCGCAGCGCCACCAATGGGGCCTCGTGGGCGGGCCGGTCGCGCAGGGCGCGCACGAAGCGCTCCTCCACCATCTCCTGGACCGCGAAGACGGCTTCCTGCTTGTTGGCGAAGTACCGGAAGAACGTGCGCTGGGAGACGTCGACGGCCTCGGCGATCTCGTCGACGGTCGTCTCCTCGTACCCCTTGGTGGTGAAGAGTTCGAGCGCCACCCGCAGGAGAGCGTCCCGGGTGCGCTGTTTCTTGCGTTCACGCAGGCCCGGCCGGGTCTCCGGGAGGTCGGTCGCTCGCTGCGTGGTCTTCACGCCATGGTCCTCTTTCCTGCCGTTTGCCCAGTTCACCATACCTGTGAGTCATGTGACAGCTACCGACTAGTGAAATGGTTTGTCAACTGTCAGTCGCTGTCACTAACCTCGAATGCATGACTAGTCAGACCACCGTCGACAAGGCGGACAAGGCACCGGAGCCCGTGCCCGTTCCGGCCGCGGCCAAGGGGCTCCGCGGCCACCCCTGGCTGACGCTCTTCGCCGTCGCGATCGGCGTGATGATGGTCGCCCTGGACGGCACCATCGTGGCGATCGCCAACCCGGCCATCCAGAAGGACCTCGGCGCCACCTTCGCCGAGGTCCAATGGATCACCAACGGTTACTTCCTCGCCCTCGCCGTCGCGCTGATCACCGCCGGCAAGCTGGGCGACCGCTTCGGCCACCGCCAGACCTTCCTCATAGGCGTGGTCGGCTTCGCCGCCGCGTCCGGGGCCATCGGCCTCTCCGACACCATCCCGCTGGTGGTCGCCTTCCGCGTGCTCCAGGGACTCTTCGGCGCCCTGCTGATGCCTGCCGCGCTCGGATTGCTCCGGGCCACGTTCCCGGCCGAGAAGCTCAACATGGCCATCGGTATCTGGGGCATGGTGATCGGCGCGTCCACGGCCGGCGGCCCGATCCTCGGCGGTCTTCTCGTCCAGCACGTCAGCTGGCAGTCCGTCTTCTTCATCAACGTGCCGGTCGGCGTCATCGCCGTAGTGCTCGGCGTGGTCATCCTCAAGGACCACCGGGCCGAGAACGCGCCGAAGTCCTTCGACGTCGTCGGCATCGCGCTGCTCTCGGCGGCCATGTTCTGCCTGGTCTGGGCGCTCATCAAGGCTCCGGAGTGGGGCTGGGGCGACGGCCTGACGTGGACGTTCATCGGCGCCTCCGTACTGAGCTTCGCGCTGTTCGCGGTCTGGGAGTCGAAGGTCAAGGAACCCCTCGTCCCGCTGGGCCTGTTCCGCTCGGTGCCGCTCTCCGCGGGTGTGGTGCTGATGGTGCTCATGGCCATCGCCTTCATGGGCGGCCTCTTCTTCGTCACCTTCTACTTGCAGAACGTGCACGGGATGAGCCCTGTGGACAGCGGTCTGCACCTGCTGCCGCTCACCGGCATGATGATCGTGGCCTCGCCGCTGGCGGGCGCGATGATCACCAAGGTCGGCCCGCGCGTCCCGCTGGCGGGCGGCATGCTCTGCACGGCCATCGCCATGTACGGCATGTCCACGCTGGAGGCAGGCACGGGCAGCGGACTCATGTCGATCTGGTTCGCGCTCCTCGGCCTCGGCCTCGCTCCGGTGATGGTCGGCGCGACGGAGGTCATCGTCGGCAACGCGCCGATGGAGCTCTCCGGCGTCGCCGGCGGCCTCCAGCAGGCCGCGATGCAGATCGGCGGCAGCCTCGGCACGGCCGTCCTCGGTGCCGTCATGGCGTCGAAGGTCGACAGCGACCTGCCCGACAACTGGGCCGAGGCGAAGCTGCCGCCGCTCAGCGAGACCGAGCTCGACAAGGCCGCGGAGGCCGTCCAGGTCGGCGTGGCGCCGGTGCCGCCGAAGGCCCCGCCGTCGATCGCCGACCAGATCACCTCGGTCGCGCACGACACCTTCATGTCGGGCATGGGCCTGGCCTGTCTGGTCGCCACGGGGGTCGCCGTGGTCGCGGTCTTCGTCGCGTTCCTGACCAAGCGCGGCGTCAACGCCGAGGCGGGCGCGGGCGTGGGCCACATCTGAGGCCGGAGCCGGTACCCGCGCGTCGGTACGGGCCCACGTAGTCGGTACGGGCCCACATAGTCGATACGGGCCCACATAGTCGATACGGGCCCACATAAGGGAAAGCCCCTCAGGGAGAACCTGGGGGGCTTTCGTGTATCAGGGTGAGGCACCTCCGTACCCCTTCCGGCGGCCTGACCGGCGGGTCCACAGTGCAGTCAGAAGATCCGCACGGCCACATCACACGGGGGCTGAATCAGATGCGTACGACCATGTCCACGACCGTCACGGCAGCCGCACTCGCCGCGGTCATCCTCACACCCACGCACGCCGGGGCCACCGCCCCGCCGACGCTCCGCGCCTGCGGCCCCGGCGAGCTCTGCCTGTGGGAGAAGGCGGAGTTCAAGGGCGCCCGTCATGTGTACGAGCTGGCGGACATCGACATCGAGAGCTGCACCGCGCTGCCGGAGGGGGGCAGCGCGCAGGCTCTCGCCAACCGCACCGGCCGGCCCGTGACCGTGTACCAATCGGCGGAGTGCGCCGAGACCGGTGAGTTCAACACCTATCCGGGGAGCGGCACCTGGGCTCCCCAATCCCCTTATCGGGTACGGGCTTTCAAGGTCTGGGAGAGCTGAACGGGGGTACCCGTCGGGACAAGCCCGAACAGGTCGACTCAAGGGAGTGATGATGGCGGGCTTCGGACACACCACGCGCAAGCGCCCCGGCTCACGCGGCCGTACGTGGTCGCGGAGTCGGCCGGATCGCGCGACGCTCGGGATCATAGGAGTCATCTGCGCGATCGCCGGCTTCTTCGTGCTGGGGATCGTCCTCGGCCCCGTCGCGATCGTCTGCGGTTGGCTCGCCATGGGCCGCAGCTGGACCGGTACCCGTTCGGTACCGGCCCTGGTGGCCCTGGTCCTGGGTGTGATCGACACCGTCCTCGCGCTCATATGGATAGCGGGGACGACCACGACGACCGGCATGTTCTGAGACCGACGACCGGCATGTTCTGAGACCAGGCAGGCCAAGGGCGGCGGACCCGTGGTCCACCGCCCTTCGCTCTGCTGCCGTCGCCGCGCCGCTTTCGCTACGCGTCGCCCCCGGCCGCGCCCGGATCGGCGGCCGTCACGTCGAGAAGCTGGTAGCGGTCGATCGCCTGCTTCAGGACGGAGCGGTCGACCTTGCCCTCACGGGCCAGTTCGGTCAGCACGCCGACCACGATCGACTGCGCGTCGATGTGGAAGAAGCGGCGGGCCGCACCCCGGGTGTCGGCGAAGCCGAAGCCGTCCGCGCCCAGCGACTGGTACGTGCCGGGCACCCAGCGGGAGATCTGGTCGGGGACGCTCCGCATCCAGTCGGAGACGGCCACGAACGGGCCCTCGGCACCGGACAACTTCCGCGTGACGTACGGGACGCGCTGCTCCTCGTCCGGGTGCAGGAGGTTGTGGCGCTCCACGTCCACGGCTTCGCGGCGCAACTCGTTCCAGGAGGTCGCGGACCAGACGTCCGCCTTCACGTTCCACTCCGCGGCGAGGATCTGCTGGGCCTCGACCGCCCACGGCACCGCGACGCCGGACGCGATGATCTGGGCCGGAACGGCGCCCTGCTCACCGGACTTGAAGCGGTAGATGCCCTTGAGAATGCCGTCGACGTCCACGTCGGCCGGCTCGGCCGGGTGCTGGATCGGCTCGTTGTACACGGTGAGGTAGTAGAAGACGTCCTCGCTGTCGGGGCCGTACATCCGGCGCAGGCCGTCCCTGACGATGTGCGCGATCTCGTACCCGAAGGCCGGGTCGTAGGCGACACAGCCCGGGTTCGTCGAGGCGAGCAGCTGCGAGTGGCCGTCCGCGTGCTGGAGGCCCTCGCCGGTCAGGGTCGTGCGGCCGGCGGTCGCGCCGAGGACGAAACCGCGCGCGAGCTGGTCGGCCATCTGCCAGAACTGGTCGCCGGTGCGCTGGAAACCGAACATCGAGTAGAAGACGTACACGGGGATCAGCGGTTCGCCGTGGGTGGCGTAGGCCGAGCCGGCGGCGATGAGGGACGCCGTGCAGCCCGCCTCCGAGATGCCGTCGTGCAGCATCTGGCCCGTCGGGGACTCCTTGTACGCGAGCAGGAGTTCGCGGTCCACGGCTTCGTACTGCTGGCCGAGCGGGTTGTAGATCTTTGCGCTCGGGAAGAACGCGTCCATGCCGAAGGTGCGGTACTCGTCGGGGGCGATCAGCACGAAGCGCTTGCCGATCTCCTTGTCCCGCATGAGGTCCTTCAGGATGCGGACGAACGCCATGGTGGTGGCGATCGACTGCTGTCCCGAACCCTTCTTCGCGGCCGCGTACGCCTTGTCCTCGGGAAGCTGGAGGGGCTTGGCGCGCACCACACGGGTCGGGACGTATCCGCCCAGGCCCTTGCGGCGGTCGTGCATGTACTGGATCTCTTCGGAGTCCCGGCCCGGGTGGTAGTACGGCGGGGCGCCGTCCTCCAGCTGCTTGTCCGTGATCGGGATGTGCAGCCGGTCGCGGAAGCCCTTGAGGTCGTCGACCGTCAGCTTCTTCATCTGGTGCGTGGCGTTGCGGCCCTCGAAGTTCGGGCCGAGGGTCCAGCCCTTGACCGTCTGGGCGAGGATCACCGTCGGCTGGCCCTTGTGGGCCTTGGCCGCCGAGAACGCCGCGAAGATCTTCTTGTGGTCGTGACCGCCGCGGCCCAGGTGCAGGATCTGGTCGTCGGTCATGTTCTCGACCATGGCGCGCAGCCGCTGGTCCTCGCCGAAGAAGTGATCGCGGATGTACGCGCCGGTCTCGGTGGCGTACGTCTGGAACTGGCCGTCGGGCGTCGTGTTCAGCTTGTTGACCAGGATGCCGTCGCGGTCCTGCGCGAGCAGCGGGTCCCAGGAGCGGTCCCAGACCAGCTTGATGACGTTCCAGCCGGCGCCGCGGAACTGCGACTCCAGCTCCTGGATGATCTTGCCGTTGCCGCGGACCGGGCCGTCCAGGCGCTGCAGGTTGCAGTTGACGACGAAAGTGAGGTTGTCCAGGCCCTCGCGGGCGGCGATGGAGAGCTGACCGAGGGACTCGGGCTCGTCCATCTCGCCGTCGCCGAGGAACGCCCAGACGTGCGACTTGGAGGTGTCCGCGATGGAGCGTGCCTCCATGTAGCGGTTCATCCGCGCCTGGAAGATCGCGCCGAGCGGGCCGAGGCCCATGGATACGGTCGGGAACTCCCAGAAGTCCGGCATCAGGCGCGGGTGCGGGTACGACGAGAGGCCGTTGGGCGCCTTGGACTTCTCCTGGCGGAACGCGTCGAGCTGCGCCTCGGAGAGCCGGTCCAGGAGGAAGGCGCGGGCGTAGATGCCGGGGGAGGCGTGCCCCTGGAAGAAGATCTGGTCGCCGCCGTCGCCCTCGTCCTTGCCGCGGAAGAAGTGGTTGAAGCCCACGTCGTAGAGCGAGGCGGAGGAGGCGAAGGTGGCGATGTGGCCGCCGACGCCGATGCCGGGGCGCTGGGCGCGGGAGACCATCACCGCGGCGTTCCAGCGGGTGGCGTTCAGGACCTTGCGTTCGACTTCCTCGTTGCCGGGGAAGAACGGCTCGTCCTTGGTGGCGATCGTGTTGACGTAGTCCGTACTGCGCATCTCGGGCACGGCGACGCGCTTCTCACGCGCGCGCTCGATCAGCCGGAGCATCAGATATCGGGCCCGCTCACGGCCGCGTTCGTCGACGGCGGCGTCGAGGGAGTCGAGCCACTCCTGGGTCTCTTCGGGATCGAAGTCCGGGACCTGACTCGGCAGGCCGCCAATGATGATCGGGTTGCGATCGGATCCGGAAGCCACGCTGTTCCTTCGCTGTCGGGGCTCTCGCCTGGGTACTGCAGGGCCGTGCACCGCTCCCCATCGTGTACCTCGTGGAGGCAATCGTCATGTCTACCAAGAGGTAACCGAGACGCTCATCCGCCGACCCTGGGGTAGGCTCGGCCCAAATCGCAACGATACGCCCAACCTGTCCAGCCGCTTCGCAGAGCCGTTCGGCCTCGTACGGATGTGGCGGCAGTTGCGGCGACACGGTCGGGAACGTCACCGTTTCGGCGGTCTCGGCGGCCGGGTACTTGCGCGATCCGTCCCGCCCGTGTGGACTACGGCCAACGCCCCGCGCACGCGCGTGGCTGACAGGCATTCCCAAAAACATGATCAGGAGGCAATCCGTGAGCGCGACCGCGGACCACGCGGAGACGAACCTTGCCGTAAGGCTTGGTTTCCAGCCCGACCAGGTGGTCCAGGAGATCGGCTACGACGACGACGCCGACCAGGAGCTCCGCGAGGCCATCGAGGCTGCCACCGGCACAGAGCTCGTCGACGAGGACTACGACGACGTGGCTGACGCCGTGGTGCTCTGGTTCCGTGAGGACGACGGGGACCTGACTGATGCGCTGGTGGATGCCATCGCCTACATGGAGGAGGGCGGCTCCATCCTGCTGCTCACGCCGAAGACCGGTCGGGACGGCTACGTCGAGCCGAGCGAGATCGGTGAGGCCGCCACGACCGCGGGTCTGTCGGCGACCAAGAGCGTCAACGCGGCCAAGGACTGGAGCGGCAGCCGTCTGATCACCCCCAAGGGCGCCGCCAAGAAGCGCTAGGCCCCCGCACCAGCCGGAGAACGACCGTGAGGCCCCCGCCGACATGTCCCGTCGGCGGGGGCCTCACGCACGCGTGGGGCCCGGAACGGCGCAAGTAGGGTGGATGTCACCCGAACAGCCCCACTTGGGGACCCCGTCGAAGGGATGCGTACTCATGGCGCTCGCTGGAATCGCGACCGGCACCAAGGCCCCGGAATTCGAGCTGAAGGACAACCACGGCCGGACCGTGAAGCTCTCGGACTTCCGCGGCGAGAAGAACGTGGTGCTGCTCTTCTACCCGTTCGCGTTCACCGGCGTCTGCACCGGCGAGCTCTGCGCCCTCCGCGACGAGCTGCCGAAGTTCGTCAACGACGACACCCAGCTGCTCGCCGTCTCCAACGACTCCATCCACACGCTGCGCGTCTTCGCCGAGCAGGAGGGCCTGGAGTACCCGCTGGTCTCCGACTTCTGGCCGCACGGCGAGGTGTCGCGCGCGTACGGCGTCTTCGACGAGGAGAAGGGCTGCGCGGTGCGCGGCACCTTCATCATCGACAAGGAGGGCGTGGTGCGCTGGAGTGTCGTCAACGACCTGCCCGACGCCCGTGACCTGAACGAGTACGTCAAGGCTCTCGAAACGCTCTGAGCCAGCCCCGTTTTCGCTCGCGGCCGGGAACCGGTCACTAGGATCCACACGTTGATCCGATGGCAACGCAACGCTTGGGGCTCCCCGCCCCTGGACACCAATTGGGAGGACTCGTGGGAGTCAGCCTCAGCAAGGGCGGCAACGTATCGCTGAGCAAGGAGGCGCCGGGCCTGACCGCGGTTCTGGTCGGCCTCGGCTGGGACGTCCGCACCACCACCGGTACGGACTTCGACCTCGACGCCAGCGCGATCCTGACGAACGCGGAGGGCAAGGTCACCAGCGACCAGAACTTCGTGTTCTTCAACAACCTGAAGAGCCCCGACGGCTCCGTCGAGCACACCGGTGACAACACCACCGGTGAGGGCGAGGGCGACGACGAGGCGATCAAGGTCGACCTGGCCGCTGTTCCCGCCGACGTCGAGAAGATCGTCTTCCCGGTCTCGATCTACGACGCCGAGAACCGCCAGCAGTCGTTCGGCCAGGTCCGCAACGCGTTCATCCGCGTCGTGAACCAGGCGGGCGGCGCCGAGATCGCGCGGTACGACCTCTCCGAGGACGCCTCGACGGAGACCGCCATGGTCTTCGGCGAGCTGTACCGCCACGGTGCCGAGTGGAAGTTCCGCGCGGTCGGCCAGGGCTATGCCTCGGGCCTGCGCGGCATCGCGCAGGACTTCGGCGTCAACGTCTGAGCCGAGCAGGACCTCGCGTCATCCGTCCGGCGCCGCACACGCACGGGTGCGGCGCCGGACGTGCTCAGCCACCTCGTGCGCCCGTCACCCCGGGCGCGCGGCTCTCGTCACCTCGGGGAGGACCATCACCATGGGCGTCACGCTCGCCAAGGGAGGCAATGTCTCCCTCTCCAAGGCCGCACCCGATCTCACCCAGGTCCTCGTGGGCCTCGGCTGGGACGCGCGCTCCACCACCGGCGCCCCCTTCGACCTCGACGCCAGCGCCCTGCTGTGCAACGCGGGCAAGGTCCTCGGCGACGAGTGGTTCGTCTTCTACAACAACCTGAAGAGTCCCGACGGCTCCGTCGAGCACACCGGTGACAACCTCACCGGTGAGGGCGACGGCGACGACGAGTCGCTCCTGATCGACCTCTCCAAGGTGCCGGTCAACTGCGACAAGATCATTTTTCCCGTCTCGATCCATGACGCCGACAACAGGGGGCAGACGTTCGGCCAGGTCAGCAACGCGTTCATCCGCGTCGTGAACCAGGCGGACGGCCAGGAACTCGCGCGCTACGACCTCAGCGAGGACGCCTCCACGGAGACCGCGATGATCTTCGGTGAGGTGTACAGGTACGGGGGAGAGTGGAAGTTCCGTGCGGTCGGACAGGGGTACGCGTCGGGCCTGCGTGGTATCGCTCTAGACTTCGGGGTCAACGTTTCGTAAAGCAGGGGACCGGCGCGGGGGAGACCGCTACACGGGAGCCCGTACACACACGATTGGGTAACCAGTGATTCTGAAAACCTTCGGCTGGTCGTTCGCGGTGACCGCGCTCGGCCTGGTCGCCGCGGTGTTCTACGGGGGGTGGACCGGATTCAGCGTCGTGGCGATCCTGTCCATCCTCGAGATCTCCGTGTCCTTCGACAACGCGGTGGTCAACGCCGGAATCCTGAAGAAGATGAATGCCTTCTGGCAGAAGATCTTCCTCACCATCGGCGTCCTGATCGCGGTCTTCGGCATGCGCCTGGTCTTCCCGGTCGTGATCGTCGCCATCAGCGCCAAGATCGGTCCGATCGAGGCGGTACGGCTCGCGCTCGACGACAAGGACAAGTACCAGCAGCTGGTGACCGACGCGCACCCGTCGATCGCCGCCTTCGGTGGCATGTTCCTGTTGATGATCTTCCTCGACTTCATCTTCGAGGACCGTGACATCAAGTGGCTCGGCTGGATCGAGCGCCCGCTCGCCAAGCTCGGCAAGGTCGACATGCTGTCGGTCTGCATCGCGCTCATCGTGCTCCTGGCCACCGCGATGACCTTCGCCACCCAGGCCCACCAGCACGGTGGAGCACATGTGGACAAGGCGCAGACAGTCCTCATCTCCGGTATCGCGGGTCTGATCACGTATCTCGTCGTCGGCGGCCTCTCCGGCTACTTCGAGAGCAAGCTGGAGGAAGAGGAGGAGCGCGAGCACGAGGCCGAGGAAGAGGCCAAGCGGGCCGGCAAGAAGGTTCCTGCCGTCGTGATGGCGGGCAAGGCGGCCTTCTTCATGTTCCTCTACCTCGAGGTCCTGGACGCGTCCTTCTCCTTCGACGGAGTCATCGGCGCCTTCGCCATCACCAACGACATCGTGCTGATGGCGCTCGGCCTCGGCATCGGCGCCATGTACGTGCGGTCCCTCACCGTCTACCTGGTCCGCCAGGGCACCCTCGACGACTACGTCTACCTGGAGCACGGCGCGCACTACGCGATCGGCGCCCTCGCCGCGATCCTCCTGATCACCATCCAGTACGAGATCCACGAGATCATCACCGGGTCCGTCGGCGTCCTGCTGATCGCCGGATCCTTCTTCTCGTCCGTGGTGCGCAACCGGCGGCTGGCGGCAGCCGAGGGGAACGCGAGCGGTGACAAGACCGAGGTCTCGTCAGGGGTCTGAGAACGCTGATGTCTGAGACCCCTGATGTCTCGGACTGACTGATTCCCTCGCCGAGCTGTCCGATTCCGGTTTCCGGAGTGTGACGACGGCCGGGGTGAGGAACGCTCTGTGCGGGGCGGCCGTCGAGGAGATGTCCTCATGGCCGCCCCGTCGGTATTCGTACGCGACACAAGGGCACTTGGGGGCGGAATGTCCTTCTGGGACGGTCTGTGGCGTGGGCGTTCGATGGACTTCGAGTCGGGCAGCGCCGCCAGCAACTCCATCGAGCTGACCAAACGGCATCCGACGGTCTCGCTCTCCAAACAGGGCGCGGCCACCGGCAACCTGCGCGTCAACCTGTCCTGGCAGATGCGTACGTCCGACTTCATGGGCAAGCCGCGCCGGAGCGGCGGCCTGTTGCGGCACCCCTTCAAGCTGTTCCAGCCCGACGTCGTGCAGGCGCACACGCAGGGCGTGGTCAACGTCGACCTGGACATCGGCTGCCTGTACGAGCTGATGGACGGCACCAAGGGCGTCGTACAGCCCCTCGGGAGCTTCTTCGGGGACCTCAACGGCCCGCCGTTCGTGAAGCTCAGCGGCGACGACCGGTTCGGCTCGCCGTCCGGAGAGACGATCTACGTCAACCTCGACCACCGCGAGTCCATCAAGCGGCTCCTGGTCTTCGCGTACATCTACGACCAGACGCCCGCCTTCGACCGTACGCACGCGAAGGTCACGCTCTACCCCAGCAACGGCCCGCGGATCGAGATCGACCTGGACGAGCGGCAGCCGCAGGCCCGCTCGTGCGCGGTGTTCTCCGTCGAGAACGTGAAGGACGAGCTGATCGTGCGCCGCGAGGTGAAGTTCGTCTACGGCTTCCAGGCCGAGCTCGACCGGCTGTACGGCTGGGGCCTGCAGTGGGGCCGGGGCTACAAGACCAAGGTGGGCTGAGCCCGTGCGCCCGCCGGCCCCGGACGGCCCCTCACCGGGGCAGGAACTGCGGTCCCTGCGGCGGCAGCCGGAAGTTCGGGTCCGGCATCGGGGTCACCGGCTGCGGATAGCCGTACGACGGCTGGGCGACGGGGGCCGGCGGCACGACCGGGGCGGGCTGGGTGACCGCCGCCGGAGGATAGCCGTACGCGGGCTGGGGCGCCGGGTGGCGGGGCGGCTCGGGCGGGTAGCCGTACGACGGCTGCGGGGGCGACTGAGGGGCCGGCTGGGCGAGGGGCTGCTGGGTGGCGGCCGACTGGGGGTGCTGCGGCGCGGGCTGCTGGGGCGGCAGCGGGAAGGAAGCCGAGGGCGAGGGCTCCGGAGCCGCGGAATCCGAGTCGTCCACGGAGATCCCGAAGTCGGACGCGAGCCCCTCGAGGCCGTTGGAGTAGCCCTCGCCGAGCGCGCGGAACTTCCAGCCCTCACCGCGGCGGTAGAGCTCGCCGCAGATCAGCGCCGTCTCCTCGCCGGTCTGCGGAGTGATGTCGAAGTAGGCGAGCGGTTCGCTCTCGGCGACCGCGGCGTCGTACAGGAGGAT
Organism: Streptomyces sp. NPDC093510; assembly: GCF_040683555.1. Taxonomy (NCBI): domain Bacteria; kingdom Bacillati; phylum Actinomycetota; class Actinomycetes; order Kitasatosporales; family Streptomycetaceae; genus Streptomyces; species Streptomyces sp. NPDC093510. The sequence goes on from NZ_JBFBEE010000003.1 coordinate 279,537, forward strand.
GCGCAGCGCGGGCACGTGCTCGAAGGGGACGCCTTCCGCCGACGCGGCCAGGAGCACCCGGTGCACGGCCGGGTCCATCCCCGCCAGATCCGTCTGGATCGTGTCGGTCAGGCCCTCGGCGACCCGCTTCTTGCCGAGCCGCCAGACCTGGCCCGCGGGGTGGCGGGGCTGGTTGTAGAAGACGAAGTCCTCGTCGGAGCGCACCCGGCCGTCGCCGCCGAGCAGCAGCGCCGACGCGTCGACATCGGGGACGCCCTGTCCGGGGGCCCAGCGCAGCACGGCGCGGACGGCCGAGGCTTCGAGGGGGACGTTCGACCCCTTCAACATCGCGTGCGTCATGCGGTCATCCTGCCTTCCCCCGCACGGGTGGGACAACGCGGGGGGCCCGAGGTCCCGGCCGCGTCGCCAGGCTCCTGACCTGCGGGTGCTGCGAGCGTGCGACGGTTGTGTGGTGAGCATGTGTGACATGGCCGAGTTACCTGAAGTTCATGCCCGGAGGGAACCCCCGGCACCCGTCTCTACGTACTATTACCGGCCACATCAGAACGGTCACGTCGACGAAACAGGCGATAGCAGGGGAATCACATGCGTCATTTCGGGCACATCGCCCCAGAGGTGCGTCAGCGCCTCTTCCACCGGGAGCCGTGTGCCTTCACCGCGGACTCCCCGCCCCACCTGCTCGCGCCCGCCCTGGGCGCCACGCTCTACAGCCCGGCCACCCGCCCCCGCCTCGCGGACGACATCCTGAAGCAGGCCGGGCGAGGCGTGGTCTCCATGGTGATCTGCCTGGAGGACTCCATCGACGACGCGGAGGTCGCCGACGCGGAGGAGAACCTGGTCCGGCAGTTCGCCGACCTGGCGGAGCGGGGCGCGGAACCGCCCCTGCTCTTCATCCGGGTCCGCGCCGCCGGGCAGATAACCGACCTCGTCCGCAGGCTCGGGACGAGCGTCCGGCTGTTGTCCGGATTCGTACTGCCCAAGTTCACCGAGGAGCGGGGCGTTCCGTTCCTGGAGGCGGTGGCGGCCGCGGAGGCGCAGCTGTCCGAGGGGCCGGCGGGTCCGGCGGGTTCGGGGGGTCCGGCGGGTCCGGCGGGCCCGGCGCGGAAGCTCTTCGCCATGCCCGTCCTGGAGTCGCCCGAGCTGCTCCACCTGGAGAGCCGCGCCGAGACCCTCGCCGGAATAGCCCGCACCGTCGACAAGTACCGCGACCGGGTCCTCGCGCTGCGCCTCGGCGTCACCGACTTCTGCTCGGCGTACGGGCTGCGCAGGCCGCCGGACATGACCGCGTACGACGTGCAGATCGTCGCCTCCGTCATCGCCGACGTGGTGAACGTGCTCGGCAGGGCCGACGGCACGGGCTTCACCGTGACCGGACCCGTGTGGGAGTACTTCCGCGTCCAGGAGCGCATGTTCAAGCCGCAGCTGCGCCGCAGTCCCTTCCTTGAGGGACGGGCCGACGAACTGCGCCAGGCCCTCATCGAGCACGACATGGACGGCCTGCTCCGCGAGATCGAACTCGACCGGGCCAACGGCCTGCTCGGCAAGACCTGCATCCACCCCTCGCACGTGCTGCCCGTGCACGCCCTCTCCGTGGTCAGCCACGAGGAGTTCAGCGACGCCGAGGACATCCTGCGTCCCGAGCGGGGCGGCGGCGGGGTGCTGCGCTCCTCGTACACGAACAAGATGAACGAGGTGAAGCCGCACCGCGCCTGGGCCGAGCGGACCCTGCGGCGCGCCGAGGTCTTCGGCGTGGCCAAGGAGGACATCGGCTTCGTGGAACTGCTCACCGCCGGAATCCCCGGCTGATGAACGCAAGACCGATAACGCAAGACCGATGAACGTAAGGGGCATGACGTACGTGACTGAAGACGCGACACCGGAGACGGGCGGGACACCCGTGTGGTCGGGGACCTGGGTCGCCGAGCGGCTCGGGGTCGGACTCGACGGCGACGCGTCGCTGCCCGGCCTGCTCGGCCTCGCTCTGCGCCGCAACCCCAAGCGGGCGCACCTCCTGGTGTCGAACGTCCTGGGCAAGCACGTCCCCCAGCGCCCCTCGGTCGTGTACGCGGCCGGGCACGACCTCGGCGTCCGGGTGCGGGACCTGCTCGGCGACGACGAGGCCCGCCGCGCCGTCGTCCTCGGGTACGCGGAGACCGCGACCGGCCTCGGCCACGCGGTCGCCGACGGCGTCGCCCTCGCCCCCTACCTGCACTCGACCCGCCGCCCCGTCGATGGCGTCGAGCGCGCGGGCGGCTTCGAGGAGTCCCACTCCCACGCCACCTCGCACCTGCTGCTGCCCGAGGACCCCCGGCTCCTCGCCGGGGAAGGGCCGCTGGTCCTCGTCGACGACGAGTTCTCCACCGGCAACACCGTCCTCAACACCGTCCGCGCCCTGCACGAGCGCTTCCCGCGCGAGCGGTACGTCATCGTGGCGCTCGTCGACATGCGCTCGCCCGAGGACCGGGGACGGCTCGCCGACCTCGCCCGCGAGCTGGGCGCCCGCGTCGACCTCATAGCCATGGCGTCCGGCACGGTAAGGCTGCCCGACGGCGTCCTGGAGAAGGGGCAGGCGCTGGTCGCCGCGTACGAGCCGCGCGTCGAGGAGGCGCCCGCCGGCCCGCGGCCCCGCGAGGAGCGCGCCGCTGTCACGCGCGTCGGGCTCGACTGGCCCGCGGGCGTGCCCGACGGCGGACGCCACGGGTTCACGCCCGCGCACCGGACCGCCCTGGACGCGGCGCTGCCGGACATGGCTGCCGCGATCGAGAAGGCCCTGCCCGACGCCGCGCGCCGCGTGCTCGTCCTCGGCTTCGAGGAGCTGATGTACGCGCCGCTCGCGCTCGCCGTGGAGCTGGAGCGCAGGACCGGCGCCGAGGTGCGGTTCTCCACCACGACCCGCTCGCCCGTGCTCGCCGTGGACGACCCCGGCTACGCGATACGCACCCGCCTCGCCTTCCCCGCGCACGACGACCCCGCCGACGGCCCCGGGACGCGGTACGCGTACAACGTCGCGGGCGGCGGATTCGACGCGGTCGTCGCGGTCGTCGACTCGGTCGCCGACACCCCGCAACTGCACGCCCCGGACGGTCTGTTGGCGCAGCTGTCCGCGCACACCGGGAGCGTCCTGCTGGCCGTCGTCCCGTCGTACGTCCCCGAAAGGCCCTCCATGCTCCCCGAGCCCCTCCGCGGCCCCGCCTTCTCCTCATACGCGCCCGAAGACGTCGGCTGGCTGCTCCAGGACCTCTCGGACGTCACGCTCGAAGCGCCCACGGAGGAGCGCGAGGAGGCGATACAGAGCGGTGGCGCGCACTACGCCGAGTCGCTGCCCGTCGAGTACCAGCCGAGCGAGCGCTACCAGGAGCTGTTCCGCGCCGCGCTCGACACGTCCGCCGCCCGCATCGCGCAGGCCGTCGGCACCGTCACCGAGACCGTCCTCGCCGAGAGGTCCCCGCGTCCGGTCCTCGTCTCGCTGGCCCGTGCGGGCACCCCCGTCGGCGTCCTGATGCGCCGCTGGGCAGCGCACCGGCACGGCCTCGACCTGCCGCACTACGCCGTGTCGATCGTCCGCGGCCGCGGCATCGACGCGAACGCGCTGCGCTGGCTCGCCGCCCACCACGATCCGGCCGACGTCGTCTTCGTCGACGGCTGGACCGGCAAGGGTGCCATCACCCGTGAACTGGCCGACGCGGTACGGGAATTCGAGGAGTCGGGTGGCCCCGCCGGGTTCAGCCCGGAGATCGCCGTGCTCGCCGACCCCGGCTCGTGCGTCGGCACCTACGGCACCCGCGAGGACTTCCTCATCCCCTCCGCCTGCCTCAACTCCACGGTGTCCGGCCTGATCTCGCGCACCGTGCTCCGCGCCGACCTCGTCGGCCCGGACGACTTCCACGGCGCGAAGTTCTACCGCGAACTCGCGGACGCCGACGTGTCCAACGACTTCGTCGACGCGATCGCGGGTCGTTTCGCGGAGGTCGGCGACGCGGTGGACGCGCAGGTCAAGGAGGCGCTGTCCGCCGACAGGGCGCCGACCTGGGAAGGCTGGGCCGCCGTGGAGCGGATCAGCGAGGAGTACGGCATCCACGACGTGAACCTCGTCAAGCCGGGCGTCGGCGAGACGACCCGTGTGCTGCTGCGCCGTGTCCCCTGGAAGATCCTGGCCCGCGCGGGCGCCGGGGCGGACCTCGACCACGTACGCCTGCTCGCCGAGCAGAGGGGCGTGCCCGTCGAGGAGGTCGGTGAACTCCCGTACACCTGCGTCGGGTTGATCCACCCCAAGTACACGCGCGGCGCGACGGGCGCGGACGGCAAGGCGGTTGCCGCCGGCACGGACGGCAACGCGGTCGCCACGGGTCTGGACGGCGAGGCGGTGGTCTCCCAGTGACCAGGATCGTCGCCAGTGACCTCGACCGCACCCTCATCTACTCCACGGCCGCGCTCGGCCTGGGCATGCCCGACGCCGAGGCGCCGCGCCTGCTCTGCGTCGAGGTGTACGAGGGCAAGCCGCTGTCGTACGTCACCGAGACCGCCGCCCAGCTCCTCGACGAGCTGGCCCGCACCGCGGTCTTCGTGCCGACCACGACCCGGACCCGCGAACAGTACGGTCGCATCCATCTCCCGGGCCCCGCACCGAAGTTCGCGGTCTGCGCCAACGGCGGGCACCTGCTCGTCGACGGTGTCTCCGACCCCGACTGGCGGGCGACGGTCGCCCGCCGCCTCGCCGCCGAGTGCGCGTCGCTCGACGAGGTCCGCGCCCACCTCGTGCGTACCGCCGACCCGGCCTGGCTGCTCAAGGAGCGCGTCGCCGAGGACCTCTTCGCGTATCTCGTCGTCGAGCGCGCGCTGCTGCCCGACGAGTGGGTGAAGGAGCTCGCCGTCTGGGCGGAGGAGCGCGGCTGGACCGTCTCGCTGCAGGGCCGCAAGCTCTACGCCGTACCGAAACCGCTCACCAAGAGCGCGGCCGTGCGGGAGGTCGCGCGGCGGGCCGGCGCGACGGAGATCCTCGCGGCGGGGGACTCGCTGCTCGACGCCGACCTGCTGCTCGCGGCGGACCGCTCCTGGCGGCCCGGGCACGGCGAGCTCGCCGACACGGGCTTCCTCGCGCCGGGTCTCACCGTGCTTGCCGAGCGCGGGATCGCGGCGGGCGAGGAGATCGCCAGGGCGTTCCTCGGGGCGGTGGGACCCCGATAACCTGGGGCCATGCCTCGATACGAATACCGGTGCCGGTCCTGTGGTGAGACCTTCGAGCTGAGCCGACCCATGGCCGAGTCGGCCGACCCCGCGGTGTGCCCCGGCGGGCACGAGGACACGGTGAAGCTGCTGTCGACCGTCGCCGTCGGCGGTTCGGCCGCCGCGCCGGCCGGTGGTGCTGGTGGCGGTGGCGGCGGCGGTTGTTGTGGTGGGGGTTGCTGCGGCTGAGTGCGCCGTTGGGGCGGGCGGGGTGAGGTTTGTCTGCGGGGCGGGTGCGGCTGGGCGCGCAGTTCCCCGCGCCCCTGAAGCAGTTCCCCGCGCCCCTGAAGCAGTTCCCGCGCCCCTGAAGCAGTTCCCGCGCCCCTGAAAGCGCCCTGACGGGCGCTTTCCCTAGCGGACCACCGTCCCCCGGCCCGCGCTCAGGAGTTCCAGCTCCGTCCGCGTCGGTGCGCCTTCCCAGTCGCCGTGAGTCGCCACCGCGAACGCGCCGGTGGTGACCGCACGGTCCAGGCGGCCCGCCACGTCCGTGCCGTCGAGCAGCGCCGACAGGTACCCGGCCACGAACGCGTCGCCCGCGCCCACCGCGTCCACGGCCCGCACCTCGCGTGCGGGGGAGTGGAGTTCGCCCTCGGCGGTGTGGGCCGTGGCGCCGTCGGCGCCCAGCTTGACCACGACCTCACGGACGCCCCGGTCCATGAGGAGGCCGGCGGCGGACCTCTCCGAGGCCGCGTCCAGGCACAGGGGCAGTTCGTCGTCGGAGGCGATGAGGACGTCGACGTAGGGAATCCAGTCGCGCAGCTCTGCCGCAGCACGCTCCGAACTCCACAGCCGGGAGCGGAAGTTCACGTCCAGGCAGACCTGGGTGCCGTGCTCGCGGGCGAGACGCAGGGCGCGCCGGCACGCCTCGGCCGCCGACGGGCCGAGTGCCGGGGTGATGCCGGTCAGATGCAGGACGCGAGGGGGCGGCGCCGCGGTGAAGGCCGCCTCGACCGCCTCCGGGGCGAGCCGTGAACCCGCCGAACCGGCACGGTAGTAGTGCACGCGTGTCACGTCCGGCAGCCGCGGCTCGAAGAGGAGCAGACCCGTCGGCGCCTCCGGGTCACGGGTGGCCGAGGTGACGTCGACGCCCTCCGCGCGCAGGGTCCGCAGGACCAGTTCGCCGGCCTCGTCGTCGCCGACCGCGCCCGCCCAGCGGACGGTGTGGCCGAGCCGGGCCAGGCCGATGGCGACGTTGCTCTCGGCGCCCGCGATCGACACGTCCATGGAGCCGCCCAGCTTGAGGGGGCCGCTGCCGCGCAGGGCGACCATGGTCTCGCCGAGGGTGAGGACGTCGCAGCCCGCCGGTGCCGCGCTCATCGGCCCACCGCCGCGGTGACCTCCACGAACTCCGCCGCCCGTGCGCGCAGCGCGCCCAGGTCGCCGCCGTCCGCCGCGTCGCCGATCAGCGGGGAGCCGACGCCCACCGCGACCGCGCCGAACGACAGATACGCCTCGGCCGCCACCGCGTCCACGCCGCCGACCGGCACGAAGTCCGTGTCGGGGAAGGGTGCGCGGAGCGCCTTGAGGTACGTGGGGCCGCCCATCGCCGACGCGGGGAAGATCTTCAGCGCCGTCACGCCCGCCGCCTCGGCCGCGATCACGTCGGTGGGCGTGAGGACGCCGCCGAGCACCGGGAGCCCTAGGCGCACCGCCTCGTCGACGCCCGCGCCGAGCCCCGGCGTGACGATGAGGTTGGCGCCCGCGTCGGCGGCCGCGCGTGCGTCGTCCGCGGTGAGGACGGTGCCCGCGCCGAGCCAGGCGTCCGCGCCCAGTTCGGCCCGAGCGCGGCGCAGCACGCCCAGGGCGTCGGCGCCGCTGAGGGAGACCTCGACGAGGGGGACGCCGGACTCCACGAGCGTCATGACCGTACGGAAGGAGGCGTCCGGGTCGGTGCCGCGCACGATGGCGACGAGGCGCCGCGCCCGGAGAGCCGTGGGGAAGTCGAGCATGTCCCCACATTCGCACAGCTGTTTAAGCCGCCCCGACCGGGGTGGCGGGTCTCTTCAGGCCCCTTGGCCAGGCTCAGACCCCTTGGCCAGGCTCAGACCCCTTGGCCAGGCTCAGGCCCCTCGGCTCGGCTCAGGCTCCTTGACCCCGCTCCTCCCGTATCTGCGCGACCACGCGCGCCACGGTCGTGCGGACCGCCTCGGTCTCGGTCAGGAAGTGCCAGTAGTCGGGATGGCGGCCTTCGAGGGACGCCACCGCGCGGTCCAGGCGGGCCACGGAGTCGTCCAGCGGGCGTGCGTGACGCGGCTCGGGGGTCTGGCGGCCCGCCATCGCGAGGCGTTGCGCGTCCCGGATCGCGAAGCGGGTGCGCTCGATCTCCTGCTGCGGGTCCTTCGCCACCGCGTTCAGCCGCTGGAGGCGGTCGCCGGCCGCCGAGACCGCCTCGTCCGTGGTGTTCAGGAGCGCGCGGGCCGTGGAGAGCCGTGCGGTGGCGTCCGGCCAGCGCTGCTCCTCGCGGGCCCGCCGCGCCTCCTCCAGCTTGGCCTCGGCCTGCCGCACGTTCTCCGCGGCCTGGTCGGGGACGTGCTGCAGGTCCTGCCAGCAGGCGGCGGAGAACCGGCGCCGCAGCTCGCTCAGGACCGGGTCGACCTGACCGCTGCGGGTGGTCAGCGCCTGTGCGCGGGTGCGCAGCGACACGAGCCGCCGGTCGATCTCGGCGGCCCGCTCGGGCAGCCGCTCGGCCTCGGCGCGCACGGCCTCGGCGTCGCGCAGGACCCGGTCGGCACGCTGCAGCGTCTCCGGCACGCCGTGCCGGCCCGCGCCCTGGTTGAGCTTGGTCAGCTCGGGGCCGAGGGCGGCCAGGCGGGCGGCGAGGTCGTCCGCCTTGAGCCCGGCCGCGCGCACCTCGTCGAGGGCGTTGCTCGCGGCGAGCAGGGTCTGGCGGGCGCGCTCCACCGCGGGGGCGAGCCGCGCCAGCTGGGTCTCCGCCTTGTCGAGCAGCGGTCCGAGGCCCTGCTGGAAGCGGTCCAGGTCCTGCTTGGCCTTGCCGAGCTCGGTCCTGGCGGCGGTGAGCTCGGTCCTGGCGCGGGCCGCGACGGAGGACTCCAGGTCGTCCCGGTCGAGGTCGTGGGCGTCCACGGCGCTGATGTACTGGTGGCTGACCTCGTCGATGCGCCGCCCGATCGCCTCGAAGTCCGAGACGGCGCGCTGGGCGGCGGGCGAGGAGTCGACGGCCACGATCGTCTCTATGGAGATGCGCAGATCCCGCTGGGCGGTGTCCAGTTCGTAGAAGGCCGCGGCGGCGGCGTCCTTCGCGGCCTGCGCCTCGGCGCGCTGGCTCTCGCCGCGGCCGCCGAACCACCGGCGGGTGCCGCCGCCCGCGAACGCGGCCGGCGCGGTGGCGGCGAGCAGCGGCAGGGAGAGGGTGAGGGCGGTGACCAGGGTGAGGACGTCACGGACGGGGCCGCCGCGGCGCGCGCTCCCGCGGAGCCGGGGCAGCCGGGGCCGAGGGCGGCGGACCGTTCCCCGCGGCATGCGAGCCGTGCCCGCAGCGCCCCCTGCCACCGCCGAGGCCGAGATGCTCCCTGCTGTCGCTGCTGTCGCTGCTGTCGCTGCTGCTGTGGTGCTCTCGGCCTCGGTTCTGTCCGGTGTGTACGGCTGCGAAGGTGTCGCCGTCACTATCCCTCTCCCGTGCTGTCATCCGCCCTGCCCGGTGTCACATTCTCCCACCGGTTAAGGACGAATACACGGGCCGGTTAGTTCGCGCTGCGCACAGTGACTTGTCCGTCGGCGCTGCGGACGGAGAGGTGGTGGGGGCTTTTGTCGTCGCGCGGCACGGACACGTCGACGGAGCCGTCGGCGGTCTCGGTCTTCACGTCGTACGCAACCTTCTTCCCGTCCTTCCCGTCCTTCCCGTCCTTCTCGCCGGGCACCGCTATGTCGACGGAGCCGTCCTTGCTCCGGGCGTCGACACGGTCGGGCACGGCGGTCAGCTCCAGCCGTACGGCCCCGTCCCTGGAGTCGACGGCCACCTGCCGGGACGTGATGCCGCGTGCGGTGACGGAGCCGTCGGAGCTGTGCACGTCGAGGGGCCCGTCGGCGCCGTCGACGGTGACCGAGCCGTCGGAGCTGCGCAGGTCGAGCGGTGCGCCGGTGTTTCTGACGGTGACGGAGCCGTCCTTCGTACGTATCTTCAGCGCGTCGCGGAACCCGCTCGCGGTCACCCGGCCGTCCTGGTTCTCGACGGTCACCTGGACCCCGCGCGGCACCTCGACGCGGTGCTTGGCCGAACAGTTGGCGATGACTCCGGAGCACGACATGCCGAGCGTGAGCCGGTCCCCGTCCATCTTCCACGTCACCTTGGGGTCGCCACCGAGCATGGTCTCCCCGTCGAACCACCGGGTCACCTTCACGCCCTCGGCGTCGCCGTCGGCGGGGACCAGTTCGAGCGTGGTGTCACTGGAGTCGACGGTCAGCTTCTTGCCAGCCAGCGCGAACGTCCGGTGCTCCGGCTCCGTGTCGGTGTCGGCGTCGGCCCCGCACGCGCCGAGGAGCAGGACGACGGCCGTGGTCCCGCCGACGGCGGCGAGTGCGCGGGCGGCGCGCGGGCGCCGACGGGTGCGGACGGTCATGACGGGCTCCCCCTGAGGTGATCTTGTGTTCCCGCCCAGACTTTACGGAGTGACCCGGGCAGGGAGGATCCGGGCGGCCACCGTTTCCGGGGTGGGGTTAACCCCCGGCCGTACGACGGCAGCACTGCCCGCCGCCGAGAAGCGCTGCACGACGACAAGAAGGGGTTTGCGGGGCACTGCCTGCGGCAAGGTAGGCTGTCCACTCGTCCCGGGCGCGTAGCTCAGGGGTAGAGCGCCTCCCTTACAAGGAGGATGTCGGCGGTTCGAAACCGTCCGCGCCCACCGGGTTGAAGCAGCAGGTGCAGTCCTGCTCGTGGCCCCCCAGCCGTCATCGGCCGGGGGGCCTCTTCCATGTGGGGGTTTGCGGGGTACGGGGTAACTCGAATGGGCTAATCGGTGGGTGAGGGGCCAGAACGGTCCGATCGCCGCAGGGGTGCCGTCGAACGGCTTTCGGGGGCCTTTCCGCACACCGTGCGTGACTTTCCTGGTTGCGGTGCGGCGCTGTACGGCGCGCGATGTAGGGGAGGCGTGCGTCCTCCGAGGCGAGAGTCGAGTTTCGCCTGTCGCGCGCTCCAAGGGAGTGATCACCCATGACGCAGGGCGAGGCCTTCACCAACCCCGACGGGCTCGCGGGCCTGACGGCCTACGACCGGACCGGCGAGAAGATCGGCAGTGTCGAGCAGGTCTATCTCGACGACCGCAGTGGCCGCCCCGAGTGGATCACGGTCAAGACCGGTCTCTTCGGTATGAAGCAGAGCTTCGTCCCGCTGGCCGGCGCCCGTCGTCAGGAGGATCAGCTCCACGTGGCGACGACGAAGGAGGCCGTCAAGGACGCTCCCCGTATCGACGCCGACCAGCACATCGAACCGGGCCAGGAGCACGAGCTCTACGCCCACTACGGACTCACCCGGCCCGGCACGGCGGGCGGCGGCCAGGGCCGTACCGCACCGGCCGCGGGCATGGGCGATCGCAGGGACATGGCGGGTGCGGGTGCGGGCGGTTCGCGCGAGTTCGCCAGCCGTGCCAGGACGGGGCACGACGAGAAGTCCGACGAAATGGTGCGCTCCGAGGAGCGGCTGCGCGTCGGGACGGAAGAGGAAGTGGTCGGGCAGGCCCGGCTGCGCAAGGTGGTCGTCACCGAAGACGTGACGACGTCCGTGCCCGTCTCGCACGAGGAGGTACGCGTGGTCCGCGAGCCCATCCGTGAGGGCGACGGCACGCGCTCCAGGATCGGCGAGGCCGAGACCGAGGTGACCCTGCACGCCGAGAAGCCGGTGGTGCGCAAGGAGGCGGTGCCGGTCGAGCGTGTGCGCCTGGAGACCGAGAAGGTCACCGAGACCCAGGAGGTCTCCGACAAGGTGCGCAAGGAGCAGATCGAGTACGACCGCGCCAAGGGCGAGCGCGGGGCGAAGGGCGACGACTGGCGCGACCGGAAGCAGGGCCCGCGCCACTGACACCACCGCTGACGCCGTCTCCGTCGCCGCACGCTTCAGGCGCCGGTCGGCAGTCCGGTCGAAGGCCCCCCGCCCCATTCGGCGGGGGGCCTTCGACCGGCTCGCGGTCTGTTCCGTGTGGCGCTGTGTGGCGCTGTCATCTGTGGCGCTGTGCGTTCTTCGGCCGTTCCGGCGGGGGCCTCAGCGGCCGGAACCGGGGTGTGTCCTGCGGTACCGGCGGTCCCAGCGTTCCTGGCGTTCCTTGCGGATGCGGTAGTCGCGGTAGGTCTTGGGGTAGCCGCCGCCTCCTGCGCCGCCTCCCCCTCCTCCGCTGCCTCCGCCGCCGCTCGCGCCACTGCTGCCGCTCCCGGAACCGCTGCTCTTGGAGTCCGAGCCGCCCTCGTAGAAGCGGACCAGGTAGAAGGCGAGGGCCGCCGCGGCCAGCCACAGCAGTGGTTGGCTGAAGCCCAGGCCGAAGAGGGCCAAAATCGCGATGACTATCAAGACATTCATGGCTGCACCTCCGTGGCTCGAAGGGGGCTCTAGTGCGCGGCTGGTAGGGAGTCAACGCCCGCCGTCAGCGCGTGTCAATGGCTTGAGGGGGCGGAGTCGTCCGGCGTCTCGTGGACGTGCTTGAGGCGGGCCCGTGCGGCCACGACCTCCGGACCCGAGACCTGCTCCCAGTAGCGATGGCAGGTCACGAAGACCGCCAACTCCCGCTCCCTCTCCCGGAGTTTCTCGACTTCGGCCTGCTCGTCCGGGGTCCAGCCGGGAGAGGCGGGGCGTTCCGTTCTGCGCCAGCCGCCCGTGTCGCTGAAGCCGTCGAGCGGCTCGACCGACCAGGGCAGGCGTTTGAGTAGAGCCAGGAGCGCGGAGCGGACCTGGTGCAGTTCCTCCTGGCCGGCGAGGAGGTCGCTCGGGAAGTCATGGGCTGGGGTGGCAGGCACGCCGTAATGGTACTCCTGTTCGAATTACGTGTGCGAGTGATCCGGCCGACCGCCGACTCCTCTCATGGGGCGGACTCCTGTCATAGGGCGGTGGCAAGCTGGAAGCATGTGCCGAAGCATCAAGACGCTGCGTCCGCCCGCCATCCCGGAAGAGGCCACCGAGGAGGAGATCCGGGCCGCCGCGCTCCAGTACGTGCGCAAGGTCTCCGGCTTCCGTGCCCCGGCCGCGCACAACCGCGAGGTGTTCGACCGTGCCGTGGCCGCCGTGACGGAGGCGACGTCGGAGCTTCTTGCCGACCTGGAGGTACGCGGAGCGCGCGCGTCGTAAACAGGCGCGCGCGTCGTGACAGGCGTGCGCGTCGTAGCCGCCCCCAGCCCCCGCGTCAGGAACGCGCCGCGAGGCCGAGCCGCCGCCCGCGTCCCGCGCCCCGCGTTACGCCTCCGCCGTCCCCGGGCCCGGTCGCCGGACCAGGAAGGCGGCGCCCGCGCCTGCCGCGAAGAGGGCGAGGAGGGAGACGCCCGTGGCGAGCCACGTCGCGCCCAGCCACTGGCCGCCGAAGTAGCCGAGGGCGACGCTGTAGCCGGCCCAGGCCAGGCCGGCCAGGGCTGACCACGGGAGGAACTCGCGGAGCCTGCGGTGGGCCGCGCCTGCGCCGAGGGAGACGATCGAGCGGCCCGCGGGCGCGAAGCGCGCGATGACGACGAGGACGCCGCCGCCGCGGGCGAGCGCCGTACCGAGCCGTTCCTGGGCGCTGGTCAGGCGGCGGGAGCGGGCGATGGCGCGGTCGAGGCGTTCGCCGCCGCGCCAGGCCAGGCGGAAGGCGACCATGTCGCCGAGTACGGACGCGGTGGCCGCGCAGAGGGTGAGGACCAGGATGTCGGGGACGTTGTGCGGCACCTGCCCCGCCCCGGTGCCCGTCGCGGCGGCCGCCGTCGCCGACATGATGACGAGTACGCCGCTGGGCAGCACGGGCACGAAAACGTCGAACAGGACGGACAGGGCCACGACCGCGTAAATCCACGGACTGCCGGTCAACGCCCCCACACTCTCAAGCACCGTAACTCCCCGTTACTCCCCGATCGGCAGCGCGGTGCCGCTGTGTCGCGGAGAACGGCAGGGGCGGCCTGGTGACAGCTGTACAGCGTACGCCGCGTGTGGGGTGTGAGGTCCACGGGGGGTTTAGATGTTCCCTACGTCACGTTCACCCGGCTGCCTCCCTTGATGCGGCGTACCAAGGCTGACACCACGTGGACGGACGACGGCGCCCTCTGCCTCGTACGGACCGTACGTACGGAATGTACGTACGGAATGTGCGAGGCAGAGGGCGCCGCGAAGGCGTGCCACGTGGGGCAAGCGGGGTCCGGCGGGGGCGGTCAGGCGGTCAGGCCGCGACCGGCGCGCGCTTCGAGCCCTCGTTCTCCTCGTCGGCCCCGTTCCCGCCCCGCGAGGCGAAGAACCGGTCCAGGCCGAACGCGCCGGACCCGGTGAAGACGAGAAGCAGCATCGCCCAGCAGAAGATCGCCGCGGCCTCGCCGCCGTTCTCCATGGGCCACAGGGCCTCGGGCTGGTGGACCTTGAAGTAGGCGTAGGCCATCGAGCCGGACGAGACGAACGCGGCGGCACGGGTGCCGAGGCCCAGCAGGACCAGTGCGCCGCCGACGAGCTGGATGACGGCCGCATACCAGCCGGGCCAGGTGCCGGCGTCGATCGTGCCGCCGTCCGCCGCGCCGCCGAGGACGCCGAAGAGCGAGGCCGCTCCGTGGCAGGCGAAGAGCAGACCGATCACGATGCGGAACAGGCCCAGGGCATAGGGCTGAGCGCTGTTGAGACGTCCAGTCATGGTGGGGGACTCCTTCGGTTTGGGGACGGTAACCGAGCGGAGGCCCAAGATTAGGCGAACCTAATTAGTACTTGCAAGTTCAACATTCGGTCAGTCGGAGATTCCGCTTCGGCTCCGCCCGGGGCTCGCGAGGTGACTCATCGGCTCCGGCCGCCGTGCGCAGCGCGGCCCGCGCCACCGCGTCCGCGTCCGACAGCGTGACCGAGTCGACGCCGGGCCTGGCACCGGCGGCGGTCACCCAATGAACCCCTTCCGTGGGCACTCCGAACGCGAACCTGCGGACGTGGGAACGACCTTGACGGTCTATCAGGTGATAGGGGCGCGGTGTCACGTCCAGGCCTCCGGTTTCGTAGCCGTCGACCACATGGGGCCGGCACAGGCCATCCGCCATCAGCTGTCCGAGCAGCGCGTCACCGGTGCGGCGCAGGTCCGGCTCGGGCAGCCGGGCCTCGATCAGCGTGGTGACCCGAACGGCGGAGTCCGGTACGTCGGGGGAGTGGGCGAGGAACGCCCCGCCCACGGGCCGCACGGTCAGCCGCGGGCCCAGCACCTCCAGGACCCCCGCCTCGATCAGCGCCGCCATCTCCTCGATGCGCCGGCGCGGCGGGCCGATGGACAGGAAGGCGTTGAGGGGCGTGTACCAGCGGTCGAGGTGGTCGCGGCGCGAGGTGCCGGACAGGCCCCCGTGGTCGACGATGCCGCGCAGCTCGTTGCGCAGGTCGCGGAGCACGTCGAGCGCGGCCTTCAGCGGGCCCGCGACATTGCCGAGAGCCGCCTGCGCGGCGTCTTCGCGCAACCGGTCGAGGAGCCAGGAGCGGTGGGCGCGCGGCGAGGTGAAGGGGCGGTCGGGATGCGGCCTGGAGAGCCGGTCCCAGGACCAGCGGTCGGCCTCCGCGACGCCGAACGCGTCCAGCACGCGCGCCTCCTGCGGGCTCCGGTGACCGGTGGCGAGAAACCGCCCCCGGAAGTCACTCGCCTCCGCCGGGCCGCCGCTGTGGCCCGCGAGCAGCGCCGCGTAATAGACCGTCTCCACCTCCTTCGCGATCAACGGCCATATCTCGTCGAGGAAGTCGGGGGCGTCACCGCTGTCGGCGCGCTTGCGGAAGCGGGCCACGACGTCGGCGGTCAGGACGGCGGGCTCGTGCCGCCCGTACGGCCCCTTCGCGTTGTCACCGCGCGCCTGGTACGGGACGCCGCGTCGCGATCCCGCGTACAGCCGCGGCTCGTGGCCCGAGGGTTCGTAGCGCAGCGCGCCGCCGGGCGTCCGCACGTACCGGCCGCCGCGGCCGTCGGTCAGCAGCGCCATGTGGTCGAAGAAGTTGAGGCCGAGCCCGCGCAGCAGCACCCGCTCGCCGGGGGCGATGGCGGACAGGTCCAGGTCGGCGGGGTTGGCGGGCGGGAAGTGGCGCAGGCCGTGCCGCCGCGCGTGGTCCGCCAGGCGCCGCTGCTCCGGTTCGCCGTCCGTCGGCACATGGCCCTGCGCGAGCACGACGGCCGAGAGGCCGGACAGTTCGCGGCCGTTGTCCAGTACGAGGGTCTGCAGTCCGTCGGCCGTCTCGGCCAGGCGCACCGCGCGCGCCGCGTGGACCTGGACCCGGACCGCGTCGGGGGCGCCACGGACCGCTTCGGTGAAGACCCACTCCAGGTAGCGGCCGTAACAGGCACGGGTCGGATAGTCGTCGGGCCCGAGCCCCGGTTCGTGCCCGGCGGCCGCCCATTCGTACAGGCTCGGCCCCGGCCGTATCGGCCCCGAGCAGTCGACGCTGTCGTCCGTGAAGAGGGTCACCTGGGACGCGACGGTGTTCATCAGGAGCCCGGCGGGCTGTGCCGTGCGCCAGACGCGGCCCGCGCCCGGCGGGGCGGGGTCGACGACATGGACCGTCAGTCGCGCTCCGGGTGCGAGCAGTTCGGGCGCCGACGCGCAGAGCCGTTCGAACACGCTGGTGCCGCGAGGGCCCGCGCCGACCAGGGCGAGGGTGGACGCGGCCGGTGCGGACCGGTGCGGTGCGGGTGGGAGCGGCGCGGGGACAGGTGCAGACAAAAGCGTGACTCCCGGGGCATAGAGAACGCTGGAACCGGACGGTCCGCATCATCATGCCGTCGGGGACCCGAATGCCGAACCCCTGACGGAAGATCCGCTTCCGCCGGCCTTCACGCGAACCGGACCACCCTCACGAAAGCCGCGTCTCCTCCGCCGTCTCCAGGCGTACGCCCCCGCCGCGCACCGCCCGCGCCTGGTCGAGCCGGAGCCGCGCCGAACGGCCCCGCAGCGTCAGCGTCATGAGCTGGTTGCCGAACCAGGGCCCGCCCGTCCTGCGCCAGTCGATGCCCGCCTGCGTCACCCCGCCGTGCCGCGCGAAGCGCCGTCCGAGGGCGCGCCCCACCCGGCTCCACCCGAAGCGGAATCCGAGCCTGATCGAGGCCGGGATGGAGTTGTGGACGGGCGAGCAGGTCAGCTGGAGGACCCGGGCGGCGGGTCCGTCGCCCGACGGCCAGCTCGGCTCGGCGATGTAGGCGTGATGGACGTCTCCGGAGAGCACGCACACCGTCGCGGGTGCCCGCGAGCCCGAACCCGCCTGCGTGATCAGTGCCGTGAGCGCTTCGAACGAGCTGGGGAAGGCGGCCCAGTGCTCCAGGTCCGAGCGTCTTCGCAGGTTCTCGCCGAAGCGGGCCCAGCGTTCGCCGCGCTCGCCGCGGCACAGCGCGGCGTTCCACCCCTCGGCGTCGTGGATGAGGTGGGGAAGGAGCCAGGGCAGGGAGGTGCCGATGAGGAGGTGGTCGTACGCGCCCGGATCGGCGAGCGCCTGTTCGCGCAGCCAGCCGGCCTCGTCGGCGTCGAGCATGGAGCGCCGGCCCTCTTCGAGGACGCGGGCGGCGCGGGTGTCGACCATCAGCAGGCGTACGCGGCCGAAGTCCCGCCGGTAGCTCCAGCGGGCGCTCTTCGCGTCCGCGTCGGCCGCGGCGGCGAAGGCGCGCAGCGCGTCCGTGCCGTCCGGGGTGGCGCACACGGAGGCGTAGACGTCGTCGTGTGCCAGCTCCTCGGGGCGGAGGTTGCCGAGGTGCTGGTGCACCCAGTACGACATCAGGCCGCTCAGGATGCGCTCGCGCCACCAGGGAGTGGTCCGCATCTCGGCGAGCCAGGCCGCACTGGTGTTCCAGTCGTCGATGACGTCGTGGTCGTCGAAGATCATGCAGCTGGGGACGGTCGACAGGAGCCAGCGGACCTCCGGGTCGAGCCAGGATTCGTAGTAGAGGTGGGCGTACTCCTCGTAGTCCGCGACCTGCGCGCCCGGGGGATCGGCCAGGTCCCGGCGGGCGGCGAGCCAGCGCTGGGTGGCCTTGGAGGTCTGGTCCGCGTACACCTGGTCGCCCAGGAGCAGCAGGACGTCCGGGCGCTCGGCGGCCGGGTCGGCGGCGATGCGGGCGGCGAGGGTGTCCAGGGCGTCGGGGCCCACGGGGTCGTGCTCGCCGGACGGCGGCGCGGCCCACCGGCAGGAGCCGAAGGTGACGCGCAGCTCGTCGGCGTGCGCCTCGCCGGACTCCGACGGCGTGTGGATGGTGCTCGCGGGAAAGGGCGAATCGGGCAGCGGCCAGACGGCCGCCCGAGCCCGCGCGCTGTCGCCGAGCCACACCTCGTACGCCGTCTCCGTGCCGGGGGTCAGGCCGGTGACCGGGACGAGTGCGTAGTGGTGGCCCGCGACCTGGAAGGTCCGTGCCGTGCCGCGCGCGCCGTCCGTGCAGCGCACTTCGGCGGTGCAGGGCCCGTCGGTCTCGACCCAGACGGTCGCCGTGGAACCGTCGACGTATCTCAGCAGTGGACCCAGGCGCAGCCGTGCCACAGGTGATCACCTTCCTCCGTCGCCCCGTACGGTACGGAACGACGGAGGAGGGCGGGCCGGTTCCGGGTCAACCCGTCGGACCCGTCCGGCCGCCGGTGATCAGCAGCCGCTGAGGATCGAGGAGAGGGCGCTCTTCTCCTCGGTGTTCACCGTCAGCTTGTAGTGGTGCTTCACGTCCACCCACATCCGGGCGTAGAAGCAGTGGTACGAGGTGGTGGGCGGCAGCCACTCCGCCGGGTCCTGGTCGCCCTTGGCCTGGTTCACGTTGTCCGTGACGGCGATCAGCTGGGGCTGGGACAGGTCGTTGGCGAAGCCCTGGCGCTGCGCGGTGGTCCAGCCGTTCGCGCCGGACTTCCACGCCTCGGAGAGCGGCACGACGTGGTCGATGTCGACGTCGGACGCGGCGGTCCAGGTGCCGCCGTCGTAGGGGGACTTCCAGGTGCCGGAGGTGGCGGCGCAGCTGGAGTCCTGCTCGACGTTCGTGCCGTCGCGCTTGAGGACGACCTCACGGGTGTTGCAGGCGCCGGACTGCGTGCTCCAGTGCGGGAACTTGTCGCGGCTGTAGCCGTCGGAGGAGCCCTCGGCCTTGACGGTGAGCTCGCCGAGGTAGGTGCGGGCCGTGGCGGCGCTGACCGGGGCCGGGGGAGCGGCCTGGGCGGGCGTGCCGGTGAAGAGGGTGGCGGCGGTGGCCAGGACGACGGCCGCGGCGGCGAAGGCGGGCCGGGTGTGTCGACGCGCGTAGACAGCGGACATGCGAACTCCCTTGGTGTGGGGGGCAGTTGACCGGTGGGGCGGTCATGGTTGCGTGCGGGGGTTACGTGCGGATGTGCGTCTAGTGACAGGGTCGCGTCAAGGGGGTGCCGACTTCAAGGGTTCTGGCGTGGCGTCAAGTGCATTGGGTGGGACGGAAGTTGCATTCCGGCGCATTTCCGTGATCCGGATCACTCCGGCGCGGACCGAAAGGCCCTGGTTGCGGGCCGTGCGCCGTCCCGTACGATGGGCGGCGCAGAAGGGGAGTAGCTCTTCGCCGGACCGTCGACATACTGCTCAGCTCGTCTGAGCCGGCGCCCGGAGGCAGGCCCCATGGGGCAGGCCAGCGAGACCTTCGGCAAGCAGTGCCCGGCGTACGCGATTCGTGTACGTCCGGACGCCCACATCCGTGTGCGTCCGTGTGCGCTGCCGTGCCGAGGTGTCGTACGCGAAACGGTGGAACACTCTCGGTGGGGCAGCCCCGACCGATTGAGGAACCCTTGATCAGCATCAGCGTGACGGCGCTCGTCTTCGGCGTCGTCTTCCTTGCCGAGTTGCCGGACAAGACGGCGCTTGCCGGACTCGTCCTCGGCACGCGCTACCGCGCCTCCTACGTCTTCGCCGGTGTCGCGGCCGCCTTCGCCGTCCACGTGGTCCTCGCCGTCGCGGCGGGCAGCGTCCTGACCCTGCTGCCGCAGCAGCTGGTCCACGCGCTGACGGGCGTCCTCTTCCTCGGCGGCGCGGCGATGCTGCTGCTCAAGGGCGGCGACGACGAGGAAGAGGTCAGGCAGCCCGGGGACCAGAGCTTCTGGAAGGTCTCCGGGGCGGGCTTCATGCTGATCCTGGTCGCCGAGTTCGGCGATCTGACGCAGATCATGACCGCGAACCTGGCAGCCCGCTACGACGACCCCCTCTCCGTCGGCCTCGGCGCGGTGCTCGCGCTCTGGGCGGTCGCGGGTCTCGGTATCGTCGGCGGAAAGGCACTGATGAAGCGGGTGCCGCTGGCGCTCATCACGAAGATCGCGGCGCTGCTGATGCTGGGGCTCGGCGTATGGAGCCTGTACGAGGCCATTGCGTGAGGGCGCCCCTTCGGGGGGCGATCGGGGGCGGTATCTGTTACGGGTCTCAGCTGGTCTGTTTTGGGGGTCTTGACCGGTCTGACCTGCGGCGTTGGCTTTTGTGGCCCGCGTTTTGTACCGTGCAGGAACAAAGTGGCTCCGCCCGTACTCCCTGACCGGCGGGCGGGGCTGCCTTGATTCTTCCGCCGCCTCTGCGCTCTGGAGCACTCCCGATGACGGCAACGACCGCCGACCTTGTCGCACCCGTTCTGACCGCCCGGGCCGTTCTCCTCGACATGGACGGCACCCTCGTGAACTCCGACGCGGTCGTCGAGCGCTGCTGGCAACGCTGGTCCGCGCGGCACGGGCTCGACTTCGACGAGGTCATCAAGGTCGTCCACGGCCGGCAGGGCTACGCGTCCATGGCGGTGCTGCTCCCCGAGCGGCCCATGGAGGAGAACTACGCGGAGAACCGCGAGATGCTCGCCGCGGAGACCGCCGACATGGACGGTGTCGTACCCGTGCCCGGCGCGCCCGCGTTCATGGCCGCGCTGGCCTCCCTCGGCCTGCCGCACGCGCTCGTGACCTCCGCCGACGTGCCCCTGTCCACCGGCCGGATGGCCGCGGCCGGGCTCGCGCTGCCCGACGTACGGGTGACCGCGGAGAGCGTCGGCGCGAGCAAGCCGGACCCCGAGGGGTTCCTCAAGGGAGCGGCGGCGCTCGGTTTCGAACCGGCGGACTGCGTGGTCTTCGAGGACTCCGAGGCAGGCATACGCGCCGGTCGCGCGGCCGGCATGCGGGTCGTGGGCGTAGGCTCCCGGGCCGCCGAATTCGACCCCACGGTGCATGTCCAGGACCTGACGGGCGTGGGCGTCGCGGACGCGGGGGACGGGTCGATCCGGCTCACCTTCGGCGGCTGATCCCGGCTGATCCCGGCTGATCCCGGCTGATCTTCGACTGATCTCCGGCTGCTCTGCGACGGGCCCGCGGCTGCTCTGCGACGGGCCCGCGACGGATCTGCCACGGGCCCGCGACGGATCTGCCACGGGCCTGCCACGGGCCTGCTTCAGGGCTCCGACGTCTCCGACTCCAGGCTGCGGCGGGTTTCCCGGCCGTACACGCCCTGAGCGTCGTCCGTGAGGCCTCGGGCCCACTGGTAACGGGCCACCGCGTCGGTGACGCGCGATGTGTAGGAGCCGTCCCGCTCACCCACGTACAGATAGAGCTGTGCGAGCCGGCCCTGCAGCTCAGCGACGCGCGGCCCCTTGTCCCCCTCCCGCAGCGTCACGTCGGGCGCCCTGCGGGACGGTGACGACGACGGCCGACCGACCGATCCCGTCGCGCTCGCCGTGGAGGGCGGACGCGACGACGGGGACGAGGAGGGCGACGGCGCCGAGCGGGTGGGCGAGGGAGGCGGTTCCGCGACGCTCGGCGTGGCGGAGGGTGCCCGTGGGGTGGAGGTGGGCCGCTGCGCGGAGGGCGGCGCGGGTTTCGTCGGGTCCGCGTACGCCGATACCGGGTCGCCCGGCAGCGCCCGGTCCCTCGTCGGCCTGTCCGATGCCGACGAGAGGAGCCCCATCGCGAAGACGGTGGCGGCCGTGAGGGCGGCCGCGGCGCCGGCCCCGGCGAGTATCGCGTAGCGGCGGTTGCGGGCGGAGGGCTTGCGGGGCATCGCGGGATCGGGCCCGGGGTCGGGGTCGGGCCCGGGATCGGGCTCGGGCTCGGGCTCGGGCGTGGGGTGTGATCGCTCCGGGTGTGCGCCTGGGGCTGCGTCTTCCCCGGTGCCCCTGGCGGGGGCGAGTGCGGGGGCCGGTGCGGGCATGGGTGTGGGTGCGGGTGCGGCCGTGTCCGGGTCCGGCAGCGATACGTAGGGACGTATTCGTAGCGGGTCGAAATCCTCGGCGGCGGCTGCCGCGGCCGAGCGGGCGCGGGTCCGGTCACTCGCGTCTACGGCGTCTACGGCGTCTACGGCGGCGTCTACGGCGTCCAGGGCGCTTACCGCGCCCGCCTCACCGACCGTGCCCGCCTCGGCTGCCCCACCAGCCGTGTTCGCCTCCTCGCCCGTACGAGGGCCGCAACCGCACCCCGAGGTGGCCTCCGCCTCGCCCCGCGCATCTCCGCACCCCGGGCACCCCGGGCACCCCCGAGCCTCCCGCTCCCCACCCCGTTCGTCCTGTCGCCCGCCCTGTCGTTCGTCCCGTCCGGCCACCGGCCGTTCCTCCCCTCCCTGTGCCCCGTTCGTCCCGCCCGCCCCGAGAGCTCCAGCGATTATGCAGAGCCGGGCTTCAACAGGCCATAACGGGAGACACGCACCAGGATGGAAAGGGAAGGCCGCAGCGGACCCGGCGGTCCGGGCGGTCGCAGCGGACCCCAGGAGGTGTCCATGTCGCATGACGTCAGCGCCCACCCCGCGGGGGAGGGCCCCGGCCCGGCCCCGGCCCACGTCGGCAACGGGCATCCCTCCGGAAACGTACTGGTCTCCATCGGCGCGCTGCTGCTCGGCATGCTCCTCGCCGCCCTCGACCAGACCATCGTCTCCACCGCCCTCCCGACGATCGTCAGCGAGCTCGGGGGCATGGACCACCTGTCCTGGGTCGTCACCGCGTACATGCTGGCCGCGACGGCCGCGACCCCGCTGTGGGGCAAACTCGGCGACCAGTACGGCCGCAAGAAGCTGTTCCAGACCGCGATCGTGATCTTCCTGGTCGGCTCGGCGCTGTGCGGCATGGCGCAGAACATGCCGCAGCTCATCGGGTTCCGCGCGTTGCAGGGCCTCGGCGGCGGCGGGCTCATGGTGCTGTCCATGGCGATCGTCGGAGACCTCGTGTCACCGCGCGAACGCGGCAAGTACCAGGGCCTGTTCGGGGCGGTCTTCGGCGCGACCAGCGTGCTCGGCCCGCTGCTCGGCGGGCTCTTCACCGAGCATCTCAGCTGGCGCTGGGTCTTCTACATCAACCTCCCCATCGGCGTGATCGCGCTCGCCGTCATCGCCACGACGCTGCACATCCCGGCGCGCGGGACCCGGCACACCATCGACTACCTCGGCACGTTCCTCATCGCGTCCGTCGCGACCTGCCTGGTCCTGGTCGCCTCGCTCGGCGGCACCACGTGGGCCTGGGGCTCACCGCAGATCATCGGGCTCGCGGTGCTCGGCGCGGTCCTGGCCGTGGCCTTCGTGGCGGTGGAGCGCAGGGCCGCGGAGCCGGTGCTGCCGCTGAAGCTGTTCCGCGTCCGCACCTTCACGCTCTCCGCCGTCATCAGCTTCATCGTGGGCTTCGCGATGTTCGGGGCGATGACCTATCTGCCGACGTTCTTGCAGGTCGTGCAGGGGGTATCGCCGACCATGTCGGGCGTGCACATGCTGCCGATGGTGGCCGGCATGCTCCTGTCGACAACCGCCTCCGGGCAGATCGTCAGCCGCACGGGCCGCTGGAAGGTCTTCCCCGTCGCGGGCACGGCAGTCACCACGCTGGGCCTGCTCCTGCTCCACCAGCTGAACGAGAACAGCGGCACCGGCGAGATGAGCGCGTACTTCTTCGTCTTCGGCCTGGGCCTCGGCCTGGTCATGCAGGTCCTCGTCCTCATCGTGCAGAACGCGGTCAGCTACGAGGACCTGGGCGTCGCCACGTCGGGCGCCACGTTCTTCCGCTCCATCGGCGCCTCCTTCGGCGTCGCGATCTTCGGCACGATCTTCACCAACCGGCTCGGCGACAAGCTGACCGACGCCCTGGCCGGGCAGCCACTGCCGCCCGGCGTGAGCGTGGGCGCCCTGGAGGCCGACCCGCGGGGCATCGCGCGGCTCCCCGCCGACCTGCGTCCCAGGGCCCTGCACGCGTATGCCTCGTCGATCACCGATGTCTTCCTCTACGCGGCGCCGGTCGCCCTGGCCGCCTTCGTCCTCGCCTGGTTCCTGCGTGAGGACAAGCTGCGCGCCTCGGTCACGGCACCCGATCCGACCCAGACGCTGGCGAGCAACCCCGTGCAGCGTTCGTCGTACGACGAGTGCGCGCGGGCCCTCTCGGTGCTCGGGACGCGCGAAGGGCGGCGCGCGGTCTACGAGCGGATCACGGAACGGGCCGGCCACGACCTGCTGCCCGCGTCGAGCTGGCTGCTCCTGCGCATCGCCCGGCACGGCACCGTCGAGCCCGGCGTGCTCGCCGAGCGCACCACGGTGCCGCTGACCGTCATCACGGCGGCCGCCCGGCAGGTCGAGGAGCGCCGCCTGGCCGAACGGCGGGGCCTGGAGATGGTCCTCACCGACCGCGGCCACGAGGTCGCGGCCGAACTGGCCACGGCCCGCGAGGAGTCCCTGTCCGAACTGCTCGGCGACTGGTGGGGCCCCCACCGCCCCACCGACCTGGCCCAGCTGGTGAAGGAACTCAGCGCGGAACTGTGCGGCTCGGAGTCGGAGCGGCCGCATACGGGCGCGACGGTGGTACGGGCGGCGTGACGACGTGACAGTGGGCTGAGGCCCGCCCCGCTATGGGGACGGGCCTCAGCCCACTGGCCGGTCTGCCGCCCACGAGCCGAGGAGCCGAGGAGCCGACGAGCCGACGAGCCGTCGGCAGGAGCGCAGGAGCTCTACGCGCCCTTGGGCGCGGCCTGCTGGACGACCTCGAAGGACCACACCGTGGACCCGCTGGCGGCGGGCTTGGGGCGCTCGCCGCCCTCACCGCCGCCCTGGTGCGCGGCCTTCATGGGGCCCTCCATCCACGCCTGGAAGGAGGCCTCGTCGCGCCAGCGGGTGTAGACGAGGTACTGGTCCGTGCCTTCGATGGGGCGCAGGAGCTCGAACCACTCGAAGCCGTCCGAGCTCTCCACCGCGCCCGCGCGGGAGGCGAAGCGCTTTTCAAGGATCTCGCGCTGTTCTTCGGGGACGGTGAGGGCGTTGATCTTCACGATGCTCATGCCGCCATCCTGCCGTACCCGCGTGTCGGGGCGGCGTGAGCATCGGTTGATGTCAGGCCGTGGTGACCGTGGTGGTCGTGGTGGCCGTGGTGGTCGTGGCGGCGTGGCTCACAGACGCAGCAGGCGTTCCGCCGTTTCGCGGTAGTCGCGCAGGGCCAGGCGGAGTTGTTCCGTGTCGCCGGTGGAGGGGCGGGAACCGGGGGAGCCGGTGGGGGGCTGGGCGGTGGCGGTGCCGGTGGTGGGCCGTGTGCCGGTGGGCGCGGGGGCCTCGGTGATCGCGGGGTCGGCCGGTGCGCCCTCCGCCGGGAGGGACTGCCACGTGGTGCGCAGAGTGCGGCGGCGCTCCTCGAGCATGTGCGTCAGGTCGGCGATCGTCTCCTCCAGGACGCGGTCGGCGCTCTCGACGGCGGCTCGCGGCTCGTCGACGAAGCCGTTGACGGCGTTCTGGAGGCGCAGCGTCAGCTTGTCGCGTGCGTCGGGCGGAAAGAGAGCGGTCCCGTCAGCCATGCTGGACTCCCTTGTGAGTGATGCCGGTCGAGCGCTTGTGGGTGCCGTGCCTGCCGTCGTGGGTGGCGCCGGCGTCGGTGTGCTGCTCCGCCACGAGGGCGTCGAACAGGGCCCGCGCCTCGATCATGGCCGCGCGCAGCTCCTCGGTGGCGGCCGCGTTCTCCTGGTGCTCCGGGGTGGTGCCCGGCGTTTCGAGCGCCGCGCGGTGCACCTTGCGGTAGCCGTGTACGTGGTGGGCGTGGTGCACGGAGAGCGCGTCGACCTGGTCCTCGTAGTGGCCCGCGTCGGGGAACCCGCGGGCTCCGGCCAGCTCGGCGATGAGCCGGTCGGCCTCGGCCACGGCCTCGCGGGGGGAGTCGACGAAGCGTTCCTGGGCGACGGTCCAGCGGGCGGTGTACTGCTCGCGGGCGGCGGGCTCCAACGGCCGCGTACGCAGGGAACCGTGCCGCTTCACACGCTCGCCGAGGTCGCGTTCGGCGGCCTTGGTGTCGCCGTCGTGCCGGGCGACGGCGCGGTCGTACTCGGGTCCGAAGCGGCGCCTGAGGCCGCGTCCGCCCGCGCCCTGCCGCTTACGGCTCAGCACGGCGGCAGCGGCGGCGACGAGGACGACGGCGACCACGATCAGAACGATGATCATGACTGTGGACATGGGTGGGTGCCCTTTTCGGCTCGGGGATCGGCCTGGGGCGCGAGGCCCGGTGGGGCCTCGACACCCGTTCCCCGAGTCGAGTTGCCCGGAATCGGTCCCCCAAACGGGCCGGGCGGCCACCGAACGGGCCGGGGAGCACCGAACGCGCTGCCCATGCGCGCGAGTTGTTCAGGCCTCTTGTCCAGCCCTCTCGTCCAGTCCTCGTGTTCAGTCCTCGTGTTCAGTCCTCGTGGCGTTCGCGCCAGTCGCGGGCCAGCTCGTCCACGTCGTAGGGGGTCAGGCCGAGCGGGGGTCCCGGAGGCGGGGTGCGCAGGGCCTCGCGGATCTTCTCGTTGAGTTCCGTCACGAGCCTGCGCGCCACGCGTTCGGACGGCGCTTCGGCGGCCGCGGCCAGCGTGTCCTCGGCCTCCTTGCGCAGGGCGAGCGTGGGCGACAGATAGGAGAGGCCCTCGCGGGCCATCTTCCGCTTGACCCACCACATTTCGTCGTACGTGGGGTCGGGTCCCTCGGGGAGCGGTTTGCCCTTGCCGGGCAGGGCGGCGAAGTCCCCGCGTTCCTCCGCCTCACGGATCTGCCGGTCGACCCAGGACTCGAAGTCGACTCCAGGTGGCTTGCGCTCAGTCATGGATCGATTGTCCCAGGAGGGTCGTGCGCCCGCCCGGCGGGGCATTTAGGATGCGGCAGCGCGCGACACGCCAACCCTGCTCGCGCCGCCCCGAGTTGAAGGAGCGTACCCACGTGCTGGAGCTGACCATGGCCTCGGTGTCCGGGGCGGACGCGGACGCGGGCGCCACCGCGGGCATGCTCATGGCCGAGGCGCCGAGCGAGCCGGGAGCGGTGCTGCGCGTGGGGCGCGACAGGAGCGTGTGCCGCCTCGTGACGCCCGACGACTGGCTGTTCGTGTCCCGTACGCACCTGGAGTTCCGCTGCGGGCCCGACGGGGCCTGGAACGTCAGCTGGCTGCGCGGCTCGAACGCCGACCCGGCCTCCGAGGTGCGGCTGGTGGTCTCCGGGGGCACGGCGCTGCCCCTCTCCTACGGAGGAGCCGCGCCGCTGTCCCGGGGCGGCTCCGGCGAGGTCGTCATCCAGGACAGGTGGGGGCCGCGGAGCGTGAACATCGGCTACTACCACGAGGGTTGAGGTTCTCCCGGTCGAGGCGAACCCTCTCTGCGTCAGGCGAGTACGCGGGCCAGCGCGAAGCCGTCGTACCCCTTGGTGCCCACCGTCTGTACGGCCGTGCCGTCCAACTTGGGGTGCTCCGCGATGAGTTCGAGTGCGGCGCGGGTGCCCAGGACGGCCGGGTCGGTGCTGGTGGCGTCGGTGACGGCGCCGCCCCGGACGACGTTGTCGAGGACGATCAGGCTGCCGGGGCGGGTCAGTTGGAGCGACCACTCCACGTAGTGCGCGTTGTTGACCTTGTCCGCGTCGATGAAGACGAGGTCGAACGGCTCGGGGCGTGCGGCGTGTTCGGCGCCGAGTGCGGTGAGCGAGTCGAGGGCGGGGCCGACGCGCACCTCGACGAGCTTGTCGAGCCCGGCGCGGGCGAGGTTGCCGCGGGCCACGGCGGCGTGCTCGGGGCTGTATTCGAGGGTGACGAGGCGGCCGTCGGCGGGCAGGGCGCGGGCCAGCCAGATGGTGCTGTAACCGCCGAGGGTGCCGATCTCCAGGATGCGGCGGGCGCCCTGGAGCCGGGCGAGGAGGTGGAGCAGCTTGCCCTGGTTCGGGGCAACGCCGATCTGCGGCAGGCCGGCCGCGTCGCTGTCGTGCAGGGCGGCGGTCAGGGCCTCGTCGTCGGGGGTGAGGAGGCCGGTGAAGTAGTCGTCGACGGAGTCCCATTGCTGCTGGTTCATGTGACTCGTACGTTCCCTTCGGCTGGCTAGTTAGTTTTGCTAAGGAGCCTACGGCGGGTGAAGGGCGTTGTCAGTGGGGGCTCGCATACTGGGTGCAGAAGATCGTCGGGCGAGCGGCGTACGGGGAGATGAGTGATGTACGGGTGAGTGGTGCGCGGGTTCGCCGAACGGTGGCTGACCGAGATGCAGCGGTCGGCCGAAAGCGACGGCGGTTCGGGTGACTTCGTGTGCTCGCCCGCGGGCATGTGGCTCGCCCTGGCCTCCGTCGCGGCGGGCGCCCGCCGGCAAACCGCCGACGAGCTGCGGGAGTTGCTCGGTGTCGCCGAGGGTGAGGCCGCCCGTGCGGTGACCGACGGCGCGCGTGCGCTCGCCGGCACGGACGCGCTGGGCGTCGCCACGCGCGTGTGGAGCCGGGTGCCGGTCCTCCGGGAGTACGAGGAAGCGCTCCCCGACATCGGCTTCGGGCCCCTGGACCCGGATGCCGCCGACGCGTGGGTGCGGGAGGCCACGGACGGCATGATCGAGCGTCTGCCCGTGGTCGTCACTCCGGACACGCTGCTTCTGCTGGTCAACGCGCTGGTGCTGAAAGCACGCTGGGAGGACCCCTTCGAGGGGGCGGCCACGCGGGATGCGTGGGTGGTGGACGTGGGTGTGGGTGCAGGTGGGGGACTGGGTGTGGGTGTAGGGGCTCGTGTCGTCGAGATGCGGTGTGCCGGGCGTGGTGGGCTGCCTCCCGTGCGGGTCCGCTTCGTCCTGGGGGAGCCGGGGGCCGGGCCCGCCGCCGTGCTGCCCCTGGCCTGGGCACCACGCGAGCGGCGGTCGGCGATCGACGCCGAGCAGATATCCATGGCTCTGCCCCGCCTCTCGCTCCGCACGCGGACCGACGCGGCCGACTTCTCCGGGATGTCACCCAGCCCCGCCCCTTCCCGAAACCGGGGGCAGGCCCCCGGGCCCCCGCCGCGTGGCTCGGTCTCCTGGGGCTCCGCCCCAGACCCCGCTCCTCAAACGCCGGAGGGGCTGAATTACCTGCCCCTAGGGCGCCGGAGGAGGGGCTGAATGTCCTAGGAGTCGGAGGAGTCGGAGGAGTCGGAGGAGTCGGAGGAGTCGGAGGAGCCGGAGCCCGTCGCTCTGAGCGTCCTCGCCTCGTCCTCCGTCTCCACCGCCGGCGGCGAACCCGGCAGGGGGCGGCGGGCCGATTCCGTCAGGTACCAGACGGCGATTCCGCCCACCACGGCCGCCGCCATCATGTAGTACGCGGGCATCATCTTGTCGCCCGTCGCGCCGATCAGGGCCGTCACGACGAGGGGGGTCGTGCCGCCGAAGACGGAGACGGAGATGTTGAAGCCGATGGAGAGGGAGCCGTAGCGGACCTTCGTCGGGAAGAGGGCGGGGAGGGTCGACGGCATGGAGGCCGTGAAGCAGACCAGGAGCATGCCGAGCGCGCCGAGGCCGAGGCCGATCGCCCACAGGGAGCCCTCGCGGATCAGGAGCAGGGCGGGGACGGAGAGCAGGAGGAAGCCCGCGCAGCCCGCGGCGATCACCGGGCGGCGGCCGACGCGGTCCGTGAGCGCCCCCATGAACGGCTGGGTGCACATCATCAGCGCCATGACGGCGAGGATCATCAGGAGGCCGTGCGTCTCGTCGTACTCGAGCTCGCTCGTCAGGTAGCTCGGCATGTACGACAGCAGCATGTAGTCCGTGACGTTGAAGACGAGGACCAGGCCCATGCAGAGGAGGAGGGCCTTCCACTGGCCGGTGACCATGTCGCGCAGGCGTACCTTCGCGCGGGCCTGCTCGTCCTTGTGGGCCTTCTCCAGTTCCGCGGCGAAGGCCGGGGTCTCCTCCAGCTTCATGCGGAGGTAGAGGCCGATCAGGCCCATCGGGCCCGCGATCAGGAACGGGATGCGCCAGCCCCAGGAGAGCAGGTCGTCCGAGGAGAGCAGCGCGGTCATCAGGGTGACCAGGCCCGCGCCGCCGATGTAGCCCGCCAGCGTGCCGAACTCCAGCCAGCTGCCGAGGAAGCCGCGCTTCTTGTCGGGGGCGTACTCGGCGATGAACGTGGAGGCACCCGCGTACTCGCCGCCCGTGGAGAAGCCCTGCACCAGGCGGGCCGCGAGGAGCAGCACCGGCGCCCAGACGCCGATCGACGCGTAGGAGGGGATCAAGCCGATCGCGAAGGTGCCCGCCGCCATCATGATCATGGTGAGCGCGAGGACCTTCTGGCGGCCGACGCGGTCGCCCAGCGGGCCGAAGACCATGCCGCCGAGCGGCCGGATCAGGAAGGCCGCGGCGAAGGCGCCGAAGGTGGAGAGCAGCTGGGCCGTCGGGTTGCCCGAGGGGAAGAAGACCTTGCCGAGGGTGACCGCGATGTAGCTGTAGACACCGAAGTCGAACCACTCCATCGCGTTGCCGAGGGCGGCCGCCTTCACCGCCCGCTTGACCATCGCGGGGTCGGTGACGGTGACGGCGACGGGGCCGTCCTGGGCCGCTTCTCTCCGGGGCCCGGCCTGCTGTCCGGGCATGTGTCCCTGCGAGGACTCCGGCTCGCGTAGGGCGACGGGGGTGGCGCTCGCCAAGGGTTCGCTCGCCTGCTTTCGGTCGACGACAAGGACGAGGCCGCACCCGGTGACCGGGGTGGCCCGAAAAGCGACCATAGGTGCAAGGGGCATCATTACGTTGGGTGCCCGGACGGCCGCGCAGCGCACGGAAACGGCTCCTGTCCAGGTCAAACGGCTTTTCGTCCGGTAGGGGAGACTAGGTCTCTATGTGATCTATGTCGCCGCTCCGGGGTGCAACCGCGGCACAACCGCACGTCGGAGGCCGGTTTCCTGCCGCGGTCCCGGGCATCGCGCGGGCGCGAGGCCCGAAAAGCCGATAGAAAGCGATGTGGCCGCCAGGTGAAAAGGTGGTTGCGTGCGTCTCACATGAAGGGCGTGGACTCTTCGTCTGAAAGGCGTGGATTCTTCGTCCACCATCCGGCCCTGTCACGAACAGGGCCGCAGACATGACGAGCGGGACGGAGGGCCGACGGGGCGTGGCGAACGTTGAGCACAGGGGACCGGGAGACGCCCTGGGGGCAGGGCCGGCCGGCGGACCCGAGTCGAGGACCGGAGCGGCCCGCGTCGTCCTCTGGCTGATCGCCGCCGTCCTCGCCGTCCGGCAGGTCACCGACGTCCTGCGCACCCCCGAGGGCGAGCGGCTGACCGATCTGGAGACCTGGATCGGGCCGGAGGGCGTCCTGCACGTCAAGGGCTCCTTCTACGACGCCGACAAGTTCACCGGCACGCCGTTCGCCGGCCTCGTCCTCAAGCCGCTCACACGCTCGGGCGAACAGGCCCTCGGCTGGGCCTGGACCTTCGGCACGCTCGGCCTCGTCGTCGCGCTCGGCCTGGTCGCCGCCCGCGCCCTGCCGCAGCCGGTCACCCGGCGCACCTCGCTGCTCGCGGCCCCCGTGGCGATCAGCCTGCTCATCCTCTCGCTGCCGGTCCGCAACACCCTGCACCTCGGCCAGACCAGCATCCTCCCCGTGCTGCTCGTCCTGCTCGGCCTGTTCGCGGTCCGCGGGGAGCGGGGCAGCGGCGTCCTGATCGGCATCGGCGCGGCCCTCCAGCCGACCATGCTGCTCTTCGCCGCGCTGCTCTGGTTCACCGGCCGCAAGCGGGCCGCCGTGTCCACCGGCGCGGGCTTCGCCGCCTGCACCGCGCTCGCCTGGGCCGCGATGCCGCGCGATTCGTCGACGTACTGGTTCCATCACCTCGGGGGCGCGGGCCTGGGGGCGAACCCGGACGGCAACGCCAACCAGTCGCTGCACGGCATGCTGCTCCGCTTCGGCGCCGAAGGGCCGCTGGAGATCGGGCTCTTCCTGGCCCTGAGCGCCGCCGTCGTCCTGCTCGGCCTGCGCCGCGCCGTGTACTACGCGAAGGACGGGCAGCTCCTGCTGGCCGTCGCGATCACCGGCTGCGTCGCGGTCGCGGTGTCGCCGACGACCTGGCAGCACCAGCTCCTGTGGGTGCTCTTCGCGGTGGTCGGCAGGGTCGGCAGGCGCCAGTCGGACCGCTACATGTGGCCGGTGGCCGTCGTCCTCGTGTCGACGCTGCCCGCCAAGATGATGCTGCCGAACATGCCGGTCACCGAGCCGATCAGGGACAACGTCGTACTGATCGCGGCGCTCGCCGCGGCCGTCGTCGTGCCGTTCCTGTCCCGGACGCACCCGCAGTACCGGAGTCCCATCCCCACGGACTACGCCGCGCCCGTCCCGGCCCGCTGGAAGTGGGTGCCGCTCGTCCCGTTCTGGCGGCGCGTCCTGACCCGGCCGAACCTCCTGCTCGAACTGCTCCTGATCCGCGTCGGCTACTCCGCGTACCAGCAGGTCAGGCTCGCGGCGACGGGCGGCACGATCTCCGGGGGCCGGGCGAACGCCGAACACCACGGCGAGCAGGTCCACGCGATCGAGCGGTTCCTGCACATCGACGTCGAGCACTGGTTCAACCACCTCACGGCGCGGACCGGCTGGCTCGAGGACTTCTTCAACTTCTACTACACGTCGTTCCACTTCGTGGTGCCGCTGACCGTCCTCGGCGTCCTGTACGCCCGCAGGCCCGGCGACTACCGCTGGGCGCGCTCCGCGCTCGGCTTCGCCACGGTCCTCGCGCTCATCGGCTTCTGGGCCTACCCGCTCGCCCCGCCGCGCCTGATGCCCGAGCTCGGCTTCGTCGACACGGTGCACGGCGTGCAGGACTTCACCCAGCCCGACTACGGCACGCTGACCGCGCTCACCAACCAGTACGCGGCGATGCCCTCGCTGCACTTCGGCTGGTCGCTGTGGTGCGGTCTGGTCATAGCGATCATCGCCCCCAGGTGGTGGATGAAGGCGCTCGGCCTGCTGCACCCGTTCTTCACCATCTGCGCGATCGTGGGCACCGGCAACCACTGGGTGCTCGACGCGGCGGGCGGCGCGGCCGTCGTGGGCGCGGGCTTCGGCCTCACCTATCTGCTGTCCGGGCCCCGGTCCGGCAGCCGCGCAGGACGCCCGTGAGGGAGCCGGTCACCGGCACGTCGAAGGACCACTCCGCGAAGGACCGTACCCCGAGCTGATCTCGTAGGTGCCCGGCGCGGGCACCGAGAGGCGCGTGAACTCG
This sequence comes from Streptomyces sp. NPDC093510, assembly GCF_040683555.1. NCBI lineage: Bacteria > Bacillati > Actinomycetota > Actinomycetes > Kitasatosporales > Streptomycetaceae > Streptomyces > Streptomyces sp. NPDC093510. The sequence goes on from NZ_JBFBEE010000003.1 coordinate 312,257, forward strand.
CCCTGCCGCCGCAGGCACGCCCCCTCCGCCCGCAGCCACGGCGAGTACACGAGGCGGACCGTCACCGAGCCCCGCTCGGGCACCCGCACCACCACGTTCGAGCCGGTGGAGCGGACGACGGCCGCAGGCTCCGACACCAGCGGCACCGGGTCCTTCACCCGGAAGATCTGCCAGTGCGCGTCCTTCCACACCGGCTTCAGCCACTTGGGCCCGCTGGCCACCAGCGCCGCCTCGTCCTCGGCGAAGCCGTCCGGCTTGCCTGCGGGCAGCACCACGTACCCCACGGCCCACTTGTCGAGCCACTCGCGGTAGCTGGCCGCCGAGAACGTCCCGTCGTAGAAGAGGCGGCCGCGTTCGATGTCGAGCTGGCGGTTCCAGCCGCGCGCCATGTTCACGTAGGGGGCCAGTGCGGTGGCCTCGCGGTGGTTGCGGGTCGGGACGACCTCGACGCGGGTGCGGTTGGCCTCCAGGCGCTCCAGCTCCCGCACCACGCCGTGGGTGTCGACCGCCCACTTCGGCACCTTCGTGGACACCCTGAGGTCGTCGAGGGTCTTCTGCGTCACCCAGGCCGAGGAGAGCACGAGCGCCACCACCAGCGTGATCCGCCGGGCCCGGGTCAGGCCGGGGGCGAGCAGCGCGGCGAGCAGCACGGCGGGGCCGACGAGCTCCGCGAGCCGCTCGACGTTGGTGCCGATGGGGGAGGGGATGAGATACGTGAGGACGGTGCCGACCGCGTAGACGCCGGCGCCCCACCGCAGCACCCGCCATTCGCGCGGCCCCGCCACGATGAGGGCCAGGCTGAACAGGACGGGCGGGAAGATCCGGTCGAAGGGCATCAGGTGCTCGCCGGTGAACGGGAAGAGCACCGTGGTCGCCGCGACGACCAGGAACGGCGGCAGGATCAGCGCGGCGGAGCGCACCCAGTCGCGTACGAAGAAGTAGCCGGCGCCCGCCACGACGAGGAAGAGGCCCGCGACCGGGGACCCCATCGTGGCGAGGGCCGCGCACGCCACCGCGACGACCGTGTGCCGCCGCCCCACCAGGGCCAGACAGGCCGCGAGGCCGAAGGCGAGGCCGAGCGCGAACGTCGTACGCCCGGACGCGACGTTGCACCACACCGCCAGCGAGGCGAGCACCGCGGGCCACAGGGGTCTGCGGATGCCGGTGCGCTCGATCAGGAGGGCGACCAGCCAGGCGCCCGCGACACCGGACACCGCGGTCACGGTCTTCACGCCGAGCGCGGCCATCAGATAGGGCGAGATCAGGCTGTAGTTGGCGGTGTGCATGCCGCCGTACCAGAAGAGGTTGTACGCGGCCGTGCCGTGCTCGGAGGCGAACCGCGCCCACGCCTCCTGCGCCGCGAGGTCGCCGCCGCCCGTCGCGAGGAACGCCACCCACACGGCGTACAGGGGAAGGGTGGGGACGGTGGCCAGGAGCGGGACGCGGTAGCGCTGGAGGAACGGCCGGAGGGGAGTGTTCCGGCCGGTGGACGCAGTGCCGGACGGGGCGAGCGAGACGTCGGCAGAGACCACGGTCACCGTTTCCGTTCGTGTCCTGGGAAGGCAAGGTTCACTTCTCAAGACGCTTCATGCAACGGAAACGTTGGTTCCGTAAATGTAATTGACCTGATAGGTCGCCTTATGGCGCTCTATCGGCTCAGGTGCGAGTGCCGCGGCCCGTGCTGACCCGGAGCTCCTTGACGCCGTTGAGCCAGGCGGAGCGGAGCCTGCGCGGATCGCCGGTCAGACGCAGGCCGGGCATGGCCTCGGCGATCGCGTTGAAGATGAGGTTGATCTCCAGGACGGCGAGGGACTTGCCGAGGCAGAAGTGCGGGCCGCCGCCGCCGAAGCCGAGGTGCGGATTCGGGTCGCGGCTGATGTCGAACTTCTCCGGCGATTCGAACACGTCGGGGTCGTTGTTGGCCGAGGAGTAGAAGATGCCGACCCGGTCGCCCTTCTTGATGCGCGCGCCGCCGAGCTCCGTGTCCTGGGTGGCCGTGCGCTGGAAGGAGACCACCGGGGTCGCCCAGCGCACGATCTCCTCCGCCGTCGTGTCGGGGCGCTCGCGCTTGTAGAGCTCCCACTGGTCCGGGTGGGTGAGGAAGGCGTGCATGCCGTGGGTGATGGCGTTGCGGGTGGTCTCGTTGCCGGCCACCGCCAGCAGGATCACGAAGAAGCCGAACTCGTCGGAGGAGAGGTTGCCCTCGTCCTCGGCGGCCACCAGTTGGCTGACGATGTCCTTGGCGGGGCACTCCTTGCGGGCCGCGGCGAGGTTCATCGCGTACGCGACGATCTCCATGGCCGCCTCGGCGCCGATCTCCTCGGTGATGGCGTACTCCGGATCGTCGTACGCCGCCATCTTGTTGGACCAGTCGAAGATCTTGGAGCGGTCCGCCTGGGGTACGCCGATCAGCTCGGCGATGGCTTGCAGGGGAAGCTCGGAGGCCACGTTCGTCACGAAGTCGAAGGAGCCGTCGTCGCCCGCGGTCGCGAGCGCCGTCTCCACGATGGAGCCGGCGCGGGCGCGCAGCGCGTCCTCCAGCGACCGGATGGCGCGGGGTGTGAAGCCGCGCTGCACGATCTGCCGGACCCGGGTGTGCTCGGGCGGGTCCATGTTGATCATGATCAGCTTCTGGACCTCGATCCGGTCCCGGTCCATCGACTCGTTGAAGCGGATGATCGCGGTGTTGACGTTGGTGGAGAACAGCTCCGGGTGGGTGGAGACGTACTTGACGTCCTCGTGCCGTGTGACGGCCCAGTAGCCCGCGTCGTCGTAGCCGGAGATGCGGTATGGCTGCGTCACCCAGTGCACCGGTTCCGTCTGCCGCAGCTGTGCGAACTCCGGCAGGGGTATGCGTTCTTGGATCAGGTCGGGGTCGGTGAAGTCGAACCCGTCGGGCAGCGCTGGACAGGGCATCGGCAACTCCAGGCGTGAGCTGGGTTCTGACGGTCCATCAGAAGGCTTGTCGGGCAAGGTAATAACGGGTTCTACAAGTGGCAAGGCCCAGAGCGGGCCCGATTGCGCGCGGATCCGGGCAAGGTGCGTGCAGGACCCTTGCGGTACGGGGGCCGCGCTCAGCAGACTGCACAGCGGAACTAGAACGCGTACTAGTTCCACTCGCGAGCCGCCGGGACGGCTCGCGGGACGTGGAGAGGGAGGACGAGCCCATGGCCGCGGAACCCGTCATCGTCGAAGCAGTACGCACGCCCATCGGCAAGCGCTCAGGCGCGCTCGCCAATCTCCACCCCGCCTACCTGCTCGGTGAGACCTACCGCGAACTCCTCGGCCGCACCGGCATCCACGCCGACTGCGTCGAGCAGATCGTCGGCGGCACGGTGACGCACGCCGGGGAGCAGTCCATGAACCCGGCGCGCACGGCCTGGCTCACCATGGGCCTGCCCTACGAGACCGCGGCCACCACCGTGGACTGCCAGTGCGGCTCCTCGCAGCAGGCGAGCCACATGGTCGCCAACATGGTCGCGGCCGGCGTCATCGACGTCGGCATCAGCTGCGGCGTCGAGGCGATGTCGCGGGTGCCGCTCGGCTCCGGGTCCAAGCACGGTCCGGGCAAGCCCTTCCCCGACGAGTGGAACGTCGACCTGCCCAACCAGTTCGAGGCAGCCGAGCGTATCGCGCGGAAACGGGGGCTGACCCGCGAGAACGTGGACTCGCTCGGGCTCATCTCGCAGGAGCGGGCGGCCGTCGCCTGGGCCGAGGAACGCTTCAAACGCGAGACGTTCGCCGTGCAGGTGCCCACCACGGAGGAGGAGCAGGCCGCCGGGCAGGGCATGTGGCGGCTCGTCGACCGCGACGAAGGGCTGCGCGACACCACCATGGAGGGTCTCGGCCGCCTCAAGCCGGTCATGCCGACCGCCGTGCACACCGCGGGCAACTCCTCGCAGATATCGGACGGCGCGGCCGCCCTCATGTGGGCGTCCAAGCGGATGGCGCGGGCCCTGAAGCTGAAGCCGAGGGCGCGCATCGTCGCGCAGGCGCTCGTCGGCGCCGACCCGCACTTCCACCTGGACGGGCCCATTGACGCGACGCGCGCGGTGCTCGGTAAGGCGGGGATGTCCCTGAAGGACATCGACATCGTCGAGATCAACGAGGCGTTCGCCTCAGTGGTGTTGAGCTGGGCGCAGGTCTTCGGCCAGGACCTGGAGAAGGTCAACGTGAACGGCGGCGCGATCGCGCTCGGCCACCCGGTGGGGGCGACGGGCGCGCGGCTCATCACCACGGCCCTCCACGAACTGGAGCGCAGGGACAAGGAGTTCGCCCTGATCTCCATGTGTGCGGGCGGGGCGGTGGCCACGGGCACGATCATTCAGCGGCTGTAGAGACACGAATCGCCGGACAGTCATAGCCTGTCCGGCGATTGAGGACGAACTCGGCGGAGCCGGTGATTCGGCGGTGCTCAGTGGAGCCGGTGATTCGGCGGCGCTCAGTGGAGCCGGTGATTCGGCGGCGCTCAGTGGGACCGTTCAGGTGCCTGTCGCGACGCTCAGTACCAGCCGTTCGCCTGCCAGTGGCTCCACGCGCCGGTCGGGCTGCCGTAGCGCTCGTTCATGTACTTGAGGCCCCACTCGATCTGGGTCTCGGGGTTGGTCTTCCAGTCGGAGCCCGCGGAGGACATCTTCGAGCCGGGCAGGGCCTGGACCAGGCCGTAGGCGCCGGACGAGGAGTTCGTCGCGCTCGGGTTCCAGCCGCTCTCGTGCGAGACGATCTTGTCGAACGCGGCGAACTGCGCCGGGTCCGGGATCATCTTCTTCGCGATCGCCTTGGCGGACGAGGGGGCGGCGGCGGGAGCGGCGGCCGGGGCGGCGGCCTTCGCGGTGGTCGGGGTGGCTGCCTGGGCCGGGGCCGCGGCGAAGACCATGCCGGAAGCGGCGGCGGCGACGAGGCCGCCGGTGATGGCCTTCTTCGGGGAAGCGATGCGGCGGATGAGCGAGGCGGGCACAGAGGACCTTCCGGTGGGGAACGGGGCGGTCGCGGCGCACGCTGTGGCACTCGGGGAGTGTGGGGGGCATGCGGCGGCGCCGAGGCCGTGGGGGGCTGTCGGCGCCTTGCGACTCATCCAGAGAAACAGGCTCGCCGGCTCGCCGCAATGCCCCTGTTTACTAGTGGAAGCCGCATCCGCGCCGAATGTCCATCATGTGACGTGGCTCTCAATGCCCAGGTCAGCGCGGGGATTGATGCATGTACATCAAGCATCTTCGGCTACGGGCCTCTTTCGTAGAGGACCAAGGTCCTGTGGGCCGCCTCACTCAGGAAAGCCCCCGATGTGACGGAGCGCAGCGGCTCCCTCACGTCTTCGGGGCCTCGAATGTGACCGGCGCCTCGAACGCGGCCCGGCGCGTGGCCCGCCGCAGCGCCTTCAGCACGGCAGGACCGAGCGTGAGGCTCAGCAGCACGGTGACCACGGCCCGCGGCAGGTCCCAGCCGAGCGAGGTCGCCAGGCAGTACGCGACGAAACGGCCGAGGTTGTCCAGGAGGGGATCGCCCGGCACGAAGGAGACACCGGTGGCCGAACCGGCGAGATAGGTCCAGCCCTGCAGATTCATCACCGTGCCGTACAGGACGGAGGACGCCGCCCCGTACACCGCGAGCAGCCACAGCTCACGGCGACCGCGCAGGGTGTCGGGCCCCGGCAGCAGCCCGGCGCCCATGCAGACCCAGCCCATCGACAGCATCTGGAACGGCATCCACGGCCCGACACCACCGGTCAGCAGCGCCGACGCGAACATCGACACCGCACCGAGCACGAACCCGAAGCCCGGCCCGAGCACCCGCCCGCTCAGCACCATCAGGAAGAACATCGGCTCGATGCCCGCCGTCCCCGCGCCCAGCGGCCGCAGCGCCGCACCGGCCGCGGCCAGCACACCCAGCATCGCGATGGCCTTCGCGTCCAGACCGGCGTCCGCGATGGTCGCCACCACCACGGCGATGAGGAGCGGAAGCAACGCCGCGAACAGCCAGGGCGCGTCCTGCGCGTGATCGCTGAGCCCCGAATCGCCGTCCGCGAGCAGCGGCCACCCGAACGCGACCACGCCGACGGCGCTGACCAGTGCGAGCGCGGCGACAGAGCGGCGCCCCAGGCGGATGGGGCGGACCCCCGAGGCCGTCACGAGAGGTCCTCCCCGCCCGTGCCGAGAGCCCGGCGCACCTGCGCCACCGTCAGCCACTCCTGCGGCGCGAGGATCTTCGTGACCTGCGGCGCGAAGGACGGCGACGACACCACGATCTGCTCGGTCGGGCCGTCCGCGACGACCTCGCCGTCCGCGAGGATCACCACGCGGTGGGCGATCTCGGCGGCCAGTTCCACGTCGTGCGTGGCCAGCACGATCGCGTGCCCTTCGGCCGCGAGCCCCCGCAGAATCCCGACCAGCCGCGCCTTGGCCGCGTAGTCGAGACCGCGGGTCGGCTCGTCCAGGAGGAGCAGGGGCGGGCGCGTGGCCAGGACGATGGAGAGGGCGAGCGCCAGGCGCTGCCCCTCGGAGAGGTCCCGGGGGTGCGTGTCGTCCGCGATGCCGGGCAGCAGCTCGCTCACCAGGGCGCGGCACGACCCCGGCGCCGCGCCCGCGTCACGGTCGGCGGCCGCGCACTCGGCGGCCACGGTGTCCGCGTACAGCAGGTCGCGCGGCTCCTGGGGGACCAGGCCGACGTGCCGGATCAGGTGGCGCGGGGCCGTGCGGTGGGGGACGGCGCCGCCGACGCGGACGGTGCCCGATGTGGGTTCGAGCAGGCCGACCAGGGTGGACAGGAGCGTGGACTTCCCGGCGCCGTTGCGGCCCATGAGGGCGACGGTCTCGCCGGGCGTGACGGTCAGGTCGACGCGGCGCAGCGCCTCGACGCGGCCGCGGCGCACGGCGAGGCGCTCGACGACGGCGACCGGCGCCTCGTCCTGGTTAGGGCCCTTCGCCTGCGACCCATGTCCTTTGGGAGTGCGGTCCTTGCGCAGCCGGGTCCACCGGCCGGGCGTCCGACCCGCCGACGGTCCGGCCGGTGCCTCCTCGCGCCGCGGCCCGGCGCCCGCGAGCCGCTCCCGGAGCGCGCCCGCCATGCGCCGCGCGTCCCGCACGGTCAGCGGCAGCGGTGACCAGCCCGCGAGGCGGCCGAGCGCGACCACCGGGGGAAAGACGGGGGAGCGGGCCATCAGAGCGGCCGGGTCGCCCAGCACCGGCGGCTCGCCCGGCGCGCCGAGCAGCAGCACCTGGTCCGCGTACTGCACGACCCGCTCCAAGCGGTGTTCGGCCATCAGGACCGTGGTGCCCAGGTCGTGGACGAGCCGCTGCAGTACGGCGAGGACCTCCTCGGCGGCGGCCGGGTCGAGCGCGGACGTCGGCTCGTCGAGGACGAGGACCCGCGGGTGCGGGGTGAGGACCGAGCCGATGGCGACGCGCTGCCGCTGGCCGCCCGACAGGGTCGCGATGGGGCGGTCGCGCAGGTCGGCGAGGCCGAGCAGGTCCAGGGTCTCCTCGACGCGGCGGCGCATCACGTCCGGGGCGAGGCCCAGCGACTCCATGCCGTACGCCAGCTCGTCCTCGACGGTGTCCGTCACGAAGTGCGCGAGGGGGTCCTGGCCGACCGTGCCGACGACGTCGGCGAGTTCGCGCGGCTTGTGCGTGCGGGTGTCGCGGCCCGCCACCGTGACGCGGCCGCGCAGGGTGCCGCCCGTGAAGTGCGGCACGAGCCCGCTCACGGTGCCGAGCAGCGTCGACTTGCCGACCCCGGACGGGCCGACGAGGAGCACGAGCTCGCCCTCGGGGACGGTGATATCGACCCCCTGGACGGTGGGCCCCGCGCTCCCCTCGTACGTCACGGAGACGTCCTCGAAACAGATCATGACGTCTCCTTCTGGTCCTTCACGTTCTTCTGGGGCCGCCGGTCCCGCTGGGAGGACTCGGCGGGGACCGGCGCCACGAACGCCGGCAGCAGGCCGATCAGCACCGCCGCGGCGGGCCACAGCGGCAGCGTCGGCGCGACCAGCGGCACGACCCCCGGGTGCAGCGCGGCCGGGTCGCTCACCGCGGCCCGGATGACCAGCCCCGCCACCGCGATCCCCGACCCGGCGACCAGCCAGGCGCGCGTGCCCCACGGATCGGGCCGGTAGCGGGTGCGCACCGAACGGCGGCCGCCGAGCCGCAGCCCCGCGAGTGCGGCGAGCAGGCCGACGAGGAGGAAGGCCAGGCCGTACGAGGCGCCTGCCGCGGTCAGCAGTCCGTACGTCCCCACGCAGACGCCCACCAGGCCGCCGAGCGTCAGCACGGCCGTCGCCCTGCGCACCCCGGCGGGCACGGGGACGGTGCGGCCGAAGCCGCGCGCGTCCATGGCGGCGGCCAGCGCGACCGACCGCTCCAGCGCGTCCTCCAGGACGGGCAGCCCCACCTGCAGCAGCCCGCGCATTCCCTTGTCGGGGCGGCCCCGCAGCCGCCGGGCGGCCCGCAGCCGCTGTACGTCGATGATGAGGTTCGGCGCGAACGTCATCGCCACGACGACGGCGACCCCCACCTCGTACAGCGCGCCCGGCAGCGACTTCAGCAGCCGGGCCGGGCTGGCGAGGGCGTTCGCGGCGCCGACACAGATCAGCAGGCCGGCCAGCCTGATCCCGTCGTAGAGCGCGAAGGTCAGGCCCTCGGCCGTGACGCGGCCACCGATCCGCACGCCCCTCGCCCAGTCGGGCAGCGGCACCTCGGGCAGCGTGACGACGGTGTGCGTGCCGGGGATCGGCGAGCCGAGCACGATCGCGAAGACCAGCCGGATCACGATGACCGCGAGCCCCAGCTTCACGAACGCGCCGTACGACTTCGCCCACGGCGCCGACGTCCGCCGCGCCGCCACCACATAGCCGGCGACCCCGATCAGCATCCCGAGCAGCAGCGGATTCGTCGTGCGGGACGCCGCGGTGCCGAGGCCGATGGCCCACACCCACCAGGCGCCCGGATGCAGGGCGTTGCTCCGGTGCGCCTCGGGGGCGAGGCGGCGCCGGAGGGGTCCGGACGCGCTGCTGCCGTGCTCGGTCATGGTGCTGTCCGTGTCCGTGTGCGGGTCCGTGTCCGTGTCCGTGTGCGGGTCCGTGTGCGGGTCCGTGTCGATGGACGGGCCGGCGGCGTCAGCCGCGACGACGCCTGGCCTGCCAGATCGCGGCACCGCCGAGCACCGCGATCGCGGCGATCCCGGCGACGATGCCGAGGGAGGGCCCGCCGTCGGAGCCGGAGCCGGAACCGGAGCCGGAACCGGAGCCGGAGCCGGAGCCGGAGTCGGCGTCGTTAGCGGGCTGCGACTCGGTGGCCCGGTCTCCGCCGACCTGCTCGCCGCAGCCCGACTTCGGGTAGCCGTCGATGGCGCAGAGCAGCGCCTTCGTGTCGTAGCGCAGCGGCTTGGCGACAGAGGCGAGGGCGTCCGCGCTGGTGGCGTCGGAGTCGACCCGCGCGCAGGCCGTGCGGGGCGCGGGCGGCCGCTCGCCCTCGGGGGCGTCCTTCGGCAGGCCGAAGTCGATGACGAGGCCGACCCGCTTGCGGCCGTCCTCGGCGGGTGTGCTCGCGCAGATCTCCTTGAAGCCGGCGGAGCCGCGCGGCCGCGCCGAGTCCTTCGAGTCGTCGGAGACGGAGAAGCGGAACCCCTGCACGTCGCCGTCCTCGGGGCGCGCGGTGCCGGGCCCCTGGCTGGCGTACGTCCACCGGTCGCCGTCCCGCTCCCAGAACGACCAGTAGCGGTAGCCGGCGGCCTGGGCGGGCGCGGCGGCGAGGACGCCCAGCAGGACGGCGAGGAGGACGCCGACCGCGGAGCCGCGCCGCACACGGCCCCGCGTCACGGCTGCTGCTTCTTGCGGTTGCCGCTGTACAGGAAGCCGATGCCGATGCCGGCGACCATGCCGACGCCGATGATCCACCAGACGCTGACGCCGCCGTCGTCGTCGGTCTTCTCCTCGTCCGCGTCCGCCTTGGCGGAGGAGTCCGCGTCCTGCGGGGCCGGGCCCTGCGCGTTCAGCTGCTTGACGAGGTCGGCGCCGCCGAAGTCGCGCGGGTCCAGACCGGCCGCGTGCGCGGCGAAGATCAGCTTGGAGTACGCGGCCGGGCCGGACTGCTTCGCCCAGTCCGCGGAGTTCTCCGCGAGCCACTCGGCGGACTTCTCGGCCCGCTCGCCCTGTCCCGCGGCGGCGAGGGCGAGCACGGAGTCTGCGGTGGTGCCGAAGTCCGGCTGGTCCGTGGAACCCGGCATCGACGACATCAGGTGGTCGTCGGTCTTGCCGAGGGTGTCGAGCAGATAGCCGACGCCGTTGCTCGCGGCCTGCGTGGCGGTGTCCGGCTTCGCGCACTTGGGCGCGGTGTCCTCGGACTTCTTGGGCGCGGTGACGACGAGGCCCTTGCCGAGGCTGCCGAGCACCCCGGCGGCGGTGGCGTAGGCGTTCGGCGCGAGCTTGCCGGACTTGGCGTCGGCGAGGCCGAAGGCGCCGCCGTCCTTGCCGCAGTCCATGGCGAGCTTCGGCAGCGCGTCGTAGGCGGACTTGCCGTCCTGCGACTTCATGTCGGCGGGGTTGCGGCCCGCGGCGGCGAGCGCGCCGACCACGATGCCGGTGGAGTTCGCGTCGGAGGGCAGCCCCGGGTTGTTGCCCCAGCCGCCGTCCTTGTTCTGCACGGACTTCAGCCAGTCGACGCCCTTCTTGACCGTGGCGTCCTCGTGGCCGAGCGCGGCGAGGGCCTGTACGGCGGCGGCGGTGGAGTTGCTGTCGACCGCGGTCTTGGAGTCGCACGGCTCGGTCGCGTCCGCGCGGTACGCCGCGAAGCCGCCACTGGCGCACTGCTGCCCGGTCAGCCAGTCCACGGCCTTCGTGGCGGGCCGCACGCCTTCGGTGTGCTGGGCGAGCAGGGCGTACGACTGGCGGAAGACGCCGTCGAACTTGGGGTCGCTCTTGCCGTAGAGGCCCGAGGGGAGCGCGGTCGAGGGCGACGGCTTGGCTTCCCCTAGCTCTCGGCTTCGCTCGACCTGGGGGAGGCCCCTATCCGCGAAGGCGGCTGGTGCTGCCACCGAGCTGAACACGGCGACGGCGGCCAGGACCGCGGCGCTGCGGCGAACGTTCATGATGCGGCGGGTTGCCTCTCCCTGCGGGGAGCGGGGCGGCACGGCGCGTGCGAGCACGGCTACCGGGCGGCTCCGGCTCCGTATACCTCGACGGTGCCGCTCATCGGGGGTCCCGATGAAGCGAGCCGGTCACGTCCCGCTGGGCATTCCGGCTCACCACGTTCCGTGGTTGACGGATTGGGGCCTCCCCCGCTCGAGCGAAGCCGAGAGCTCGGGGAAGGGTCAGCGCCGGATTCGCACCGGCTTCCCCCTGCTGGACGTGAGGACGACGCGCCCACTCTACCGGCCGGTCGGCGCGCGCCCCGGGTCACACCGCCACGAACGTGACCGGATCGCTCCCCTGCACGGCCTCCGCGCGGCCCAGCTTCACCAGGCGCCGCACATGCGCCTCGGCCTCCGAGACGGCGATGTTGCGCGAGCCGTAGGGGATCTCCGCCCAGGGGCGGTTCCACTCCATGCGCGCGGCGATCTGCCAGGGGGTGAGGGGCTCGGCGAGCAGGGCGAGGAGTCCGGTCAGGCGTTCCTCGTGGTGGGCCAGGAGCTCGCGGACGCGGGCGGGGGCGTCGGTGAACGTGTGCTGGTGGGCGGGGAGGATCTCGGCCGGGGCGAGGCGGCCGACGCGTTCCAGGGAGTCCAGGTAGTCGCCGAGGGGGTCTCCGCTGCTCGATCGAAGCCGAGAGCTTGGGGAAGGGTCGGTCGCGGTCTCGGCGTCCGGGTCCTCGTACAGGCCGATGTGCGGGGTGATGCCGGGCAGCAGGTGGTCGCCCGAGAAGAGGCGGCCGTTGCCGGGCAGGCCCGTGGGGTGGTCCTCCTCCAGGTGCAGGCAGACGTGGCCCGGCGTGTGGCCCGGGGTCCAGATGGCGCGGAGCCTGCGTCCCGGCAGGGCGAGCAGTTCGCCGGGGGCGATGCCGCGGTCGGGGAGGGCGGGCGCGAGGCCGGGGAGCTTGCGGGGACGGCCCTCGTCCCGGGCGCGGATCAGCGGGGCGACGTGGTCGGCGGGGGCGCCGGCGGCCGTGAGCTTGTCGACCAGGTACGCGTACCAGCGGTCCGGGGGGTTCGAGCGGGTGCGGTGGACCACGGACGCGTCGGCCTCGTGCATGGCGATCCACGCCCCGGAGACGTCCCGGACCTTCTGGGAGAGGCCGTGGTGGTCGGGGTGGTGGTGGGTGATGACGACGCCGTGCACGTCCTCGACCGCGACGCCGCACGCGTCGAGCCCGGCGACGAGGGTGTCCCAGGACGTCGGGTCGTCCCAGCCGGTGTCGATGAGGACGGGGCCCGCGTCGGTGTCCAGGAGGTGGACGAGGGTGAAGCCGAGGGGGTTGTCGGGGATCGGGACCTTGATGCTCCAGACGCCGCCGCCGTGCTCGGTCACCGGCGGGTCTGTCACCTGCGGGGTCATGAGGGCCTCGTCTCTCGTCGCCGGATGCCGTCACTATAACTAGAACTAGTTTCAATGGTCGCCCAAGTCGACTGACCCGGGGGCGAGTTGCCCCTTCCCTCCGTGGGCTCGGCCAACTAGAACTGGTACCAGTTCTGAAACGGCGTCAGAAACCGTCCCGCAGGAGGCAGTCAGCCATGACCGAGCTCGTGGAACACGGACAGCTGTTCATCGGCGGGGAGTTGGTGGACCCGCTCGGCAAGGGCGTCATCGACGTCGTCTCCCCGCACACCGGCGAGGTCTTCGCCCGCGTGCCGCACGCGGCACCCGCCGACGTCGACCGCGCCGTCGCCGCCGCCCGCAGGGCCTTCGAGCACGGGCCCTGGCCGCGGATGACCCTGGACGAGCGCATCGAGGTCATCACCAGGATCAAGGACGGTTTCGCGGTACGCCACGAGGAGATCGCCCGCGTCATCAGCTCCGAGAACGGCACCCCGTACACATCCAGCGTGATGGTGCAGGCCCTCGCCGCGATGATGGTGTGGGACGCGGCGATCACCGTCGCCCGCGACTTCCGGTACGAGGAGGCGCGCGACGGAGTCCTCGGCAAGATCCTCGTCCGGCGCGAGCCGATGGGCGTCGTCGCGGCCGTAGTGCCCTGGAACGTCCCGCAGTTCACCGCCGCCGCCAAACTGGCGCCCGCACTCCTCGCCGGCTGCCCGGTGATCCTCAAGACCTCCCCGGAGGCGCCCCTCGACGCCTACATCCTCGCCGAGCTGGCCGCCGAGGCCGGCCTGCCCGAAGGCGTGCTCTCGATCATCTCCGCGGACCGCGAGGTGAGCGAGTACCTCGTCGGGCACCCCGACGTCGACAAGGTGTCCTTCACCGGGTCCGTCGCCGCGGGCAAGCGCGTCATGGAGGTCGCGGCCCGCAATCTGACGCGCGTGACGCTGGAGCTCGGCGGCAAGTCGGCCGCCGTCGTCCTGCCGGACGCCGACGCGGCGAGCGCGGTCGCGGGCATCACCCCGTTCGCCTGGATGATCAACGGCCAGGCGTGTGTGGCCCAGACCCGCATCCTCGTGCCGCGCACCCGCTACGACGAGTTCGCCGAGGCCTTCGCCGCCGCCGCCTCCGCCTTCAAGATCGGCGACCCCCTCGACCCCGCCACCGAACTCGGCCCGCTCGTCGCCCGGCGGCAGCAGCAGCGGTCCCTCGACTACATCCGCATCGGCCAGGAGGAGGGCGCCAAGATCCTCGCGGGCGGCGGCCGCCCGCCCGGCCTCGACCAGGGCTGGTACGTCGAACCGACGCTGTTCGGCGGCGTCGACAACTCGATGCGCATCGCCCGCGAGGAGATCTTCGGGCCCGTCATCTGCCTGCTGCCGTACGGCGAGGAGAGCGAGGCGGTGAAGATCGCCAACGACTCCGACTACGGGCTCAGCGGCAGCGTCTGGACCGCCGACGTCGAGCACGGCATCGAGATCGCGCGCCGGGTGCGCACGGGAACGTACTCCGTGAACACCTTCAGCCTCGACATGCTCGGCCCCTTCGGCGGCTACAAGAACTCCGGCCTCGGGCGCGAGTTCGGCCCCGAGGGGTACGGCGAGTACTTCGAGCACAAGATGATCCACCTCCCCGCCGGATATGAGGGGAGTGGCGCCTGATGGGCGACCGCTGGCACGTCGAGGTCGACCGGTCGGTCTGCATCGGCTCCGGGATGTGCGTGCTCACCGCGCCCGGCGGCTTCGAGCTGGACACCGCCCGCCAGTCACACCCCACCGCGCCCGAGACCGACGCCAACGAAAAGGTCCTGGAGGCCGCGGAGGGCTGCCCGGTCGAGGCGATCACCATCGCGCTGGCGGACGGCGGGGAGACCGTGTTCCCGCCGGAGGAGTGACAACCCGGAGATCTCAACAGGAATACACCCGCGCCCCGTTGACCCCACGGCGGCGCGGGTGTCGCCATTTGTCCTGCCGACGGATATTCTGTGCTCTCGAACATGAGCGAACGTGACTTTACGCATGCGTTCCGCACGGTGATCTGATGACACTCGTGACTGTTCTGTCTCCCGGCGTCCTGGAAATGTCACTGCCACGCCGAGCAGTGAGGGGACACCATGGACAAGCGGTACGAGGTCTACTGCCTGGCCGACAGGTACTTCTACGAGACCCCGGACCGACTGTCGTCCAAAGGCAATTCGAGCGCCCCGGAGTACCCGGTGGCCGCCCGCCCCGTCCCCGCCGGCTGGCGCTCGGGCCGCATAGGTGACTGGCTCTCCCTCGTCCCGGTGGACGACGCCGGAGCCGCCCTCCCCGCGCCCCAGCAGGGCTGGAAGGTCCACGTCTCCGCCACGCTGGAGAACGCGGACCGCGTCGCGTCGACGGTGTGGGACTACTGCGTGGCCCGCGGCATACCCTTCAAGTTCGTGCCGGCCAAGCACCTCCTGCACCTGCGCAACAGCAAGTACGCGGGACGCGACCACAGCGGCAAGGCCGTCACCGTCTACCCGGCCGACGAGACGCAACTCCAGCGCATACTCGAAGAGCTGGGCGACCTCCTCGACGGCACCGACGGCCCCTACATCCTCACCGACCTGCGCTGGCGGCAGGGCCCGCTGTACGTCCGGTACGGCGCGTTCACCCGCCGCATGTGCGACGACGGCAAAGGCACGATGGTCCCCGCCATCGAGGACGGCGAGGGACAGCTCGTACCCGACCCGCGCGACCCCGCCTTCAAGGTCCCCGCCTGGGTGACGCTGCCCTCCTTCCTCGAACCGCAGCTCGCGGCCCGCAACACCACGACCGTCACCGACCTGCCGTACCGCATCGAGAAGGCCCTGCACTTCTCCAACGGCGGCGGCGTCTACGCAGGCACCGACACCCGCGACGGCAGCAAGGTCGTCCTCAAGGAGGGCCGCCCGCACGCCGGACTCGCCTCCGACGGCGCCGACGCCGTGGCCCGGCTCGAACGCGAGAAGGACGCCCTGGAGAAGCTCTCCGGACTCGGCGTCGCCCCCGAGGTGCGCGACTGGTTCATCCTCGACGGCCACCGCTTCCTCGTCATGGACTTCCTCGAAGGGTCCACCCTCAACTCGTTCTTCGCCCACCGGCACCCGCTGTGCACCAGCGAGCCCGACGACACCGCCATCGCCGACTACACGGCCTGGGCGCTGCGCATGCACCGCGCCGTCGAAGAGGCGGTCACCGCCGTGCACGAGCGGGGCGTCGTCTTCAACGACCTGCACCTCTTCAACATCATGGTCGCGCCCGACGAACAGTCCGTGTCGCTCCTCGACTTCGAGGCGGCCGCCGCCGTGGGCGACCCGGGCCGCCAGATCGTCGCGCACCCCGGTTTCCTCGCCCCGCCCGACCGCACCGGCACCGACATCGACCGCTACGCCCTCGCCTGCCTGCGGCTCGCACTCTTCCTGCCGATCACCTCGCTGCTCTCCATCGACCGCGGCAAGGCGGCCCACTTCGCCCAGGTGATCGCGTCCGAATTCCCCGACGTGCCCAAGGAGTTCCTCGCCGAAGCGGTGACGGAGATCGAGCGGGCGCCGGCCCGCGCAGCGGGAGATGCACAGGCCCCGGCGGGGGGCGTCCAGAAGGGGGAACGGGCCGGCGCCACCAGCCGCAAGACGGCGGCCGCCCCCCTGGTCGACCCCGCCGACTGGCCGCACAGCCGCGACTCCATGGTCGAGGCCATCCTCGCCTCGGCCACCCCGGACCGCGACGACCGGCTCTTCCCCGGCGACATCGCCCAGTTCGCCGACGGCGGCGGCCTCGGCATCGCGCACGGCGCGGCCGGCGTGCTGCTCGCCCTCGCCGAATCCGGCGCCGAACGCTACGAAGAGGGCGAGAGATGGCTCCTGAAGCACACCGGGCCCGCCCCGACCGGCACCCCCCTCGGCCTGCACGACGGTCTCGCCGGCATCGCCCACGTACTCGACAGGCTCGGCCACCGCACCCGCGCCCTCGACCTCGTCGACGGCATCCTCCGGGAGAACTGGCAACGGCTCCCCTCCGACCTGTACGGCGGCCTCGCAGGAGTCGGCCTCGCCTTCGACGCCCTCGCGCAGAGCACCGGTGAGAGCACCCTCGCCCGGCACGCGGAGCAGGCGGCCGAAATCCTCGGCGAACGCCTCACCGCCCAAGCCGCCGAAGACGCAGAACCCGTCCCGAAGAACGGGCGGCGACGCGCCGGACTGCTCCGCGGCGCCACCGGCCCCGCCCTCCTCTTCCTGCGCCTGTACGAGCGGAGCAAGGACCCCGCGCACCTCGACCTGGCGGCCCGCGCCCTGCGCGCGGACCTCGCCCAGTGCGTCACCCAGGAGCGGGACGGCAGCCTCGCCGTGAACGAGGGCTGGCGCACCATGCCCTACCTCGGAGACGGCAGCGTCGGCATCGGCATGGTCATCGACGACTACCTCGCGCACCGGGACGACGCCGCGTTCGAGGCGGTACGGCCGGGCATCCTGGCCGCCGCACGCTCGCGCTTCTGCGTGCAGCCCGGACTGTTCCAGGGAAGGGCCGGACTGCTGCTGCACGTCAACCGCAGCACCACACCCGGCATCACACCCGAGGACGTCGCCGCGCAGATCGAGGCACTCGGCTGGTTCACCATGGCGTACGCCGGTCACCTCGCCTTCCCCGGACACCAGATGCTGCGCCTGTCCATGGACCTCCACACCGGGACGGCGGGCTGCCTTCTCGCCCTCGCCGGCGCCCTCGGTGACGGCACGGCGCACGTCCCCTTCCTGCCGCCCCTGCGGCAGCCCAAGAGCCGGTCCCGTGACACAGCGGGGTCGTGACACAACCAGCACGGAAAAGAGCACATCCCCCGAGAGAGAGGCAAGACCATGGCACTTCTCGACCTGCAGAGCATGGAATCCGACGAGATGACCGGTGGCGGCGGCGGCGGTGGCGGCAGCCTCGCGAGTCTGCTCCTCTGCTGGAGCGACGCCAGCGTCATCCTCTGTCTCTGACGCCTGACCGCACCTGAGCGGCATGGCATTTAAGGCCCGGGCGGTAACCCCTGAGGGGTCCGCCCGGGTCCACCACTGCCACCGCCACGGAACACCGGAGACGAGGCGACGGAGACCCGGACCGCATGGCGACGACGACCACCCGTCCGCACCAAGCCGCTGCCGACACCCGCCTGCTGGGCGCCGCGACCCGGTACAGCGCAGGACGCTGCGCCGTCCTCGCGCTCTGCGCCGTCGCGGGCTCGGGCGCGACCCTGTTCCTGCCGCTCGCGATCGGCCGCGCCCTGGACGCCGTCCTCACCGGCCACCTGAGCGGCGGCGCCGGCACCGACGCCACCCGCTGGATCGCCGTGTGCGCCGCGCTGATCGGCGCGAGCGCCCTCCTCGACGCCGTCGACGGCGTCCTCACCGGCACCACCAACGCCCGCACCACGGCCTGGCTGCGCGGCCGCGCCGTCCGCCACGTACTCGCCGTCGGACCGCGGGCCACCGCGCGCTTCGCCCCCGGCGACCTGGTGGCGCGCCTCATCGACAACGCGGCCCACGCGGGCATCGCGCCCGCCACCTTCGCCGCGCTCCTCGCGGCCCTGGTCACGCCCGTCGGCGCCGTCGTCGCCCTCGCCCTCATCGACGGCTGGCTCGCCGTCGTCTTCGTCATCGGCGCGCCCGTCCTCTTCCTGCTCCTGCGGGCGTTCGTCCGCGTCTCCTCCGACTGCGTGGCCCGCTACCAGCGGGTCCAGGGGGACATCGCGGGCCGCCTCAGCGAGGCGATCGGCGGGGCACGGACCATCGCGGCGGCCCACACCGAGGACAAAGAGGAAGCACGCGTCCTGCGCACCCTCCCCGAACTCGCCCGCCACGGCCACCGGATGTGGCGGGTCCAGGGCCGCTCCCAGGCGCAGGCCGTCGCCGTCGCGCCGCTCCTGCAGCTCGCCGTCGCCGCGGTGGCGGGCCACCTCGTGCTCCACCAGCGCATCAGCGTCGGCGACCTGCTGGCCGCGACCCGGTACGCGGTCCTCGCCACCGGCATCGGCATGCTCGTCGGCCAACTGGGCGGCCTGGTACGGGCCAGGGCCGCGGCCCGGCGCCTGGCCGAGGTCCTCGAGGAGGCCCCGACCGCGTACGGCGATGCCGGACTCCCGCCCGAGGGCGGCCTGCTGGAGCTGCGCGGCGTCAGGGCGTCCCGTGGCGGGCGCGCCGTCCTCGACGGCGTCGACCTGACCGTGCCCGCCGGCGCCACGGTCGCCGTGGTCGGCCGGTCCGGCGCGGGCAAGTCACTGCTCGCCTCCCTCGCGGGCCGCCTCGCCGACCCCGACGAAGGAGTCGTACGCCTCGACGGCGTCCCGCTCGACTCGCTCAGCCGCGAGGAACTGCGCCGCGAGGTCGGCTACGCCTTCGAGCGGCCCGCGCTGCTCGGCGACACCCTGGAGGACACGATCGGTTTTGGAACCCCCCGCCCGGGACGGGAGCGCATCCGCGACGCGGCCCGCGCGGCCCGCGCCGACACCTTCGTCACCCGCCTCCCCGACGGCTACGCCACCCCCTGCGGCGAAGCGCCGCTCTCCGGAGGCGAGGCCCAACGCCTCGGCCTGGCACGGGCGTTCGCGCGCGGCGGCCGCCTCCTGATCCTCGACGACGCGATGTCGAGCCTCGACACGGTGACGGAACACCACATCGCCGAGGCCCTGCTCCGCCACACCCCCCACAGCAGCCGGCTGATCATCGCCCACCGTGCGGCGACGGCGGCCCGCGCGGACGCGGTGGCCTGGCTGCACGAGGGCCGCATCCGGGCGGTCGGCACCCACGCGGAGCTGTGGGAACGGCCCGAGTACCGGGAGGTGTTCGGCGCGTGAGGCCGACGTCCCCCTACCGCCGAGGCGTCCTGTTCCTGCGGCGCAGGTGGCCCGTCGTGGTGCGGCTCGCGATCTGGTCCGTACTGGAGACAGGACAGACGTTCCTCACCGGATACGCCCTCGCCCGCGCCCTGGACGACGGCTTCCTCGACGGGCGCGAATCGGTCGGCCTCGCCTGGCTCGGCGCGGCCGCCCTCGGTGTGCTGGTCGCCGCGTACGGCACGGGGCAGGTGTACCGCGCGGTCGCCGACCTGGTGGAGCCGCTGCGCGACAGCCTCGTGCGGCAGGTCGTCGGGCGCGGGCTGCGGGACGCGGACGGCGCCGCCGTGTCCCGGCTCACTCAGCAGGTGGAGATCGCCAGGGACACCTTCGCGGGCCTGGTGATGGTCTCCCGCTCCTTCATCTTCACGTCCGTCGGCGCACTCGTCGGCCTGTTCTCGCTCGACCCGCTCCTGCTCCTCGTGGTGGCGCCGCCCCTCCTCGCCGGCATCGGCCTCTTCGTGGTGTCGCTGCGCCCGCTGGCCCGGCGGCAGGAGGACTTCCTGGTCGCGGACGAGCGGCTGGCGGGCCAACTCGGCATCGTCTGCCCGGGGTTGCGGGACGTCGCGGCGGCCGGCGCGGAACCGGGCGTCGCCGAGGACCTGGACCGCGGCGTCGCCCAGGAGTACTCGACGGCCGCCGCCCTCGCCCGCTGGGGCGTCCTGCGCACGGCGGCCCTCGCGACCGGCGGCCAGCTCCCGCTCGTCCTGCTCCTCGCCACGGGCCCCTGGCTCCTGGACAACGGGGTCTCCCCGGGCGCCCTGGTCGGCGCCCTCGCCTACGTCACCCAGGCCCTGCTCCCCGCCCTGCACAACCTGGTCAACGGCCTGGGCGCGAGCGGTTCCCGCCTGGCGATCGTCCTGCGCCGCCTGACGTGGGACCCGCCTCAGGAAGCCGGGACGGTGAGCGGCCCGAAGGAGGCCGGCACGGACGCGGCAGCCCGCGCCGAAACGGACACGGCAGCCCGCGCCGAAACGGACGCGGCAGCCCGCGCCGACACGGACACGGCAGTCCGCGCCGACACGGACGCCGGGGCCCGCGAGGCCGGGAGCCCCGCTCCTGCCCCCACCCTCGCCCCCACCCCCGCCCTCCAGGTCTCCTCCCTCACCTTCGCCTACGGTCCCCACGCCGAGCCCGTCCTGCGTGACCTGCGGCTCACCGTCGACCGCGGCGAGCACCTCGCCGTCGTCGGACCCAGTGGGATCGGCAAGTCCACATTGGCCGGAATCATCGCCGGACTCCTCGAACCGGACGCCGGAGAGGTGCGTGTCGACGGTATGCCCGTGCGCGGCGAGGGGTCCGTGGGGCGGCGCGTCCTCATCCCGCAGGAGGCGTACGTCTTCACCGGGACGCTCCGCGACAACCTGAGCTACCTCCGGACCGACCCCGTCCCGGAACAGGAGATGCTGGCCGCCGCCGAAGCCGTCGGCATGACCGCGCTGGCCGAACGGCTCGGCGGCCTCGGCGCAGAGCTCGTGCCTTCCGAACTCTCCGCAGGTGAAAGGCAGTTGATAGCGCTGACCCGCGCCCACCTCTCGTCCGCCCCGCTGGCGGTCCTCGACGAGGCGACCTGCCATCTCGACCCGGTCGCGGAGTCGCGCGCCGAGCGGGCCTTCGCGGGCCGTCCCGGCGGCACCCTGGTGGTGATCGCCCACCGCATCAGCTCGGCCCGCCGCGCCGACCGCGTCCTGGTGATGGACGGGGCACACGCCCTGTGCGGGCGGCACGACGAGCTGATGGAGCTGTCCTCCCTCTACCGGGATCTCAACGGGGCGGGCGACTGGGGTGAGGCGGACGCCGTCTCACACCCACCCCTCGCCCTGCGAGATCCTTATCGCGTCGATCCTGTTCCGCGCCCCGGTCTTCCGGGTGATCGCGGCCATGTAGTTGCGCACCGTACCGTTGGACAGATGGAGGCTGTTCGCGATCTCGGCGACCGACGCGCCCCCGGCGGCAAGTGACAGAACGCTCAACTCCCGTCGCGTGAGCGGCATTTGAGCCGCCCTGAGAAAACCGAATCCCAGCGATTCGTCGACGAACCGCTGGCCTGCCGCCACCTGTCTGATCCCGGCGAGCAGCCGTTCCGGCGGGCTCGCCTTATTGACATATCCGAGCGCGTCCGCCTCCGCCGCACGCCGCAGCTGGCCCGGCCGGTTGGCCGTCGTGAGCACCAGGACCCGGCAGCCCCTCCCCAGCGCCGAGGGCCCGGTCAGCTCGCCGAGCGGAGCCGCGGCGTAGGTCGCCTCGTCGTCGAGGTCCACCACGCAGAGGTCCGGCCGTACGCTGCGCTGACGGCCGCGTGCGTGCGACCACGGCGCGTGGAACACCTCCAGATCCGGCTCACGGGCGAGTTGTTCCGCCAGAGCCATTCGCAACAGACAGGCGTCGTGCACGAGTAGAACCCGGATCACGCTCTGCCCCTCCAGCTCATGCTTCCGGTTGCTCCGTTCAAGCACGCAGACCATTCATAGCGGTGAGTACCCCCGTCGTGACGCAGAGAACTGGCCAAGGCGGAGGCAGGGGGCGCATTTGCCATACGACTGTGCGCCCCCCGTGCGCAGACGGGCGGGGGACTTCTTTACGTACGGGACTCCGCCGTAAGGTCGATGAGCCGGCACACCGTCTCGATGTCGATCTTCACCTGGGCGATCGAGGCCCGGCCGGAGAGCCAGGTGATCAGCGCCGAGTGCCAGGTGTGCTCGATGACCCGCACGGCGGACAGCTGCTGGGCGGTCGGCGTCTCCGTCAGGCCCATCGCGTCCAGGATGATCGCCGTCGTCAGCCGCGAGACCGTGTCGACCTCGGGGCTCACCGAACGGTCCGCGAAGGTCAGGGCCCGCACCATCGCGTCCGCCAGATGCGGTTCGCGCTGCAACGCGCGAAAGGCGCGCATCAGCGTCTCGGCGACCCGCTCGGCGGGCGTCTCGCCGGCCGGCGGGCGCTTCCTGATGGTCGTGTGCATGTGCTGCAGCTGGTCCTGCATGGTGGCGACCAGCAGATGGACCTTGGAGGGGAAGTAGCGGTAGAGGGTGCCGAGGGCGACACCGGCGGCCTCGGCGACCTCCCGCATCTGCACGGCGTCGAAGCCGCCCCTGCTGGCCAGTTGGGCGCTTGCGTGCAGGATGCGGCGGCGGCGCGCCTCCTGGCGCTCGGTGAGGGCCGGCGCCGCAGGGTTCGCCGCCTTGACTTCCGCTGTCATGTCGATGCCCCTCCGAAAACGCCTCGCGAGATCGCACAGCATGGCAGGGAGCCTGTCGTGGCGCGAATCACCTGATCCGGGCCTTACACCTCGCCTACCTGCCGGTAGATTCAAAGCTCGTTCAGCGATCATTCAGCGATCAAGTCTGAAACTTGTTCTAGATTACCGTCCCGGCGTAACCTCGCGGAGAACTGCAGGGAGAAGGGGGCCGAGAGTGACCGCTGAGGCCATGGAGGCGGGCCCCCGAAAGGGCTCTGGCGGCGACGGCGAGCGCCCGTTGCGCATCGCTCTCCTCACGTACAAAGGGAACCCGTTCTGCGGGGGACAGGGCGTCTACGTACGCCATCTCTCGCGCGAACTCGCCCGGCTCGGCCACAGCGTCGAAGTGATCGGCGCACAGCCCTACCCCGTCCTGGACGAGGGTGCGGGGCTGGAGAACCTCAAGCTCACCGAGGTGCCCAGCCTCGACCTCTACCGCTCGCCCGACCCCTTCCGCACCCCCAAGCGCGGCGAGTACCGCGACTGGGTCGACGCCCTCGAAGTGGCGACCATGTGGACCGGCGGCTTCCCCGAACCCGTCACCTTCAGCCTGCGCGCCCGACGGCACCTGCGCGCCCGGCGAGGCGACTTCGACGTCGTCCACGACAACCAGACCCTCGGGTACGGCCTGCTCGGCGACCTCGGCGCGCCCCTCGTCACCACCATCCACCACCCCATCACCGTCGACCGGCAGCTGGAGCTGGACGCCGCGCCCGACTGGAAGCGCCGCGCCTCCGTCCGCCGCTGGTACGCGTTCACCCGCATGCAGAAGCGCGTCGCGCGCCGCCTGCCCTCGGTCCTCACCGTCTCCGGCACCTCCCGCCAGGAGATCATCGACCACCTCGGGGTGCGCGAGGACCGTATCGACGTCGTCCACATCGGCGCCGACACCGGCCTCTTCTCACCGGACCCGGCCGTCCCCGAAGTGCCGGGACGGATCGTCACCACCTCCAGCGCCGACGTCCCGCTCAAGGGCCTCGTCCACCTCGTCGAGGCGCTCGCCAAGGTCCGCGCCGAGCACCCCGGCGCCCACCTCATCGTCGTCGGCAAGCGCGCCGAGGACGGACCCGTCGCCCAGGCCATCGAGCGCTACGGCCTCGAAGGAGCCATCGAGTTCGTCAAGGGCATCACCGACGCCGAACTCGTCGACCTCGTCCGCTCGGCGCAGGTCGCCTGCGTTCCTTCGCTGTACGAAGGGTTCTCGCTGCCCGCGGCGGAGGCGATGGCCACCGGCACTCCGCTCCTCGCCACCACCGGCGGCGCGATCCCGGAGGTCGCGGGCCCCGACGGCGAGACCTGCCTAGCGGTCCCGCCCGGCGACGCGGGGGCACTGGCGCTCGGTCTCGGCCGGCTGCTCGGCGATGCGGGGCTGCGGGCGCGACTCGGCGCCGCGGGACGCGAACGCGTCCTGGCGAAGTTCACCTGGGCCCAGGCCGCCAAGGGCACCGCAGACCGCTACCGCGAGGCCATCGCCCGCTCCGCGGCCACGAACCCCGGCCGCGCCGCCGCGGCCACCACGACGTACTCGACGCACTCCGGGAGCCATCGCTGATGCTGACCGTCGACTTCACCCGCTTCCCGCTCGCCGCGGGCGACCGCGTCCTCGACCTGGGCTGCGGCGCGGGCCGGCACGCCTTCGAGTGTTACCGGCGCGGCGCGCAGGTGGTGGCCCTCGACCAGAACGCCGAGGAAATCCGCGAGGTCGCCAAGTGGTTCGCCGCGATGAAGGAGGCCGGTGAGGCACCGGCGGGCGCGACCGCCACCGCGATGGAGGGCGACGCGCTCAACCTCCCCTTCCCCGACGCCTCGTTCGACGTCGTCATCATCTCCGAGGTCATGGAGCACATCCCCGACGACAAGGGTGTCCTCGCGGAGATGGTCCGCGTCCTCAAGCCCGGCGGCCGCATCGCGGTGACCGTCCCGCGCTACGGCCCGGAGAAGGTCTGCTGGGCCCTCTCCGACGCCTACCACGAGGTCGAGGGCGGCCACATCCGCATCTACAAGGCGGACGAACTCCTCGAACGCATGCGGGAGGCGGGCCTCAAGCCGTACGGCACCCACCACGCGCACGCACTGCACTCGCCGTACTGGTGGCTGAAGTGCGCGTTCGGCGTCGACAACGACAAGGCGCTGCCGGTGCGCGCGTACCACAAGCTCCTGGTCTGGGACATCATGAAGAAGCCCCTCGCGACGCGGGTGGCCGAGCAGCTCCTGAACCCCGTGGTCGGCAAGAGCTTCGTGGCGTACGCGACCAAGCCCCACCTGCCCGCCGACGCCGCAGCCCCCGCCGACGCCGCGGCGGCCGCCAAGTGACGAGCCCGGAGCGGACCG
Organism: Streptomyces sp. NPDC093510; assembly: GCF_040683555.1. Taxonomy (NCBI): domain Bacteria; kingdom Bacillati; phylum Actinomycetota; class Actinomycetes; order Kitasatosporales; family Streptomycetaceae; genus Streptomyces; species Streptomyces sp. NPDC093510. The sequence continues at coordinate 337,162 of NZ_JBFBEE010000003.1, forward strand.
AACACCTCGTCCTGCCCGGCGTCCTGACGGCCGATCAGGCCACGGCGACGGTACGCGGCATCCTCGCCGTCCAGCGCGATGACGGCGCCCTCCCGTGGTTCCGCGGGCACCACCTCGACCCGTGGGACCACACCGAGGCAGCCATGGCACTGGACGCGGCGGGCGAGCACGCGGCCGCCGAGCGCGCCTACGACTGGCTCGCACGCCACCAGAACCCCGACGGCTCCTGGTACGCGGCGTACGCCGACGGCGACCCGCACGACGTCACCGACCGCGGCCGCGAGACCAACTTCTGCGCGTACCTCGCGGTCGGCGTCTGGCACCACTACCTCACCACCGGCGACGAGGCGTTCCTGGACCGCATGTGGCCCGCCGTCCTCGCCGCGGTCGAGTTCGTCCTGGCGCTGCAGCAGCCGGGCGGCCAGATCGGCTGGAAGCGGGAGGACGACGGCACGCCCGTCACCGACGCGCTCCTGACCGGCTCCTCCTCCATCCACCAGGCGCTGCGCTGCGCCCTCGCCATCGCGGAGCAGCGCGACGAGCCGCAGCCCGACTGGGAGCTGGCGGCCGGCGCCCTCGCGCACGCGATCCGCCGCCACCCCGAGCGCTTCCTCGACAAGGACCGCTACTCGATGGACTGGTACTACCCGGTCCTCGGCGGCGCGCTGACCGGCGCGGAGGCCAAGTCCCGCATAGAGGAGAGCTGGGACCGCTTCGTCGTCCCCGGCCTCGGAGTGCGCTGTGTGGACCCGAACCCCTGGGTCACCGGCGGCGAGAGCGCCGAACTCGCCCTCGCCCTCTGGGTGCTGGGCGAGTCGGACCGCGCCCTGGAGATCCTCCAGTCCATCCAGCACCTGCGCGACCCGGCGTCGGGCCTGTACTGGACGGGCTACGTCTTCGACGACAAGGCGATCTGGCCCGAGGAACTCACCACCTGGACGGCGGGATCGCTCCTGCTCGCCGTCGCGGCCCTGGGCGGCGACGAGGCGACCTGCGCGGTCTTCTCGGGGGAGCACTTGCCGCGGGGCCTGGACCCGGACTGCTGCGAGCCGCCCGAGCAGTCGCCTCAGTAACGGCGCAGGCGGCTCGCCACTGCGTGGCCGATGAACAGGTAGCCGGCGACGACTCGGGCCCAGTTCTCATCGAACGTGCTGTGTCTTTCCGGGGGTGCCCCCCGGGCCCCCGGGTCGTGTGACCGGTCTGCTGTGGGGCGGGTATGTGCTTCAGTAGCGGCGCAGGCGGTTCGCGACGGCGTGGCCGATGAAGAGGTAGACGACTGCGGCGAGGCCGTAGCCCGCGACCACCCTGGCCCAGTTCTCATCGAACGTGAACAAGTCGTGGGACCAGCCTGCCAGCCAGCGGGCCACGTCGTGGATGAACTGGACGAGGTCGTTGGCGCGGTTCGCGTCCAGCAGGTACATCAGGATCCACAGGCCGAGGATGGCGGCCATGATGTCGGCGACGAGCGCGATGACCCGTGCCGCGGTGCTGCCGTGGGAGTTCCGCGTGGGAGACATGGCGTCCGGGTACCGGGGAAGCCGCCGTTCGAAACCCGTTCGGGTCCACCCCGGTGGCGGGGCACGGCGGGCCGGGTGAGGGTGCGAGCAGGTCCGCGCGCTCCCGCGCGCCGCTCAGCCCACGCCTGGAGGCCCCGCCGTGCCCAGCCCCGTAACCGTCCGCCGAGCCGGAGTCTCCCTCACGCTCTGCTGCACCCTGCTGGCCGGAGCGACGGCCTGCGGCGGCAGCAGTGAGGACACCGCCGCCGCGTCGGCACCGTCCGCCAGCAGCAGCGCCGAGAAGCAGAAGTTCGCCAAGACCCGCTTCGTCGCCAACGCCGGCCTTGCCGCGGGCGCGACCTACCAGTGGATCGTGAAGCCGTACCGCGCGGGCAAGTTCAAGAAGGGCGCCAACGGCCGCAAGTTCGCCCTGGTCAAGGCGGGCCTCGCGGGCGCGTTCACGTACAACAGGCTGAAGGCCGCGACGAAGAACGCGAAGGGCGACCCCACCCTCTCCAAGGCGGTGGCCCCGCTGACGTCCGGCATCGACGCCCTGAAGGACCTCCCGTCCAAGCTCCGCAAGGGCGAGGGCACGGACTCGGTCGTGAACTCCTTCGACGACATCATCAAGGACGTCAAGGGCGCGGGCAGCAGCGCGGGCGCCGAGGTCAAGGACAAGGTGCCGTCGGCGGGCGAGCTGTCCAAGGGCTGAGCGGCACGGACGCCGGACGTCACGCGTTGAGTTCGGCGAGCACCCGCAGGGTGTGCGGGTCCGGGGCGAGCACCAGCAGATCCGTCACCGGACCCTTGCGCCACAGTTCAAGACGCTCCGCGATCCGCGCCCGCGGCCCGACCAGCGAGATCTCGTCGGCGAAGGCGTCGGGCACGGCGAGGACCGCCTCCTCCCTGCGCCCCGCGAGGAACAGCTCCTGGATGCGCCGCGCCTCGGTCCCGTACCCCATGCGCGCCATCAGGTCGGCGTGGAAGTTGCGGGCGGAGTGCCCCATCCCGCCGATGTAGAAGCCGAGCATCGCCTTGACGGGCAGCAGGCCCTCGCCGACGTCGTCGCACACCTTGGCCCGTGCCATGGGGGCGATGAGGAACCCCTCGGGGACGTCGGTGAGCGACGCCTCGTACACATCGGTCCGCAGCGGCGACCAGTACAGCGGCAGCCAGCCGTCCGCGATCCGGGTCGTCTGCGCGATGTTCTTGGGCCCCTCGGCGCCGAGCAGCACCGGCAGGTCGGCGCGCAGGGGGTGGGTGATCGGCTTGAGGGCCTTGCCGAGCCCGGTGCCGTCCGGGCCGTTGTACGGGTGGGAGTGGAAGCGGCCCGCGACCTCCACGGGGCCCTCGCGCCGCAGGACCTGCCGGATCACCTCGACGTACTCGCGCGTCGCGGTCAGCGGCGACCTCGGGAACGGCCGCCCGTACCAGCCCTCCACCACCTGTGGCCCGGAGAGCCCGAGGCCGAGCATCATCCGCCCGCCGGAGAGGTGGTCGAGGGTGAGCGCGTGCATGGCGGTGGTGACGGGGGAGCGCGCCGCCATCTGTGCGACGGCCGTCCCCAGCCTGATGCGGGAGGTCTGGGCGGCGATCCAGGTCAGCGGTGTGAAGGCGTCCGAGCCCCAGGCTTCGGCGGTCCACACGGAGTCGTAGCCGAGCCGCTCGGCCTCCTGGGCGAGGGCGACGTGCCCGGGGTCGGGGCCGCGCCCCCAGTAACCGAGTGCGAGCCCGAGCCGCATAGGCCTGCCTCCCTGGTGAACTGACGGTGTGTCAGATGGGGTCCGTAGGGGAGGGACTGTACGACAACGGCCCCCCGCCCGGAAGGGCGAGGGGCCGCGGTACCGCGAGTGCGTGGGATCAGCCGCGCTGGATCCCCGTGGTGTCCTGCAGCACACCGCGACGGCCGTCCTGCGTCTGGGCCACCAGGCCGGGACCGCGCTGCTCGACGGCCAGGTACCAGGTGCCCGGCGCCAGTTCGGCGATCGGCGTGGGCGAGCCGTCCTCCGCGTACAGCGGACGCGGCACCGGCACGGCGAACCAGAACGGCGAGAAGTCACCGGCGGGCTGCGCCTGCGCGGGCGGCGGGGTCTGCCCGGCCTGCGGCTGCGGCTGACCGCCGAAGGACTGGCCCTGCGGCTGACCGGGCTGGCCCGGCTGGGCGCCGTAGGGCGCACCCGGCTGCGGCTGGCCCGCACCGGCGCCCGGGTAGCCGTAGCCACCCTGCGGCTGACCGCCGTAGGGCTGCGGGGCCATCGGCTTCGGGGCGCCCATGAGCGGACCCTTCAGGGCGGGAACGATCAGCCCGGCAACCGCACCGGCGGCGAGCACGAGGGCGGCGATCAGGCCGAGGATGAGGCCGACACCGGCGTCGGGCCCCTCGGCGCTACGGCCGCCGTAGGCCTCGAAGAAGAAGTGGTAGGACTGGTCGACGTCGAAGATCGCACCGAGCGAGCTCCAGGCAGCGGCGATGGCGAAGGCCACACCGAGCTGGCCGAGGTCCAGGCCCACGACCTTGCGCGGCTGCGGCAGCGCGCGGCCGACGACGATGAGTGCCGCACCGATGATGCCGAGCAGGTACACGCTCAGCAGCAGGTTGCCGTTTTCCCAGGCGTTCGGCAGCTTGTCACTGGGAGCGCCTTCGATGTCCAGGGTGTCGAGGAACGAGGCGATGAAGAGCAACACCGCTGCTCCGATCACCACGCCGTCGCCTCGAGTGAGGGAGCGGAAATTCACTTCAGGTCCTTCGTCAGTCGTCTCGTCAGTGGAGGCGTCGCTGTCGCAGTGGTCGCGGTCGTGTCGCGGTGCGCGTAGCGCGGGGGTGGCCCCTCATCGTAGGGAGGACAATATCGTCCGGACGTGCGGGGTGTCTGCTCGGGATAAAGACGTGCACGCTTCATGGCGAAGACGTTCACTTCCACTTACGCCCCTACTTCCGCAGGAACCCCGCGATTCCCTCCGAAATCCCCTGCGCCGCCTTCTGGCGCCACGCGGGGCTCGTCAGCAGGGCCTCGTCCTTCGCGTCCCGCATGTTCCCGCACTCGATGAACACCTTGGGGACCGTGGAGAGGTTGAGGCCGCCGAGGTCCGTGCGGGTGTCGAGGCCGGTGCCGCCGCCGATGTAGTTGGAGGGGGCGCTGCCCGTCGCGCTCACGAACTTTCCGGCGATGCGCTCGCCCAGCTCCTTGGAGGGCGCGACGATCGCCGAGGTGTCGGCCGACCCCGACCGCACCTTGCCCGGCATGATCACGTGATAGCCGCGGTTGCCCGCGCCCGAGCCGTCGGCGTGGATGGAGACCACCGCGTCGGCGTGCGCCTTGTTGCCGATCCGGGCGCGCTCGTCGACGCACGGCCCCCACGGGCGGTCGCCGTCCTGCGTGAACTTGACCGTGGCGCCCTGCTGTTGCAGCAGCGTCCGCAACCTGTGCGAGACGTCCAGGGTGAACTTCGCCTCGGTGTAGCCGTGGTTGGTGGACGTGCCCGTCGTATCGCACTCCTTGCGGTTCGTCCCGATGTCGACCTGGCGGTTGATCTCCGACGCGTGGCGGAAGTTGCCGGGGTTGTGCCCGGGGTCGATCACGACGACCTTGCCCTTGAGGGGGCCGTTCGCGGCGGGACGGCCACCGGACGGCTTCGTGGCCGAATCGTTGTCGTCGGCGTCCCGGCCCTTGCCGTCGTTGTCGTTCTTGTCGTCTTTGTCGCCCTTGTCGTGCTTCCCGTCCTTGCCGGGGTCGCCGGTCCCGGAGGGGGACGACGAGGAGCCGGACGGCGCGTCCCGGTCGGCGGACGCGCTCGACGAGGCCGGCAGCGATCTCGCGGGTTCGTTCCCGTCGGGCCCGCTCGTCGCCTGGTAGACGAGGTAGCCCGCCAGACAGGTCGGCACCAGCGCGGCGGCGGCCACCGTCAGCGGTCGGCGGACGCTGCGCCGGGGCGGCTGGGAGGGATCGAATTCCGGACCTACGTACGACACGAGGGCGAGCCTATCCGCGAGGCCGGGCCCCTCGCTGCCGTTGAGGTCAGATCCCCGGCCCCGTCCGCCGCAGCACCCGCAGCGAGTCCGCCACCGCGACCTCGGTGAACGCCCCGGACTCCAGGGCCCTGAGGTAGACGCGGTACGGCGCCTGCCCGGTCATGATGTCGGCGGGGTCGGGGAACACGTCGTGGATCACGAGCAGCCCGCCCTCCGCGACGTGCGGCGCCCACCCCTCGTAGTCGGCCGTGGCGTGCTCGTCCGTGTGGCCGCCGTCGATGAAGACGAGGCCGAGCGCGCCGCCCCACGCCTTCGCCACCTGCGGCGAGCGTCCGACGACCGCGATCACGTGGTCCTCCAGGCCGGCCCTGTGCAGCGTGCGGCGGAAGGTGGGCAGCGTGTCCATCCGGCCGATCTCGGGGTCCACCGTCTCCGGGTCGTGGTACTCCCAGCCGGGCTGCTGCTCCTCGCTGCCGCGGTGGTGGTCCACGGTGATCGCGGCGACGCAGGCCCGCCGGGCCGCGTCGGCCAGCAGGATCGTGGAGCGGCCGCAGTACGTGCCGACCTCCAGGAGGGGCAGGCCGAGCGTCGCGGCTTCCGTCGCGGCCGCGTACAGCGCGAGCCCCTCGTCACGCGGCATGAAGCCCTTGGCGGCCTCGAAGGCGGCCAGGACTTCCGGTGCCGGTGTCGGTGCCGGTGCTGGTGCTGGTGCTGGTGCCGGGGCCGGTACGGGGGTGGGCGTCGGCTGCGCGGCCATGGGTTCCTCCTGGTCGGACGGGGTGTGCGGGGGCCGCCCATGCTGCCGCACGGCGCGAACGGCCCGGGGGCGGGGGGTGCCAGGGGGTGTCAGGGGTGTCAGGGGTGTCAGGAGGGGATGTGCGAAAGACCCGTCGGCACACCGCGCTGCGCGGCATGCCGACGGGCCTTCCAGCGACGTCCCGGCGTCCCGGGGGAGGGCTCCCGTGGGCCGGTCAGGCCGGGACGTCGCTCTCGGCCGGGAGCGCGAGGTCCATCAGGACCGGGCGGTCCTGGCCCGGGTGGGCGGCCGCCGAGGCCAGCGGCCCGTGGCCGAGGGCCCGCACCGCCAGGACGTACGAACCGTCACCGGGCACGGCGAGTTCGTACCGCCCGCCGTCGTCCGTCAGGGCCGCGCCCGCCTGGCGCCCCCTGCGGTCGATCAGCGTCACCTTCGCGCGGGGCACGGGCGTGCCGTCCGCGTCCCGGACCTGGCCGTGGAAGCCGGCGAGCGCCTCGGTGGCGCGCTTCAGGTTGGCGTCCTCCTCGCTGCTCGCGCGCAGCTGCGTGGTGGCGGAGCGGCGTGCGGAGGGCAGCATGAGGGCGAAGAGCAGACCGACGACGACGGCGCCCGCGGCGATCAGGAACGAGACGCGGAAGCCGTGCATGGTGGGCACGGCGACGCCCCCGACGTGGTCCGCGGTGTTGGCCAGGACCATGCCGATCACGGCGCTCGACACCGACGTGCCGATCGAGCGCATCAGGGTGTTGAGGCCGTTGGCCGCGCCGGTCTCGGACGCGTCGACCGAGCCGATGATGAGCGCGGGCAGCGAGGAGTAGGCGAGGCCGATGCCCGCGCCGAGGAGCACCGCGATGACGACGGTCTGCCAGGCGGCGCTCATCAGGCCGAGTCCGGCGCCGTAGCCGATCGTGATGATCAGCATGCCGAGGATGAGGGTGACCTTGGGGCCGTACTTCGCCGACAGGCGGGCGTAGACGGGGGCGGTGAACATCATCGTCAGGCCGAGCGGCATCACGCACAGACCCGCGACGACCATCGACTGGCCGAGGCCGTAGCCGGTGGCGGTCGGCAGCTGGAGCAGCTGCGGCAGGACGAGCGAGACGGCGTAGAACGCGACGCCGACCATGATCGAGGCGAGATTGGTGAAGAGCACCGAGCGGCGGACGGTGGTGCGCAGGTCCACCAGGGGGGCCTTCAGGCGCAGCTCCATCACGCCCCACAGGACGAGGACGACGGCCGCGGCACCGAAGAGGCCGAGCGTGGTGGGCGAGCTCCAGCCCCAGTCGCTGCCCTTGGTGATGGGGAGGAGGAAGAGGACGAGGCCCGCGGAGAGGCCGAGCGCGCCGAGCACGTCGAAGGTGCCCTCGGCGCGGACCGGGCTCTCCGGGACGAAGACGAGGGTCAGGAGGATGGAGAGCGCGCCGAGGCCCGCCGCGCCGAAGAACAGCGCGTGCCAGTCGGCGTGCTGCGCGGTGAGCGCGGCGACGGGCAGCGCGAGGCCGCCGCCGACACCGATGGAGGAGCTCATCAGGGCCATCGCGGAGCCGAGCTTCTCGCGGGGCAGGCCGTCGCGCATCAGGCCGATGCCGAGCGGGATGGCGCCCATGGCGAAGCCCTGGAGCGCGCGGCCCACGATCATCACGATCAGATCGTCGGTGAAGCCGCAGATCAGCGAGCCGACGATCATCACGGCGAGGCTGGTGAGCAGCATCTTCCGCTTGCCGTAGAGGTCGCCGAGGCGGCCCATGATCGGCGTGGATACGGCGCCCGCGAGCAGGGTCGACGTCATGACCCAGGTGGCGTTCGACGGCGAGGTGTCCAGCAGGGCCGGCAGGTCCTTGATGACCGGGACGAGCAGGGTCTGCATCACCGCGACGACGATGCCGGAGAAGGCGAGTACGGGGACGACTCCGCGTGTACCGCGTGGGTGGGTCGTCGACATCGACATTGCTTGGGGCCTCCGGGGAGGTAGAGAGCTCGGCAGGAGTACGTGTAGCTCGAACCTGTATCCCGGGGCGACTATTCCGACGGATGTCGTACGAGGGGAACTCTTGACCTTCTGTTAACCGAGTCGTCAAGCGCGGAGGGCGTCCGGCTCCGATCCGGGCCTGATCCGACCGCGATCCGACCGCGATCTGACCACGATCCGACCACGACCTGACCTTCCGTCAGATTGAAACGTGTTCTACTCTGCCTCCGTCCCGGCAGCTGCCACCGGCGAGGATGCGCAGGGAGATCGCGATGGGAATCGGAATCACGCGGGAGCAGGGGGAGTTGGCGTCGGCGGTGCGCGGCTGGATCGCCCGCGCCGCGCCACCCGAGGAGACACGCCGGCTGCTCGACACCGCCCCGGCCCCCCGGCTCCGCACGGACGGGAAGGGCCCCGCCCCCGGCGACGGCAGGCCCGCCCACTGGGACGGACTCGCCGGGCAGGGCCTCCTCGGCGTCCATCTGCCCGAGGAGTACGGCGGCGGGGGCGGGGACCTCCTCGACCTCGCCGTGGTCCTCGAAGAGGCGGCGCGGGCCGCGCTCCCCGGCCCCTTCGCGGCGAGCTCCCTCACCTCGCTGGTGCTGCGCCGCGCGGGCGCGCACGCGCTGGTCGCCGACCTGGCCGCCGGTGCCCGCATCGGAGCCGTCGCCCTGGACACGGGCACCCTCACCGCCGTCTCCGTACCCGACGGGCACATCCTCGACGGCACGGCGCCGCCCGTCCTCTCCGGCGGCGAGGCGGACCTGCTCGTGCTGGCCGCCGCGTCGGCGACGGGCCCCGTGTGGCTGGCCGTCGACGCCGACGCCCTGACCGTACGTACCCACGAGAGCGCCGACCCGACGCGGCCCACCGCCGAAGTGAGCGCACGGGCCGTCCACGTCCCCGCGGAACGGACGCTCGCCGTGGACTCCGCGGCCGTCCGCGACCTGGCGGCCGCCGTACTGGCCGCCGACGCGTGCGGCACCGCGGCGTGGGCGCTGCACACCGCGGCCGAACACGCCAAGGTGCGCGAGCAGTTCGGGCGCCCCATCGGACAGTTCCAGGGCATCAAGCACCTCTGCGCCGACATGCTGGTCCGCGTCGAGCAGGCCCGCGCCCTGGCCTGGGACGCGGCCCGCGCCGCGGACGACCCCGGCCTGCCGGAGGACATACGGGGCCTGGTCACCGCCCTCGCCGCGGGCACCGCCTTGGACACCGCGTACTCCTGCGCCAAGGACTGCGTGCAGATCCTCGGCGGCATCGGCTTCACCTGGGAACACGACGCCCACCTGTATCTGCGCAGGGCGGTCGTGGCGCGGCAGCTGCTCGGCGCCGGCGACGCGCACAGGCTGCGTGCCGTGCGGCTCGCCGAGGGCGGCGCGCGGCGCGAACTGCGCCTGCACCTGCCGGCGGAGGCCTCGGCCGACGCGCAGGCGTACCGGGTCCGGGCCCGGGCGGCGATCGCCCCCGCCCGCGGACTCGCCCCCGCCGAGGCGCGCAAGGCACTCGCCCCCACCGGTTACGCGGCCCCGCACCTCCCCGAACCGTACGGACTGGGCGCGGGTCCCATCCAACAACTCGTCGTACAGGAGGAGTTGAAGGCCGCCGGGGTGAAGATCGGCGACCTCGGCATCGCGACGTGGGTGATCCCCTCCCTCATCGCGTACGGCACCGACGCGCAGCGCGAGCGCTACCTCGCGCCGACCCTGCGCGGTGAACTGCTCTGGTGCCAGCTCTTCAGCGAGCCGGGCGCGGGCTCCGACCTCGCGTCCCTGCGCACCAGGGCCGAACGCGTCGAGGGAGGCTGGCTCGTCAACGGCCAGAAGGTGTGGACGAGCGCCGCCCAGTGGGCGGACCACGGCATCCTCCTCGCCCGTACGAACCCGTCGGCGCCCAAGCACAAGGGCCTCACGTACTTCCTCGTCGACATGAGGAACGCCGCGGGGATCGACATCCGCCCCCTCAAGGAGATCACCGGCGACTCCCTCTTCAACGAGGTGTACTTCGACGACGTGCTCCTCCCCGAGGACGCCGTCGTCGGACAGATCGACGACGGCTGGCGGGTCGCCCGCGACACGCTCGGCAACGAACGCGTCCACATGGCCGACCAGGTGGCGTTCGACACCGGGCTCGAAGCGCTCATCGCACGCGCCGGTGAACTCGACGGCGCGCACCGCGCACGCGTCGGGGCGCTCGCCGCCGAGGCACACGCACTCGCCTGCATCGGGCTGCGCACCACCATCCGGCAGGTGGCGGGCGCGGAGCCGGGCGCGGGCGCCGCCATACGCAAACTCGTCCAGACCCCGCACCAGCAGAAGGTCGCCGAACTGGCCCTCGAACTCCTCGGCGCGGCGGGCGCGGTGCGCGAGGGCCCGGGGGAGCGGGCGCTGCACGGCTTCCTGATGTCGCGCTGCCTGACGATCGCGGGCGGCACCACTCAGGTCCAGCTCAACGTCGTCGCCGAACGCATCCTGGGCCTGCCCCGTGACTGATCCCATGACTGGAAGGACCCTCATGAAGGCGTACGTCGTCGGTGTCGGGATGACCAGGTTCGAGAAGCCCGAGACGCGCGACTGGCAGTACTGGGACATGGCGAAGGAGGCGGGCACGAAGGCACTGGAGGACGCCGGTATCTCGTACGACCAGGTCGAGCAGGTCCCCGTCGGCCACTGCTTCCAGGCCTCGACGGCCGGCCAGCGCGCCGTCTACGAACTCGGCCTGACCGGCGTCCCCGTCTACAACGTCAACAACAACTGCGCGACCGGATCGACCGCGCTGATGATGGCGCGCCAGTTCGTGGAGGGCGGCCTGAGCGACTGCGTGCTCGCGCTCGGCTTCGAGAAGATGACGCGCGGGGCGCTGGGCGGAGGGGGCGAGGGCGACTTCGCGACGTCACCCGTCGCCCGGCACTACGGGATCATGGCCGAGCGGCACGGCTTCGAGATGACCCCGCCCACCGCGCAGATCTTCGGCAACGCGGCCCGCGAGCACATGGAGAAGCACGGCACGACCGAGGCACAGCTCGCGGCGGTCGGCGCCAAGAACCACCGGCATTCGGTGCACAACCCCTACGCCCAGTTCCAGGACGCGTACACCGTCGACGAGGTCCTCGCCGCCAGGACCATCCACCGGCCGCTCACCAAGCTCCAGTGCTCCCCGACGTCGGACGGTTCGGCGGCGGCGGTCGTCGTCTCCGAACGGTTCGTGGCACGGCACGGCCTCGCCGGGCGCGCGGTGGAGATCGCCGCCCAGGCCATGACCACCGACACCGGCGAGTCCTTCGCCTCCGGGTCGTGCGTCGACGCCGTCGGACAGCCCATGTCGCGCGAGGCGGCACGCCAGGTGTACGAGAGGTCGGGGCTCGGCATCGAGGACGTGGACGTCGTCGAACTGCACGACTGCTTCTCCATCAACGAACTCCTCACGTACGAGGCACTCGGCATGTGCGCGCCCGGCGAGTCGGGAGAACTCGTCGAGAGCGGCGCGACGACGTACGGCGGACGGTGGGTGGTGAACCCCTCCGGCGGCCTCATCTCCAAGGGCCATCCGCTCGGCGCGACGGGCATCGCGCAGGTCGCCGAGCTGACCTGGCAGCTGCGCGGAGAGGCGGCGGCACGACAGGTGAAGGGGGCGCGGGTAGGACTCGCGCACAACATCGGTCTCGGCGGGGCGGCGGTGGTGACGCTCCTGCGCAGGTAGGGGGGCGGGTTCCCTGCTCCCCTTACGGGGGGCGGGTCTCCCTGCTCCCCTTACGGGGGGCGGGTTCCCTGCCCCCCTTACGGGGGGCGTTGGACCTAGGCCTGTCGGCCCAGGACAGAGGGCGCGAATTCCCGATGCGTCGCTCGAGTCTCGCTTGAGAGGATGGCTGTCATGGTCCAGACGCCCTCCACCACTTACACAGCCGGTTCGGCTCCCGTGTCCGCCCCCGCCCCTACCTCTGCCCCTACCCATACCCCGGCCCCCGCCTCGCCGAAAAGGTCCGTCCCGGTGTGGGCGGTCCTGCTGACCGCCTGCGCGGGCCAGTTCCTGGTCGTCCTCGACGTGTCCGTCGTGAACACCGCGCTGCCGTCGATGCGGTCCGACCTGGGTATGAGCGCCATCGGCCTGCAGTGGGTCGTCAACGCGTACTCCATAGCCTTCGCCGGCTTCATGCTGCTCGGCGGACGAGCGGGCGACCTCTTCGGACGCAAGCGGATGTTCCTCGTCGGGCTCGGCCTCTTCACCGCCGCCTCGCTCGGCGGCGGCCTCGCGCAGGCCGAATGGCAGTTGCTCGCGGCACGGGCCGTGCAGGGCCTCGGCGCCGCGGTCCTCGCGCCGTCGACCCTGACCATCCTCACCTCGGCGGTGCCCGAGGGCGCGGCGCGGGCGAGGGCGATCGGCGTCTGGTCGGCGGTCGGCGCGGGCGGCGGCGCGGCGGGCGGGCTTGTCGGCGGGGTCCTGACCGACCTGCTCTCCTGGCGCTGGGTGCTCCTGATCAACGTGCCGGTCGGCGCCCTGGTGATCGTCGCCGGCCTGGCCTGGCTCACCGAGAGCAGGGCCGACCGGACGCGCCGCCTGGACGTGCCGGGCGCGGTGCTCGTCACCGCCGGACTCGCCACCCTCGCGTACGGCATCGTGCAGACCGAGGAGAAGGGCTGGACGGCGGCGGCGACCCTGGTGCCGCTGGCGGCCGGGCTCGCGCTCCTCGTGGCCTTCCTCGTGGTGGAGGCGCGCACGAAAATGCCGCTGATGCCGCTGAAGCTGTTCAAGGTACGGACGGTGTCGGCCGCGAACGCCGCGATGTTCGTGTGCGGCGCCGGCATGTTCGCCATGTGGATGTTCATGACGCTCTACACCCAGAACGTCCTCGGCTACTCCCCGCTCAAGGCGGGCCTCGCCCTCATGCCGTCCTCGCTCACCGTCGTCCTCGGCTCGATGCTCGCACCCCGCCTGATGCCGGTGCTGGGCGCGAAGAACGTCTCCGTGATCGGCATCCTCGTCGCCTCCGCGGGCTTCGGCTGGCAGTCGATGATGATGACGGTCGACGGGGCGTACGTCACCTCGATCCTGCTGCCCGGCATGGTGATGATGCTCGGCGCGGGCCTCGCCACGACACCGCTCGCCTCGCTCGCCACGTCGGGCGCCCGGCCGGGCGACGCGGGACTCGTCTCCGGCCTGGTCAACACCTCCCGCACCATGGGCGGCGCGCTCGGCCTCGCGGTGCTGTCCACGGTGGCGGCAGCGCAGATGAACGGCTCGGCGTCGCGGCAGGCGCTCACCGACGGATACGCGATGGCGTTCCGGACGAGCGGGTGCATTCTGCTGGCGGGCGTCGTGGTGCTGCTCCTGTGGATGCCGCGGCAGCGGAGTTCCTCACAGGGGTGAGGCAGGAGTTCCTCACAGGGTGAGGCAACGGTTTGCGGCCCTCATGGACTCCAATGTGCAAGGAGGCATTCATGGGGGAGCGAAAACAGACCGTGGACGGTGAGTGCGGCGGTGGGTTCGGCGGTGGGTTCGACGGTGACTTCCAGGGGTTTGTCACCGCCCGCTGGTCGCAGCTGATGCGCACGGCGTTTCTTCTCACCGGACAGCAGCACGCGGCAGAGGACCTGGTGCAGTCGTCCCTGGAGCGGACGTATGTGTCCTGGCGGAAGGTCAGCGCGGCGGGCGACCCGGACGCGTATGTGCGCCGGATCATGATCAACCTTCATGCGCGCAGACACCGCCGGAAGCTCAAGGAGTTCCTGTCCGTGCAGGACGCGGCCCCGGTGCTCGACAGGCCGGAGCACGGCGACCGCATGGCGCAGGCGGACGACCGCGCGGCGCTGCTGCATGCCCTCGCCCAGCTGCCCGTCCGCCAGCGAGAAGCGGTCGTCCTGCGGTATTGGGAGGACCTCAGCGAGACCCAGACCGCCGAGGCTATGGGCTGCTCGGTCGGCGCCGTGAAGAGCAATGCCGCCAAGGGAATCGCCAAGCTGCGCGCCATACCCGCACTGACCGAGAAGGTCGGAAGCCGAGGGGAGAAGCAATGACCAGGGACCAGGACCCGGCGCAGCTCGACACCGCCGCGCACAGCGACATCACCCAACGCCTCGCCGACGTGGCGGACGCGGTCGAGACCGGCACGGTCCCGTTCGAGGCGGTGCTGCGCGGCGGCCGGCGCAGGAAGACGCGCCGCTGGGTGATCAGTGCCCTGGCGGCCGTCACGTTCGCCGGCTCCACGGGTTCGCTGGCCCTCGCCGTGGTGGACGGCAAGGACCAGACCCGGGCGGCATCACGGGGCGACTCGGTGCGGGACCGCCATGTGTACACCCCGCAGTTCACCCCGTTGACCGAGATCAGGGACAGCTCCGGCACCCGGGTGGCCCGGGTGGAGCTCCAGATGTGGGGCGCCCCGCGCGACGACGAGGAGGCGCGCGGCCAGAAGAAGGCGATGACGGAGGCCGGCCTGTGGGACGAGCGGACGACCGACCCCGTCCCGAACTTCCACCAGCCCTGGTTCGCGGTCGTCGTCAGAGCCGACGGCAAGGAGAAGGTCGCCTCCTTCGGCCTCCAGGACAAGAAGCCGGGCGGCGACGACGGCATGGGCTTCGCCTCGGTGGAGTTCGAGGTGAAGGGCCGCGAGCTCACGGTCGGCCACGTCGGCCCGAAGACGGACCGCCTCGAGTTCGAGTACGAGAACGGCACGACCGAGCCCGAACTCCGCAAGGCCGCAGGCTCCGCGTACTTGTGGTTCACACGCCAGCAACCCGAACCGTCCCCCAAGGGCAAGCTGGTGTCGGTGCACCTCTATGACGGGGACGAGGTGGTGACGGTGGTGCAGGAGGACTAGAGCCTGTTCGGAGTCGTGATCTGGTAGCAATTGAGGGCTGTGGTATGCATGGGCGGTGACGGCTTCCGAGATATCCAGCAGGCCCTTTGACGCGGTGCTGTGCGACCTCGACAACGTGATCCGCTTCTACGACTTGACTCCGCTGGCCGAGTTGGAGCGTGCAGTGGGAGTGACCGAGGGCATCACCGCAAGGGTGGCCTACGCCCCTGAAGTGGACCTGCCGCTCCTCCTCGGCAAGATCACCGAAGAGGAATGGGTGGACTCCATCGCGTCGGCGCTCTCCGACAAGGTCCCGCAGGCGCAGGCCCGTGAGTTGGCGGTGGCGCTTGCCGATGCGCCGTTCCGGGCCGACGACGTGGTGGTGGCCCTGCTGCGCCGGCTGCGAGGACACATGCCCGTGGTCCTGGTAACCAACGCGACCCTGGAGCTGGAGCGCGATCTTGAGGCGATGGGGCTGGCGGATCTCGCGGACCATGTCGTCAGCAGTGCACGGGTGGGGGTGGCCAAGCCCGATCGGGAGATCTACGAAATCGCAGCCGAGCGAGCCGGAGTCGCCGCCCACCGGTGCCTGTTCGTGGACGACTTGCTGAAGAACGTCGAGGCCGCCACCGCGCTTGGGATGACTGGTGTGCACTACCAGGGGCCTGGCGACCTCCAGAAGGTGCTGGGCTTTCTCCCCGGCAGTTGAGAAGTTGAGAATCCCCCTCACCTTCGGTGCCGGCCCTGGGCATGCCCTGGCCATGATCATGTGGTGGGGCGGAGGCTGCGTATCCAGATGACCGAGCCGCGCAGTTGAAGCCCGGCCAGATAACTGCCCGGCGTCTTGTCGTAGCGTGTGGCCACGCCCCGCCACGCCTTCATCTTGTTGATCAGCCGCTCCACGGTGTTGCGCTCCCGGTAGAGCTCGGCGTCGTGGGAGATCGGGCGCCCGCCCATGCTTCCGCGTTTCCTGCGGTTCGCTGCTTGGTCGGTCTTTTCCGGGATCACCGCTTTGATCTGCCGCTTCCGCAGGTAGGCGCGGTTCGCGCGGGACGAGTAGGCCTTGTCCGCCGAGACTGCGTCGGGCCGGGTACGAGGACGGCCCACTGGGCCGCGGACCCTGACTTTCTCCAGGACGGGGATGAACCGGGGGCTGTCGGCGGTCTGTCCCTCGGTCACCACGAAGGCCAGCGGGCGGCAACGCCGGTCGGATGCCAGATGAACCTTGCTGGTCAGCCCGCCGCGAGAGCGCCCCAACGCCGCCGCCTTGAGCCTCGCGCGGCGTCGGCGCCGGATGCGCCGCCGCTCAGTCCGGTCGGCATCCTCTTCCTCTCCCTGAGCCACATCCCGCTCCTTTTGCCGCTTTCGCACGCCCCCTTTGTTCGATCGACGGTCTCCTCCAATGAGGTGAGGACATCGTCACTCACCCGCATTCCCGCTGCGTCGTGGTGGGCACGAGCCACCGTGGAATCGACGCTGACCAGGGACAGCTCCGCCTGCCCGCGCCGGGCGGTCTCCGCGATCATGCCCTCCATCAGGGCCTCGAAGACGCCGGAGTTCCGCCACTGAGCAAAGCGGTCATAGACCGTCGACCACGATCCGAACTCCGGCGGCATCTCCCCCCACTGACTGCCCGTACGGAACCGCCAGATCACCCCCTCGAACTGCTCACGCAGGCGCTCCGGGTAGGGGCCGTAGCGCCCTATCGGCAGGAACGGCTCGACCAACTGCCACTCATCATCACTGAGTTCACGTCGTGCCACACAAGCGTTCTACCAGCCCAAGCGGCACTCAGGGCACAGAACCCGAGCACATTGATCACGACTCCGAGCAGGCCCTAGAGCCTGACGAGCCCGGCGTGGTAGCGGACAGCGAGCTTGTCGAACCGCGTCGCAATCGCGCGGAACTGGATGCCCCGGCGCCGTCGAGGACCTGACCGAGCGTGGTGGCATCGTGAACGTTGCCGGGCGTGAGCACGACGGACAGAACTCCGCTGGCGCATCGAGCGCGACTACCGCGAGCTCAAAGGCGGCCTGGGGCTGGCGCACTTGGAGGGCCGCACCTGGCGCGGATGGCACCACCACGTCAGCCCCACGCAAAACACCATTCGCGACGCGCAGTTAGCATTCAAGCCTCCGTGATAGGGGGCCCCTTTCGTTAGTCGATGTCGCGTCAGGTAAGGGTGGTAGGAAAACCCTTCTTCCTTTGCGTCTCATTTAAAAGCGCATTAGTCTCCGGGCTGCTCTCCCTCGGTGATGCAAGCTCACTCGTTCGAGGGCCACTTAGTGCGCGAGGAGACTCTGTGAAGCCATACGGTTTGCGGACCCCGACGTTTCACGGGGACCCATCGCGCGCACAGTACGCACGAAAGGCTAAACGTGAACCGTAAGAGCTGGCGTATCCGCACCACCGTCATCTCTGCAGCCGTCGCAGGAGCCGTAGCCGTAGCCGGCGTCGGCACCGCAAACGCTGTGGCGGCCCTCGACAGCAGCCAGTCGAAGGCGCTCACAGCCCAGACCTCCCAGCTGGCCACCGACAGGCTCAGCCTGGAAGACGACCAACTGGAACAACTTGGCTCCGAAGACGAAGTCCTCGCAGGAATCGAGAAAGCCTTCGCCGTCGTCGACGCCATCCCCGACGATGTCCTGGAGAAGGGGCAGGAGGCCACGCAGCAGTGGCTGCAGAAGGAGCTGGCCGCCGGCGGCAGCGAAGCCGCGGCGACCCGAGCCTTCAGCGCCCCCAAGTGTGCGGCGGGAATCCTTCAAGCTATCGGTTCCAACATCTTCGCTGTCGCCAAGATCTACAAGATGAAGAAGGCGATCGACAAGCTCGGCGGCATCAAAAAGATCGTCAACAAGATCCGCAGCGCAAAGAAGAAGGGTAAAACATTCAAGCAGGGCATCAGGGACGTCTTCGAAGAGGCTGGCGCCGGTATGGGCGCCATAGCCATCGGATTCCTGGGAGTCGACGGCGTCATCAAGAACTGCTGGTAAGGGGAGCCGGTGAACACCCTGGCAGAGGCTCTGCGCTGGACATTCCTATGCGGGGCAGCCGCTCTCCTGGTCGCATGCATGATCACAGCCATCCGGAAGCGTGCCACAGGAGCTGGCTTTGGGCCGATCGTCGCCCACATGGAGAGCAAGTGGTTCAGCGCCGACAAAACCCTCTTCGCCATAATCACCGGCTACTTCGGTTCGTGGGTCGCAGCACACATCGGCGGATCGCCCCCTGATGTAGGCGAATGCCTCACAATCCTCTTCCCGCTAGGCGTCGTTGCCGCGTTCGTCGCGACCCGGCTCACGGCGAGGAGAGCCGACCGCGCCCTACAGATCAAGCTGCTGGCACTCGTCGCCGCACCCATAGCGCTCGGCGCCGCTATGACAGGCTGGTAGCGAGCGCGCCCCAGCCGGCTCCCGCGCGAGCATGGAAACCGGCTGGGCACCATGCCCGCCCCAGACCCACGCCCAAGAGGCCCGACGACGCATCCCCCGCCCGCACCGAACGGCCGGGCGCAGGCAACCAGGGCCTGTATGCCAATTCCCGTCTGCCGCGCTCCGGGAAACGACGCGAATTGTCAGACAGGCCCTGGACGGGGGCGTGTGGTGCGGGGCGGCTTCTACTGGGTGGGGCGGGGCACTGCCCGGGGTGGCTTCCACCGGGTGGGGCGGCAGTTCGCGGCGCGGCGGCCCGCACCTGCACGGAGAGGCCCGCTTTGCGCGGCCCGCACCCGCACCGCGCCGCTGCCCTGCACCGCGCAGGCTGCCCTGCACCGCGCAGGCTGCCCTGCACCGCGCAGGCCGCCCCGCACTGCGCCGCCCGCACGTGCGGCGCTCACAGCCAGCCCTGTTGCCGGGCCTCCCGCACCGCCTCCATCCGGTTCCGAGTCCCCGTCTTGCCGATCGCGGCGGACAGATAGTTCCGTACGGTCGACTCCGACAGATGCAGCTTGCCCGCGATGTCGGCGACCGTGGCGCCGTCCACGGAGGCCTTGAGGACGTCCGCCTCACGGCCGGTAAGGGGGCTCGGCCCCGCACTCAGCGCGGCCGCGGCGAGTGCCGGGTCGATCACCGTCTCGCCCCGCAGTGCCCGGCGGACCGCTTCGGCGAGCTCCTCGACCGGCCCGTCCTTGACCAGGAAACCGACCGCGCCCGCCTCCATGGCACGGCGCAGATAGCCCGGCCTGCCGAAGGTCGTGAGGATGAGGACACGACAGTCGGGGCACTCCTCGCGAAGGTCGGCCGCGGCGTCCAGTCCGCTGCGGCCCGGCAGCTCGATGTCGAGCAGTGCCACGTCCGGGCGGGCGGTCAAGGCCGCGTCGACGATCTCGTCGCCCGCCCCGACCTGCGCGACGACCTCGATGTCCTCCTCCATCCCGAGCAGCAGGGCGAGCGCGCCTCGCATCATGCCCTGGTCCTCGGCGAGGAGAACTCTGATGGACTTTCCCGGGCGGCGGTCCTGCGGCATCTCGTTCACGGGGAAAAGGGTATGGGTGGTGGTCTGTTGAGGCAGGGCGGCGCGGTCGCGTCGCGTCCGTGGCCGAAGCGGCGGAAGCCGACCCCGAGAGTGCGTGCCGGTCGCCGGGGCCCGTCCGGTCTCGCGGAGCAGCGCCCGCGAAAGCTTGCGCACAGGCTGATGGGACTCAGCCCGCAAACGGGGGCCGTTCACGTGTCTGTCCTGCTTCGTGCCGCCACGACGACCCTGATCGCCGCGCTCGCCCTCCTGGGCGCCTCCATTGGACTCCGGCACCACCCTCTACGACTCCTTCGGCAACGCCAACGCCCGAGGCTGACGGCACCCTCCGTGACGACCGGTCAGGTGCGGAGGAGGGTTAGGAGAGACCCGAGGTCGGAGTCGGAGTCGGTGCCGAAGTCGAAGCCGGCGTCGGAGGCGGGGTCGGGGCCGGGTCGGCTTCGGTGGACGGGAGGACGGCCGTGACGCGGAAGCCCGGGTGGCCCGGGCGGGGGGACGGGCCGGAGGTGAGGGAGCCGCCCGCCGCGGCGAGGCGCTCGGCCAGGCCCTTCAGGCCGCTGCCCGATACGCCCGGTGCGCCTGGTGTGCCTGGTGTGCTCGATGTGCCTGAGGGCGTGCCCGGGGTCGATGCCGGGTCGGGGGAGGCGTTCGTCCCGCCGCCGTCGTCCGTGATGACCAGGCGGGTCTGTTCGGAGGTGCCGGTGACCTCGATCTCGCAGTGGGCCGCGCCGGAATGGCGTACGACGTTGGTGGCGGACTCGCGGACCACCCAGCCGAGGAGCGCCGCGGTCTGCGGGGAGAGGGGCGGCCCCGACTGGCGTACGACCGATTCGATGCCCGCCGCGCCGAGCAGATCGCGGGCCCGGTCCAGCTCCGTGGCGAGGCTGCCCTCGCGGTAGCCGGTGACGGCCTCGCGGATCTCGGTGAGCGCCTGACGGCCGACGGATTCGATGTCGGCGACCTGGCCGAGCGCCGCGTCCAGGTCGCGAGGGGCCAGGCGGCGGGTGGCCTCCGCTTTCACCACGATCACGGAGAGCGTGTGGCCGAGCAGGTCGTGCAGGTCGCGGGAGAAGCGGAGGCGTTCCTTCTCGACGGCGGCGCGGGCCAGTTCCTCGCGGGTGTCGCGGAGTTCGCGGACGGCCTCGGACAGGGAGAGGATCGCGGCGGTCACCATGGTGGAGAGGAACGTGCCGTAGGCGATGGTCACCGCGCCCCAGCCGTCCCGGAAGCCGCCGATGACGCCGGCGAGTGTGCTCAGGCCCAGGCCGACAGGGCCGAGGCCGCGCCCCCGTACGACGGCTCCGGTGGCGAGGCCGAGGAGGGGGAAGAACATCAGCCAGTTGCCGCCGTAGCCCGCGGCGAGGGCGATGGTGAGCGCGGCCAGGGCGCCGAGGGCCCGGAGAGTGGCGGGTGCGGTGCGCTTCTCCTTGTCGAAGGCGCGGAATACGACGGCGATGTAGAGGGAGTTGAAGGCGAGCAGCCCCACGCCCGCGATCCACGGGTTGGGGGTCTTGCCCTGGAGGAGGTGCGAGAAGGCGCCCATGCCCATGAGCAGCCAGGGCAGCAGGGCGAAGCCGTTGGGCGGGCCGAACTCGTGCGGGGGGATCTCGCCCGCCTTCTTCTTGGCGCGCCGGGCGGGCTCGGCCTCCGCCCATTCGGACTTCCACGCCCGGCGGGCGTGCTGCCACCCGTGCATCCGGCAGCTGACCTTGTTCTTCCAGGACATGTCCACGTTCCTCGTCCTCCGGCTCATGCGGCTCACGCGGTCCGCGCGGCCCGCCGGTACGAGACAACAGCGTACGAACCGAACGCCAGCAGCCAGCAGAGCAGGACCGCCACCGTGACGAGGCCCGGCGCGCTGTGCTCGGTCACCGCGACGCCGAGGTCCGCGAACCGGTGGGTGGGCGTGTAGTCGGCGACGGTCCGCAGCCAGTCGGGGAACTGCGTGATCGGGAACCACAGGCCGCCGAGCACCGCGAGTCCGAGGGAGCAGGCGATGTTGACGACGCCGGTGGACTGGGCGGTGAGGCGGTAGCCGTTGCCGAGCCCGAGGAGGGTGAACGGCAGCGAGCCGAGCCACAGCAGCAGCGTGGCCGCCGCCCACTGCCAGGCGTCCATGCGCACGCCGTTGACCAGGCCGCCCGCGATGAACACCGCGGCGATCGAGGGGAGCACGGTGACCGAACCGTTCAGGGCTCGACCCGCGACGACCTCGCGCGGGGTCATCGGCGTGACCCTGAGCTGCCGCAGCCAGCCGACGGACTTGTCCTCGGCGACACCGGTGCCGGTGTTCATGGCCGCGCCCAGGGCGCCGTACGCGGCCATGCCGATCATCATCTGTGTCTTCCAGGCGTCCGCGTCGTCCCCGCCAACGTTGGTGAACAGCAGGAACATCAGGACCGGCATCGCGATCGCCGAGATCACGTAGCCGGGATCGCGCAGCGTCCTGCGGACCTCGAGTCGGAGGTAGGCGAACATCAGAAGCTCTCCAGAGCGGTCGGAGCGGTCGGGGCGGTCGGGGCGGTGGGGGTGGTCAGGGCCGTGGGGCGGGCGGAAGTGAGGGCGAGGAACGCGTCGTCCATGGAGGCCGGTGCGACCTCGAGACTCCGGATCGCGCCGAGCGAGGCGAGCGCGAGGACCGTCGCGTCCGAGTCGTCGGTACGCAGCCGGGCCCGGTCGCCATGCACCTCGAGGGAGAGCACCCCGGGCAGCTCGGTGAGCCCGGACGTGCCGCCGCCCGCCAGGTCGAAGGAGACGAGGCTGCCGCCCGCCGCGCGCCGCAGCTGCTCCCCGGTGCCGTCGGCGACGACCCGGCCGCGGTCGAGGACGACGATCCGGTCGGCGTGCAGCTCGGCCTCCTCCAGGTAGTGGGTGGAGAAGAGGACGGTGTGGCCGCGCCGCGCATAGGTGCGCATCGAGGTCCAGAAGGCGTTGCGGGCCTCTACGTCGAGGGCGGCGGTCGGCTCGTCGAGCACGAGCAGCGCCGGGTCCCCGGCCAGCGCCACGGCGAACCGCACGCGCTGTGACTGGCCCCCGGACAGCCGGTCCACGCGCCGGTCGGCGAGTTCGGCGATGCCCGCGAGGTCGAGGGCGCGGGCGACGGGCATCGGCTCCGGGTAGGTCCGGGCGACGAAGGAGACCAGTTCGCGGACGGTGACACGTGGCACCTGGCGGCTCTCCTGCAACATCGCGCCGACCTGTCCGGCGGCCACGGCGTGCTCCGGGGACCGTCCGAAGAGGCGGACCGTGCCCGCGTCGGGATCGTTCAGGCCGAGGAGGAGGGAGAGGGTGGTGGACTTGCCCGCGCCGTTGCGGCCGAGCAGGGCGACGGTCTCGCCCCGCCGGATCTCCAGGTCGACGCCGTCCACGGCGCGGACCCCGCCGAAGGTTTTGACGGCCCCGTCGAATGCCACCGCGGGTCCGTCCTGTGCTGTCTTCTTCATGGTGACGACGCTACGAATCCGGGGCGGGGCGGCGACAGATGCAGCTGTACGGACCAGGCCGGTACAAATGTCACCGCTCTCCGACGCGGTCCGTGCTCTCCGACGCGGCCCGCGATCTCCGAAGCCGTCCGCGATCTGACGTTGCGTCAGGAGGGTTCACAAGTGCTGGGCCCTCGGCTATACATGGGATCGCCGGACTGGAACGCGTTCTAGAACAAGCCGGTTCGCGGACCGCTCGCGGACCGTTCGCGGACCGTTCGCGGACCGGTCTCCGGCCCTGTTGCGACCTCGGTGCGGCCGACGGTGCGGACGGTCGCACCGAGGTCTTCTCCCGTCGGCCCAAGGAGCTGCCACCCGATGCCCATCGACGCCGAGAAGGCCATGGCCGCCGAGCCCCGGTCCGCCGAGATCGCCTGGGACCACAAGGACGTCCAGCTCTACCACCTGGGGCTCGGCGCCGGACTGCCCGCCACCGACCCGGACGAGCTGCGCTACACCCTGGAGTCCAGGCTGCACGTCCTGCCCAGCTTCGCCACTGTCGCGGGCGCCGGCATGGGCGTCGTCGGCGGTCTCTCCGCGCCCGGCATCGAGATCGACCTCACGGCGGTCCTGCACGGCGGCCAGAGCATCACGCTGCACCGCCCCATCCCGGTCAGGGGCGAGGCCGTCACGACGTCCAGGGTCGCGGCCGTGTACGACAAGGGGAAGGCGGCGATCCTCGTCCTGCGCTCCGAAGTCGCCGACAGCGACGGGCCGTTGTGGACGAGCGACGCCCAGATCTTCGTACGCGGCGAGGGCGGATTCGGCGGCGACCGCGGCCCCTCCACCCGGGTGCCCGCACCCGAGGGCGACCCGGACCTGGAGGTCGAGCGGCCCGTCCGCGAGGACCAGGCACTGCTCTACCGCCTCTCCGGGGACTGGAACCCACTGCACGCCGACCCCGAGTTCGCCGCGCTCGCCGGGTTCGACAAGCCGATCCTGCACGGCCTGTGCACCTACGGAATGACGCTCAAGGCCGTCGTCGACACGCAGCTCGGCGGCGACGTGACCCGCGTCCGCGGCTACAGCACCCGTTTCGCGGGCGTCGTCTTCCCCGGCGAGACGCTGCGCATCCGCATGTGGCGCGGCGAGGGCCGTGTCCAGGCCACGGTCACGGCGGTCGAGCGGGACGACGCGCCGGTGCTGGCCGACACGGTAGTCGAACACGCCTGAGAGCCAGCGATCTTCGTACGAGAGGAGCCGCACCATGCGCGCAGCCGTACTGCACGAGACAGGCCAGGAGAAGCTCGAAGTCCTCGACGACATCGAGACGGTGGGCTTTGGCCCCGGCAAGGTGAAGATCCGGGTCCGGGCCACCGGACTGTGCCACTCCGACATGTCGGCGATGAACGGCGTGCTGCCGCAGCCCGCCCCCTTCGTCCCCGGCCACGAGGGCGCCGGCGAGATCATCGACGTCGGCGACGGCGTGAGCGGCCTCTCCCAGGGCGACCGGGTCCTCCTCTGCTGGCTCCCCGCCTGTGGCGCCTGCCCCGCCTGCAAGCGAGGCCAGACCCAGCTCTGTCTCGCCGGGTTCATGAACGCGGGCACGCCCAACTTCAAGCGCCCCGGCGGTGACGTCTTCGGCTTCGCGGGCACCGGCACCTTCGCCGAGGAGGTCGTCGTCGAGGCCGGGTGCGCGGTGCCGATCCCCGACGACGTGCCCTTCGACATCGCGGCACTGATCGGCTGCGGCGTGACGACGGGGCTCGGCGCGGCCGTCAACACGGCTGATGTGGCGGTCGGTTCGTCGGTCGCCGTGATCGGCTGCGGCGGCGTCGGCATCTCCGCGATCCAGGGTGCCCGGCTCAAGGGCGCGGCGCAGATCATCGCGGTCGACCCGGTCGCGTCGCGCAGGGAGGCCGCGCTCACGTTCGGCGCCACGGAGGCGGTGGCGCCCGACGAACTGGCCGACGCCAAGCAGCGGATCACCGCGGGCGAGGGCTTCGACTACGTCTTCGAGGTCGTCGGCAAGTCGGCCACGGCCCGCACGGCGTACGAGACGACCCGCCGCGGCGGCACCCTGTGCGTCGTCGGCGCCGGAGCCATGGACGACTACCTGCGACTCAACATGTTCGAGCTCTTCTTCGACGAGAAGCGCATCCTGCCGTCCATGTACGGCGGGGCCGACGTCCTCACGTCGTACGAGCGGGCCATCGCGCTCTGGCGGGCCGGACGCATCGACCTGGCGAGCCTGATCACGCACCGCGTGCAGCTCGCCGAGGTCAACGAGGCCCTGGACCAGATGCGCACGGGCGTCGCCCTGCGCACCTGCATAGAGATCTGACCAGAGATCCGACCAGAGATCCGACCAGAGATCTGATCAGAGAACTGACCCGACCAGTCCCAGTTCCGGGAGGACATGGATGGCACTGCCACTTGAGGGCCTGTCGGCGATCGTCACCGGCGCGGGTCGCGGGCTCGGCCGCGCCGAGGCGCGGGAACTCGCCAGGCTCGGCGCGAGCGTCGTCGTCAACGACTTCGGGCAGCCGGGACGCGACGGCTCCGGCGAGGCGTCGGCGGCGCCCGCCGAGGAGGTCGCGGCCGAGATCCGGGCGGCGGGCGGACAGGCCGTCGCCCACACCGGCGACGTCGCGGACCACACGCAGGCCCGCGATCTGGTGCGCCTGGCGGTGGACGCGTACGGAAAGCTCGACATCCTGGTCAACAACGCGGGCATCCTGCGGGACCGGATGATCTTCTCGATGAGCGAGTCCGAATGGGACTCGGTCATCCACGTCCACCTCAAGGGCCACTTCAACACCACCCACTTCGCGTCGGCCCACTGGCGCGAGCGTTCCAAGGCGGCGGGCGGCCCGGTGTACGGCCGGATCGTCAACACCTCGTCCGAGGCCTTCCTCGCCGGGTCGGCCGGGCAGCCCAACTACGCGGCGGCGAAGGGCGGCATCGTCGGCCTGACGACCTCGACGGCGCTGGCCCTCGCCAAGTACGGCGTGACCGCCAACGCCATCTGCCCCCGTGCCCGTACGCGGATGACGGAGGACGTCTTCGCCGGGTTCGAGGAGCCGTCGGAAGGAGAGCTCGACCCGCTGGCACCCGAGCATGTCGCGCCCCTGGTGGGGTACTTGGCGTCACCCGCCGCCGGGCGGGTCAACGGGCAGCTGCTCGTGGTCCACGGCGGCATGGTCGCGATCGTCGAGCGGCCCAAGGTGGCGGCGAAGTTCGACTCGGCGAAGGAGGCGTTCACCTTCGACGAGCTGGACGAGGCGCTCTCCCCCTATTACGCGGACCGTCCGGCGAGCGAGACGTTCGCGGCGGCGGAGGTACTGGGGCTAAAGCGGGGCTGAGCCACCGGCGTTCCGCAGGCGACGGAGAGACCGAGAGATGGGGAGACGGGGAGACGGGGAGACGGAGAGGCGGAGAGGCGGGGAAAGGTCTCGCCCCCGTGCCGCTCGTGACGGCGCGGGGGCGAGACCTTTCTGCACATCCGCTGCTCTGCGGCGCGGCACGCGGTGGATCAGGACTGGTGGTCCTGCCTGCGGTGCCGCCCCCGCGGCGCCGTCGCCTCGTCGTGCTCGGCCACCGGGCCCCGGTGCCTGCCCGCGCCGACGTGTGCGCCGGTGGGTATGGTCGCCGGCCGCTGTGGTGCGGCGTTCTGCTGTGTCTCCGTGACGGTCTCGGTCGTAGTCAAGCCATTCACCCCGTAAGAAGATCGTTCGTACAGCCGGGCGAGTCTAACCGCCCGCCGTCCGACCTCCGAGGGGTGCCTGCTGCAGGGGGACGGGGCGTGCCGCGGCGGGCTTCGGGGGGCCCACCGGGGGCGGCTGCGGGGTGTGCGGGACGCCGTCCGGCAGGGCCGCCGCGGCGGCGGGGGGCGGCACGGGCCCCGCCACCCGGGCCACTCCGCACGGAGTCGTACCCGTCACGTACGGCAGACACAGGGTGCCCTCCCGCGTCCACCAGCCCGAACCGGCCAACCAGCCCGGGGGAGCGGCCAGTTGATGCACCTGCCGCCGCGCGGGCCGCCACAGGCCGAGCCGGCTCGCACCCTGCGCCGGACCGTCGATCCGCAGCGCCACCCCGCAGGACTCCGGCGTGAGCACCTGACCCGGCTGGATCGCGAACGGCGTCACCGTGAGGCCCGGCAGCCGCAGGCACTCCGGGAAGCGCACCGGCCGCGTACCGCCGAGGACGCCCCAGCCGAGGCGGTGCTCGCCCGGGGCGTCCGAGCGGATCAGGAGCAGGCCGCTGCCCGCGTCGGCGAGCAGCAGCCGGTCGTCGCTGTCCTCGGAGATCTGCAGGAGGGGAGAGACCTCGCCGCCGCGCTCCAGGTCCACCGCGACCGTCTTGGTGCGGCCGTCCAGTTCGCGGTCCAGGGCGAGCATGCGGTCCGTGCCGTCGAGCCAGACGCCGCCCGAGCACCGGCCGGGCACCTCGGCGAGGTGCTCGGGCCCGAAGGCGCCGCCCGCCACCAGCCACACGTCCGAGGCGCGGGCGCCGGGTGCGAGGGCGTACGCGCGCGTGCCGCCCGGTGCGGGCGGCAGCAGGCTCAGCTCGCCGCACTCCACGGCCCCCAGCGGCACCTCGCCGGTGCCCGGGCCGGTCGGGTAGAGCAGGGAGAAGGTGTGCCGCTCGCCCACCACCCGGTGGATGAGGACACGGCCGTCGGCCATCGGGAGCACTTCCGTGGCCGGTTCCTCGGGCTGGTTGCCGGGCAGCGGCACGGCGTACGGCTCGGCGGAACCGAGGGTCCAGCGTTCGGGATACCAGGAGTCGGGCGCGCCGGCCGCGCGGGCGAGGCGCGCCGCGTACGACCCGTCCGCCGTGATCGTGCATCCCGCGGCGCGGGCGGGTGTACGGACACGGACGCGGGCCTGGACCGGTGGCGGCACGGGGGGCGCCAGAGGCGCCGGTGGTGCTGGTGGCGCTGTCATCGTGGGTGTCACCTCCGGCCATGAAGCTAGTTTTCGCACGCACTGCCGCGGCACCGACGGGCGTCCGCTTCACACAGAAGGGTGGCGATGTCCGGATTCGCCTGAGAGGGCAGGGACGGTTGTGCTGTGCCGGGTGCGAAGGTTCCGCGGACGGCGGTTGCCGCCGCTGTCCCCTGCGCCCCTCACCGGGGCCGGGGAGCCGTTCCGTAGCGGCCCGACAGCGGTCCGTCACGCACGACCTGCCGGGCACGGAGGGAAGGTAGCCTTTCTCCGTGCCCCGTCTGTCTGAAGTCATCGCCGCGCTCGACGCCCTGTGGCCCGCCGAACTGGCCGAGAGCTGGGACGCGGTCGGCACGGTCTGCGGAGACCCCGACGCGGAGGTCTCCCGGGTCCTCTTCGCCGTCGACCCCGTCCAGGAGATCGCCGACGAGGCGGTCGCGCTGGGAGCCCAGCTCCTGGTCACCCACCACCCCCTCTACCTGCGGGGTACGACGACGGTCGCGGCGTCCACCTTCAAGGGCCGCGTCGTCCACGACCTGATCAAGCACGACGTCGCGCTGCACGTCGCGCACACCAACGCCGACCGCGCCGACCCCGGCGTCTCCGACGCGCTCGCGGGCGCCCTCGACCTCCGGGTCGTACGCCCCCTCGTGCCGGACCCCGCCGACCGGCACGGCCGCCGCGGCCTCGGCAGGATCTGCGAACTCGAACACCCCCTGACCCTGGGCGAGCTGGCCGAGCGCGCCGCGAAGCGGCTGCCCGCCACCGCGCAGGGCATCCGCGTCGCGGGCGACCCCGACGCGCTGATCCGCACCGTCGCGGTCAGCGGCGGCTCCGGCGACAGCCTCTTCGACGACGTGCGCGCCGCGGGCGTCGACGCCTTCCTCACCGCGGACCTGCGCCACCACCCGGCGTCCGAGGCCCGCGAACGCACGCCTCTCGCGCTGCTCGACGCGGCGCACTGGGCCACCGAGTGGCCCTGGTGCGAGCTGGCCGCAGCCCAGCTCGACGAGATCTCCGACCGGAACGGATGGGGACTGCGCGTCCACGTCTCCAAAACGGTCACCGACCCCTGGACCGCCCACGCGGCCTCCACCACTTCTCAATCCTCTGGAGCCCCCAACTGAACGCCGCGCCCGCCGACCAGATCCGACTGCTCGACGTCCAGGCCCTGGACGTACGCCTGCAGCAGCTCGCGCACAAGAAGAAGTCCCTGCCCGAGCACGCCGAGATCGAATCGCTGAACAAGGACCTCGCGCAGCTGCGCGACCTGCTCGTCGCCTCGACGACCGAGGAGAGCGACTGCGCCCGCGAGCAGACCAAGGCGGAGCAGGACGTCGACCAGGTCCGCCAGCGCGCGGCCCGCGACCAGCAGCGCCTCGACTCCGGCGCGGTCACCTCGCCCAAGGACCTGGAGAACCTCCAGAAGGAGATCTCCTCGCTGGCCAAGCGCCAGGGCGACCTCGAAGACGTCGTCCTCGAGGTCATGGAGCGCCGCGAGGCCGCGCAGGAGCGGGTCACGGAGCTCACCGAGCGGGTCTCCTCGGTCCAGTCGAAGCTCGACGCCGCGACGGGCCGCCGCGACGCCGCGTTCGAGGAGCTCGACGGCGAGGCCGCGACGGTCGGCAAGGAGCGCGAGGTCGTGGCGGGTTCGGTCCCGGCCGACCTGCTGAAGCTCTACGACAAGCTGCGCGTGAAGGAGGGCGGCGTCGGTGCCGCCAAGCTCTACCAGCGGCGCTGCGAGGGCTGCCGCCTGGAGCTCAACATCACCGAGGTCAACGAAGTGAAGGCGGCGTCCCCGGACACCGTGCTGCGGTGCGAGAACTGCCGCCGCATCCTCGTCCGCACGTCCGAGTCCGGCCTTTAGGGTCCAGGGGGCTTTGTCCGTGCGGGAGTTCATCGTCGAGGCCGACGGCGGGTCACGGGGCAACCCGGGGCCCGCGGGGTACGGCTCCGTCGTCATCGACGCGGCCACGGGGGAGACCCTGGCGGAGGCCGCCGAGTACATCGGCGTCGCGACCAACAACGTCGCTGAGTACAAGGGCCTCGTGGCCGGTCTGAAGGCGGCGTACGCGCTGGACCCGGCCGCCTCGGTGCACGTCCGCATGGACTCCAAGCTCGTCGTCGAGCAGATGTCGGGCCGCTGGAAGATCAAGCACCCCGACATGAAGCCGCTCGCGGCGGAGGCCGCGCAAATCTACCCGTCGTCCCAGGTGACGTACGAGTGGATCCCGCGCGAGAAGAACAAGCACGCGGACCGGCTCGCGAACGAGGCGATGGACGCGGGCAAGCGGGGGGAGCCGTGGTCGCCTTCGGCGTCCACGGCGGAGCTCGACGCGCGGGCCGCGCGCGCGGCCGCGGCGGTCGCCCCGCTCGCCGGTCCGTCCACCTGTTCGCCCACCGGTCCGTCCACCTGTTCGCCCACCGGTTCGCCCACCGGTCCGCCGGGGGACGCTGCGGCGGGCGCGGCCCGGGCGCGGGCGGCGCTGGCCGCCAGGGGTGACGGCGCCGCGGGCTTTGGCACGGGTTCTCCCGCTGGCACGGGTTCTCCTGCTGCCGCGGGTTCTTCCGCTGCCGCGGGGTCTCCGGCTGCCGCGGGTTCTTCCGCCGGCGCGGGTTCTTCCGCCGTCGCGGGTTCTGGTTCTCCCGTTGTCTCTCCGCAGGGCGGAACGGCCGCGGCCGTGGGTGCGGACGTCCGGGCCGCGGGGAACGCCGCGCGGGTTCCGCAGGTCGGCTGGGCCGCGCCCGCCGATCTCGGTGCCCCCGCGACCTTCGTCCTGCTGCGGCACGGCGAGACCGCGCTCACCCCCGAGAAGCGGTTCTCCGGGAGCGGCGGATCCGATCCGTCCCTGTCGGACGTGGGACGCGAGCAGGCCGAGCGGACCGCGGCCGCGCTCGCCGCGCGCGGCACGATCCAGGCGATCGTCTCCTCACCGCTCAAGCGCTGCCAGGAGACCGCGCACACCGTCGCCGCCCGCCTCGGGCTCGACGTGCGCCTCGAAGAGGAGCTGCGCGAGACGGACTTCGGGGCCTGGGAGGGCCTCACCTTCGGCGAAGCGCGTGAGCGCTACGCCGAGGAGCTCAACGCCTGGCTGGCCTCGCCGGACGCGGCCCCGCCGGGCGGCGAGTCGTTCGCGGCGGTCGCCCACCGGGTGTCGGCGGCGCGCGACCGGCTGACCGGCGCCTACGCGGGCCGAACGGTCCTGCTCGTCACGCACGTCACGCCCATCAAGACGCTCGTGCGGCTCGCGCTCGGCGCCCCGCCGGAGTCCCTGTTCCGCATGGAACTCTCGGCGGCCTCGGTCTCGGCCGTCGCGTACTACGCCGACGGCAACGCGTCGCTGCGGCTCCTGAACGACACGTCGCACCTGCGCTAGCGCAAGGACGCGGCCTCGCGGGCCAGGGACTCCACGCGGGCCCAGTCCTTGGCGGCGACGGCGTCGGCGGGAAGCATCCAACTGCCGCCCACGCAGCCGACGTTCTTCAGCGCGAGGTAGGTCGGCGCGGTGCCGGCCGTGATGCCGCCCGTCGGGCAGAAACGGGCCTGGGGGAGCGGGGCGCCGAGCGACTTGAGGTAGGCGGTGCCGCCGGCCGCCTCCGCCGGGAAGAACTTCATCTCCCGTACGCCGCGTTCGAGCAGCGCCACGACCTCCGACGTCGTCGAGACGCCCGGCAGGAACGGCACGCCGGAGTCCCGCATCGCGTCCAGCAGCGTGTCCGTCCAGCCCGGACTGACGAGGAAACGGGCGCCCGCCTCCACGGACTCGGTGACGTTCCGCGTCGAGATGACCGTGCCCGCGCCGACCATCGCGTCCGGTACCTCGGCGGCGATCGCCGAGATCGCGTCCAGCGCGACGGGCGTCCGCAGCGTCACCTCGATCGCGGGCAGGCCGCCCGCGACCAGTGCTCGCGCCATCGGCACGGCGTCGTCGAGGTCCGCCACGACGACTACGGGGATGACGGGGGCGAGGTCCAGGACGGAGGTCGTCGGCTCGGGGGAGGGTGCGGAGGCGGAGGCGGAGGCGGAGGTGGTCATGAAGGCATCCTGCACGGGGTGCGCAGCATGCGCAAAGGGTGTTGCGCATGCTGCAACGGTGAGGGTGTCGGGATGCGGGGACGTGGGATGTGGGGGCGTGGGATGTGGAGACGTGGGATGTGGGGGAGGGGGTGAGCTTCCTTCTTCGCTGTGTCAGTGGATCTCGCGTACCACCACGTCCAGGGCCCACGGCTTGCCCGCCTTGGCCGGAGCCTCCGCCTCCACCACGTGCCCCAGGTCCCGCAGCGCCTCCACCAGCTCGGCCGGGTCCTTCGGCTGCGTCCCGGTCGTCAGCAGGGAACGGACGATGCGGCCCTTCGTCGCCTTGTTGAAGTGCGACACGACGGATCGCTTCTCGGCGCCGGTCTTCTCGTCGACCTGCGCGTGCAGCACGCGTACGGTCGCCGTCCGGCCCGCGACCTCGCCCTTCGGCTTCCACGCCGCCGCGTACGCGGACGACCGCAGGTCCAGGACGAGGCCGTCGCCCGCGGCCTCGGGCATGACGGAGGCCATCGGCGTACGCCAGTACGCGCCGAGTGCGCCGATGCCCGGGAGCTTCACGCCCATCGAGCAGCGGTAGGAGGGGATCCTGTCGCCCACGCCGACGGCGCCCCACAGGCCGGAGAAGACGAGCAGGGAGCGGGTGGCGCGGCGCTTGGCGGGGGCGTCGAGGGAGGCGAGGCCGAGGGCGTCGTACAGGACGCCCGTGTAGATCTCGCCGGCCGGGCGGGCGCCCGCCGTGCGCAGCTCGGCGTTCTTGGCCACCTCGCCGCGCAGGCCCTCGCTGAGGCCGAGCACGGTTCGGGCCTTCTCCTCGTCCGCGGCGCACAACTCGACGAGCTCGTCCAGAACGGCCTGCCGCGCCTCGGCGAGCCCCGGCAGCGACAGGGACTCCGGCTTGAGGGGGGCGCCCCGACCGGAGGGAGCCTTGCCTTCGGACGGCGGCAGCAGGACGAGCACGATCGGACTCCTTAAGCGGTACGGGGGAGGGGTGCGGCCCCTGCGAAAGCGTACGGGGTGCGGGGGCTGGGGCGGGTTCGCCTGCTGGTCTGTGGGGCGGGGCCGTGGGGGTATGTACGTACTCGCTATCCCTTCGCCACGCCTCAAGTCCAAAGACGCCAGAGTGTGCTTGGTGCTCCGTGCGCACATACCCCCACGTCCCCTCGGGCCGGTTGCGCGGCTGCGGCCCGGTGGAGGGCCACCCCCCTACTGCTCCTACCCCTGCAGGGCGTCGCGGGGAACACCCCACCCACCCGCCCCTACTCCCGCGGGACGTCGCGGGGCGAACGGGTGGGTGGGTGGGATACATCCGCCGCGGAGCGGCGGGCTTGGTGCTCCTACCCCGGGGGGACGTCGCGGGGAACATCCCACCCACCCGCCCCTACTCCCGCGGGACGCCGCGGGGCAAACGGGTGGGTGGGTGGGGAACATCCGCCGCGGAGCGGCGGGACTGTTTGGGGGGTGGGGCGGCCTACCCTCGGCGTATGCCCCGTCGTCGATTCCGTGTGACCGGCGCAGCCGAGGCCCCCCTGCGGGCCGCCCTGCGTGAGCTGCGTACGAAGCTGGAGGTGCCGGGGGAGTTCCCCGACGGCGTCCTCGCGGAGGCGGAGCGGGGGGCCGCCGCGCCACGGCTTCCGGAGTACGACGCCACCGGTATCCCGCTGTTCACCGTCGACCCGCCCACCTCCGTCGACCTCGACCAGGCCATGCACCTGGCGCGCCGCGAAGGAGGCGGCTTCCGGGTGACGTACGCGATCGCCGACGTCGCCGCGTACGTCGCGCCGGGCGGCGCCGTCGACGCGGAGGCCCACCGGCGGGTCACGACCCTCTACTTCCCCGACGGGAAGGTGCCGCTCCACCCCACCGTGCTGAGCGAGGGCGCCGCCAGCCTGCTGCCGGGCCAGAGCTGTCCGGCCGTCCTGTGGACCATCGACCTCGACGAGGACGGCCGTACGGTGGCGACCGACGTGCGCCGTGCCCTCGTACGCAGCCGGGCGAAGCTCGACTACGAAGGGGTGCAGAGGGACATCGACGCGGGGACGGCGGAAGAGCCCGTCGCGCTGTTGCGGGACATCGGGCTGCTGCGGGAGCGGCAGGAGGTGGAGCGGGGCGGCATCTCGCTCGACGTGCCCGAGCAGGAGATCGTGGAGCGCGACGGAACGTACGAACTCGCCTTCCGCGCCCCGCTCCCCGCCGACGGCTGGAACGCGCAGATCTCCCTCCTCACCGGCATGGCCGCCGCCGAGCTCATGATCGCCTCGGGGACGGGCCTCCTGCGGACGCTGCCCACCGCCCCCGACGGAGCCGTGGCCCGGCTGCGCCGCACCGCCAAGGCGCTGCACATCGACTGGCCGCACCACGTTCCGTACGCGCGGCTCGTACGCTCACTCGACCCGCGCAGCCCGCACCACGCCGCCTTCCTCCAGGAGTGCACGACGCTGCTGCGCGGCGCGGGCTACACGGCGTTCCGCGGCGGCGAGGTCCCCGAGCTCACCACGCACGCCGCGGTCGCCGCCCCGTACACCCACTGCACCGCCCCCCTTCGCCGCCTCGTCGACCGCTACGCCTCCGAACTCTGCCTCGCGGCCTGTGCGGACGTACCGCCCCCGGAGTGGGTGCTCGCCGCCCTGGACGAGCTGCCCAAGGAGATGGCGGACGGCGCGCGGCGCGGCAACACCGTGGAGCGGGAGTGCGTGGACATCGTCGAGGCCGCGCTGCTCAAGGGGCGGGTCGGTGAGATCTTCGACGCGGTCGTCGTGGATGTGAAGGAGGGGGCGACGGCCGTCGGGACCGTGCAGTTGGCGGAGCCGGCCGTTGTCGCGCGGATCGAGGGCGGTTCGGCGCAGCTGCCCCTGGGGGAGCGGATGCGGGTCCGGCTCACCCAGGCCGACCCCGGGACGGCGAAGGTTCAGTTCGCGCCCGCGTGAGGGCGGGCGGGGGGAGGGCGCCGCTCCGTCAGTGCCGTGAAGAGGTGCTTCGGGTCGTCCGCGTGCAGGCGGATCGTCGTCACCTCCCGGCGCCTCCCCAGGAAGCCGACGTCGGTGACGGGCCCGGTGAGCTCCAGGGTCAGTGACGTCGTCGAGGCGACCGGCACGTCGAGCACTCCGTCGGCGACCTCGTGCGTGAACCGGCGTTCGAGGCGCACGGCGCCGACCAGCGCCAGCGGTATCCGCAGGTCCCGGTGCGCGCCCTGGCGCACCCGCAGCGCGTCCGGCGACAGCACGTGCGGGTGGGTGACGGACGCGGCGTGGACGCCGATCAGCAGGACCACGCTGTAGACGTGGACGACCAGCACGACGGCGTGGACGGTCGCCCAGTCCCGCAGCAGCACGGACATCCCGAACGCCTCGACGGCACAGATGAACGTCAGGGCGTACAGGGTCGCCGCCTGGTCCTTGGCGTGCCCGAAGGCCCGCTCGCCCGCCGCCTCCCGCACACCGTGCCGCCGCCGGGCCACCCACAGCACGAGGCTGGCCAGGACGCGCAGTTCGTGCCCGAGGATGCGGCCCGGGAAGGTCATTCCGATCCCCTCTCTCCCGCACGGTTCGTGTCCGGTCCGCGGCGTGCGAGCAGCCGCATCGCGCGGCGTACCGCTTCGGCCTGCGCGGGCGCGAAGTCGGCGAAGAACGCTTCGAGGAAGCCGTCGTCACGGCCCTTGTGGATCTCTCCGTTCTCGGTGAAGATCTGTGCTCCCTCGGTTCCCAGGTCCGTCAGGAGCGCGTCGGGCAGGAGGTCGGCGAGCGTCCGCGCGGCCTCGTCCACGGCGGCGTCCGTGCGGGGATCCGCGAGGTCGGCGTCGGCGAGCGCGTCGAGGCGCGTGTACACCTCGTGGGCCCGCTCCACCGCCCCGGGCGCGGTGAACGCCGGACGCATCGCGGCGAGGAGGGCGTCCCGGTCCTCGGGCGAGGCGGTCGTGTCGAGCAGGGCGAGGAACTCGCGGTCCTTCGCGGCCATCACGGACTCCGGCCCCGGGCGCCCCTCCGAGGCGCGTGCCATCTCGCCGAAGAAGTCGGCCAGTTCGGGTGAGACGGGCCCTTCCGGCGAGAGGCGGCCGCGTTCCGCGTCGTCGAGGAGGGCCCGCAGCCGCTGCCTGCGCCCGCGGATCGCGGCCTCCTGCCGGGCCAGGTCCGCGTCCAGTTCGGCGAGGACCTCGGCGAGGTCGCGGCCCGCGTCGTCCGCGAGTACGTCCCGCACCTCGGCGAGCCCCAGCCCGAGCTCGGTCAGTCGCCGGACGCGGGCCAGCGCGACGGCGTGCCGCAGTCCGTATGCGCGATAGCCGTTGGGCCGTCGTTCCGGTTCCGGCAGCAGGCCCTGGTGGTGGTAGTGCCTGATGGCGCGTGTGGTGACGCCGATGATGGCGGCGAGCTCTCCGATCCGCATGCGCTCAGTAGAAACGTTGACGCCGCGACAAGGTCAAGCAGCCGCGGCGCCCGGCCGCGGGACCCGGCGGGTACCATGGTCGGCACGGCAGACGAGCCGGGCGGACGGTCGCGTGAGGATCCCTTCGGGGAGCTTCCCGAGGAACGTCCGGGCTCCACAGGGCAAGGTGGTGGCTAACGGCCACCCGGGGTGACCCGCGGGACAGTGCCACAGAGAACAGACCGCCGAGGGCTCCGGCCCCCGGTAAGGGTGAAACGGTGGTGTAAGAGACCACCAGCGCCTGAGGTGACTCAGGCGGCTAGGTAAACCCCACCTGGAGCAAGGTCAAAAGGAGCGCCGTGAAAAGCGCTCTGCGCGGACGTTCGAGGGCTGCCCGCCCGAGTCCGCGGGTAGACCGCACGAGGCCGGCAGCAATGCCGGCCCTAGATGGATGGCCGTCACCGCGACGTCCGCGAGGACCCGCGGTACAGAACCCGGCGTACAGCCCGGCTCGTCTGCCCCACCCGCTCCGGCCCGGCCGGAGCGGCGCACCACTCAGGCCCGCGCCCGCTGGGCCGAAGCCTGCCGGGCCTTTCTCGGTACGCGTACGCTCCCGATGCGGAAGGCCGCCATGACCCACCAGGAACGCCCCGGCACCCCGACCGCCGAGGACGCCCCCGCCGTCGCCGTCTCCTCCTTCGCCGACCTGGACCTGCCGCCCGCCCTGCTGCGGACGCTCGACGGGCTCGGCGTCACCGAGCCCTTCCCGATCCAGGCCGCCACGCTGCCCAGCGCCCTCGCGGGACGCGACGTCCTCGGGCGCGGACGCACCGGTTCCGGCAAGACGCTCGCCTTCGGGCTGGCGCTGCTCGCGCGGACGGCCGGGCGGCGCGCGGAGCCGAAGCAGCCCCTCGCGCTGGTCCTGGTGCCCACCCGCGAGCTGGCCCAGCAGGTCACCGAGGCCCTCACCCCGTACGCCGAGGCGCTGCGGCTGCGCCTCGCCACCGTCGTCGGCGGCATCTCGATCGGCCGCCAGGCCGCCGCGCTGCGCGAAGGGGCCGAGGTCGTCGTGGCCACCCCCGGCCGGCTGCACGACCTCATCGACCGCAAGGACTGCCGCCTCGGGCGGGTCCGGATCACCGTCCTCGACGAGGCCGACCAGATGTGCGACATGGGCTTCCTGCCGCAGGTCACGGAGGCTCTCGACCAGGTGCGCCCGGACGGTCAGCGGATGCTGTTCTCGGCCACCCTGGACCGCGACGTCGACCAGCTGGTCAGCGACTACCTCGACGCCCCCGTCGTCCACTCCGTCGACCCGTCCGCGGGCGCGGTGACGACGATGGACCACCATGTCCTGGTCGTCCACGGCCCGGACCGGTACGCCGTCACCACGGAGATCGCCGCCCGCGACGGCCGCGTCCTGCTGTTCCTGGACACCAAGCACGCCGTCGACCGCCTCACCCGGCACCTGCGGGACAGCGGCGTGCACGCCGCCGCCCTGCACAGCGGCAAGTCCCAGCCGCAGCGCAGCCGGACACTCGCACAGTTCAAGGACGGCCAGGTCACCGTCCTCGTGGCGACGAACGTCGCGGCCCGCGGCCTGCACGTCGACGACCTCGACCTCGTCGTCAACGTCGACCCGCCGACCGACCCCAAGGACTATCTGCACCGCGCGGGCCGCACCGCACGGGCGGGCGAGTCCGGCCGCGTGGTCACCCTGGTGCTGTCCGCGCAGCGCCGCGAGATGAGCCAGTTGATGGCCGAGGCCGGCATCGAGCCGACGATCACCAAGGTCCGCTCGGGCGAGGCGGAGCTGACGCGGCTCACCGGGGCGAAGGCTCCCTCGGGCACCCCGCTCGACCGCGGACCCGCCACGGCCCGCGCCAAGAACGTCAACGCGCCCTTCCGGGGCCTGGGCACCAGCAAGGACGCCTCCCGCGGTTCGGGTGGCACGGGCGGCAAGTCCCGCAAGGCCGGCGAGGCCCGCAAACTCGCCGAGGCCCGGAAGGCGGCGCGGGTGCGGCGCGGGGGCTGAGCCGGGGGGTCGGCAGTCGGCGGCCGGGACGCCGGATCTTCCGGGATCATGCCCGGACGCCGGGGTTCGCCGCGTCTGCGTTGCTCACCTCGGCCCGGGTCCAGCAGCCGTTCCGGACGGCTCTCCAGAAGACGAGAGCGAGAACCGCCGACGGAATCAGGGCGCCGGCGACGGCGAGGACGGCGGAATCCCAGACGAACACCGCGACGGCCGCCAAGGGGATCGCGAGCGCGTAATTGGTGACCGTGGAGGCGAGTGCGAGCAGGCCACCGCGCTGGTGGACGGTGAGGATCTCACCGAAGTGATGCTCGAGCAGGTACGCGGGGACAGTGAGCAGACAGGCCAGGACCAGTGACCGGGTGAGTTCGGTGTCCTGCTGTCCGTCGGCGAAGGCCGCCACGAGCCAGGGCGAGAACACTGCTACGAGTACGGCTCCGGCAGCGGTCGGTACGGCCGCGTACCGCAGCAGCAGCCGGGACGTACGGGAGAGGTCCGGTTCGCCTTCGCCCAGCCGGTATCCGTAGAAGACGAACGTGCTGGACACGCAGGCCTGCGGTATGCGGCAGAAAAGGCTCCAGATTTTGACGGCCACGGTGACGGCGGCAAGTGTCCGCACACCCAGTGTGCCCAGGAGCATCGTTCGCGCGATCGTGCCGGAGTAGTCGTTGAAGTGGCGCACACCCACGCCCGGCGCCGTTCGGGCCATGGACCGTGCTTCGGCCGCCGACGTGCTCCAGCTCAACTTCGCGAAGGAATCGGCACGTTCCCTCAGCGCCCGCAGGAACAGCCAGAGGCTGCCGCACGCGATCAGGAGCTGGGCCGCCGTCGTGGCGGCCGCGACGGCGGCGGCGGGGGAGGCGAAGAGCTCTGCCGCTCCGGTGTAGAGGAACAGCCAGTTCAGCGCGGCGTTGGCGCCGAAGCCCAGGACGAGGAGCATGAGCGACTTGTTCTTCAGGCCGCATATCTTCAGCGCCTCGTTGAGAGCGGCGTACACGACGGAGAAGCCGATGCTGAGTCCCCGGACCGTCACGAAATCGCCGGTGAGCGGCACGACGTCGGCGCTCTGTCCGGCCAGTCGCAGAGCCGGTTCGACGCCCAGGATGATGAGCGAGGCCACGATCTGGACCGGGATGACGAGGAGCAACAGGGCCCCGGCCAGGGCAGGCAGGCGTCGCGCGATGGAACCGCTGCCCTCGGCGATGGCGAGACGGCCGCTGAAGGTGTCGACGATGCCGATGACGAAGAGCGCCGATATTCCCGCGGTGATGACGTCGCCCAGGCCCACGGCCGCCACTTGGTCGATGCCCTTGGGGGCGATCATCAGAAGGTCGATCGCGCCGAAACCCACGGAGGCCAGACCGATGAGTCCGATGGTCGTGGCGAGCCCGGCATAGTTCCGCACGGTCAGTTCAGTGTGCCGAAGGTCCGTACGCGTCATCGCGTCAGCGCGTCCCGCCACCCGATGCCGCCGCGTCCTCCGTGAGGCTCAGGTGGATCAGATGGGCCACCGTGGGCGCGGTGCGCTTGCTGCGGATGCGGCGCAGGTACGTGCTCACAGTGTGCACGCTGATGCCCAGACGTCGGGCGATCTGCTTGTGGGAGAGGCCTGCCGCGATGTGGGCCAACACCTGACGCTCCCTGTGGGACAACGCCGGTGCGTTCTGCGGGCGGCTGTCTACTGGCATCTTCCCTCCGGGAGGGACTGTCAACACGTACGGCGGCTGTGGCCGCAACGTGATCTAACCACGGTCGTGGAGAAACAGAAAGGAACCCCCGCACACCCAGGGAAAACGCGGCGCTACTGAGCGCCACCGGCGGTGTCAAGTCCCCAGTTCGGGTGACTGTGGACGCGCTTCGGTGCGGGCGAGTGTGAAGGCGGTCTCGGCTGAGCGGCAGCCGTGCACGTTTCGAATGGCAGCCCGGCGCGGACCAGGGGGGAACGCTTGCGGCACTTTCGCCTGCTCGTCGTGGGGAACGGCGTCTCGGCGTACGGCAGTTACCTGAACATGGTCGCCCTGAACGTCTTCGTCTACGAGGTGACCGACAGCGCGCTGGCCGCCGGACTCTTCATGGCCGTACGCCTGTTGACCAGCGTCGTATCCGGCTTTGTGAGCGGACGGCTGGTATCGGCGTACGACCGCAAGAGGTTGATGGTCGGAGCCGATCTGACGCAGTGCGTCGCCATGATAGCGCTGCTGATCGCCCCCGAGGGGGGACGTGCGGGGCTTCTGTACGTACTGGCCGTCGTGACCGGCTTCTGCTCGACCCTGTCGGGCGTCGCACTGCGCAGCAGCATCCCGGAGATCGTCGGCAGCGACCTGCGTATGCGCGCCAACTCCCTCCTCGCGACCGGGCGTTCACTCGCGATGATCGCGGGCTTCGCCTCCGCGGGTGTCGTGGTCGCCCAGCTCGGTTACGTCGCCGCCATCTCCCTGGACGCCGCCACCTTCGCTGTCTCCGCGTGCGTGCTGCTCTCGCTGCCGATCCGTACGCGGGCAGAGGCGGTCGAGGGAACCGAGGGAACTGGCGGGGCCGTCGGTGAGGAGTCGACGGCATCGGATGCCAAGAAGGCGGCGGCGCGTGACGCGCGGCGCGGGCCCGGTGCCGGGGCGTTCCTGCTGCTGCGGGCCGCCCCCGTCCTCGCGCTCATGATCGCGCTCAGAGCCGCCGACGGTCTCGGCTCCTCGTCCCACAACGTGGCCCTGCCCGTCTACTCCAGCGACCTCGACCCGTCCCACCCGGCCACGTTCGTCAGCCAGTTCTGGGCGACGTGGGCCATCGGCAACATCGTCATGCAGCAGGTGTGCGGGCGGTGGGCGGGGCGCGGCGGTCGGCAGGGGCCGGGGGAGCGGGCGTTCGCCGTCGGGGCCTGCGTGATGTCGGTCGCGTTCATCGTGGTCTTCGCCGGGCTGCCCACGGGTGTGGCGGTCGCGGCCGCCCTGGTCGCGGGCATGGCCGACGGGCTCACCGAGATCGCCTACGTCACCCGCCTCCAGGCGGCACCCGACGAGCAGCGCGGCCGGCTCTTCGGGCTCTCCGCGTCGGTCGAGAACACCGGATTCGGGCTGGGGATGCTGGTCAGCGGTGCGCTGCTCGACCGCTTCTCGCCGCTCCAAGTGGTGGGTCTGCTGCACGGCCTCGCGATCGCACTGTGCCTCGGGATGTTCGCCGTCATGGTGCGCCAGGGCCGGGAGAGCAAGGCGGTGACCGCCCCGGCGGAACGGGACGTGGCGCCGCCACCGAAGAGCGGAGGCCCTGTCGGGGGCGGGAAAGCCGTCGAGGGCGAGAGGCACGAGGAGAGCGGGAGTGAGGTCCGATGATCCCCGTCGGCCGTGACGCCGTAGCAGTCGTCGGCATGTCCTTCCGGCTGCCCGGCGCGGACACGCCGGAGGAGTTCTGGCACACGATCCGCACCGGCGCCGACCGCATCCGCCGCTTCACCGACGCCGAACTCGCGGCCGCCGGAGTGCCCGAAGAGGAGTACCGCGCCGAGGAGTTCGTCGGGGCGAGCGGAATCCTCGACGACATCGCCGGCTTCGACGCGGGATTCTTCGGGATGAGCGCCCACGAGGCGCGGATCACCGACCCGCAGCACCGGCTGTTCCTGGAGTGCGTGCACCACGCGCTGGAGAACGCCGGCTACGCGGGCGGGCACGAGGGCGGCCCCGGGGAGCACGGCGGTCACGACGTCGGCGTGTACGCCAGCACCGGCTACCACCTCTACTCCCTCCAGACCTATCTGCAGAACAACGTCCTCCAGGGCGGCATCGCCGACTGGGTCGCCGGACTCCAGGTCACCGTCGGCAACTTCACCGACTTCACCGCCAACCGTGCCGCCTACCGCCTCGGCCTGACAGGCCCGGCCGTCAACGTCCAGACGGCGTGCTCCAGTTCGCTCACCGCGGTGTACCTCGCGGCGCAGTCCGTGGTCGCCGGGGAGTGCGACATCGCTGTCGCCGGGGCCACCGCCCTCCACGTGCCGCAGGTGCTCGGCTACCAGTACGTCAAGGGCTCCATCCTCTCCAAGAGCGGCTACCTGCGGCCCTTCGACGCCGACGCGGACGGCACGGTCGGCGGCACAGGAGTCGTGGCGGTGGTGCTCAAGCGCCTCGACCGGGCCGTCGCGGACGGTGACCACATCCACGGCGTCATCAGGGGCTGGGGCGTCAACAACGACGGCGCGGACAAGAAGGCGTTCACCGCGCCCAGCGCGGACGGCCAGCGGGGAGCGATCCGCCGCGCCCTGAAGCGGGCGGGCGTCGGCGCAGAGACCATCGGCTACCTGGAGACGCACGGGACCGGCACGTTCAAGGGCGACCCCATCGAGTTCGAGGGCGCCACCGCCGCGTTCCGCGCCGACACCGACCGCACCGGCTACTGCGCGCTCGGCTCGGTCAAGGCCAACATCGGTCACCTCGACGTGTGTTCGGGACTCGCGAGCCTCGTCAAGGCGCTCCTCGTGCTGCGGCACGGCGTCATCCCGCCGATGGCCAACTTCCGCCGCCCCAACCCCGCCCTGGACCTCGCGAACAGCCCGTTCCACATCCCCGACACCGCACGCCCGTGGCCGAGGGGCGACGTGCCGCGCAGGGCCTGCGTCAGCTCGTTCGGCGTCGGCGGCACCAACGTCCACGTCGTCCTGGAGGAGGCCCCCGAGCCCGCACCCCGACCGTCCGACGCCCCGCGGACGCCGGGCGTCCTCGTGGTCGCGGGCCACACGGAGGAGGCGCTCACCGCCAACGCCGAGGCCCTGCGCGACCACCTGCGCGCCCACCCCACGACACACCACGCCGACCTCGTGACCACGCTGGCCCTCGGCCGCGCCCACCGCAGGCACCGTCTCGCGGTCCGCGGCGACTCCGTGGCCGCGCTCACCG
This sequence comes from Streptomyces sp. NPDC093510, assembly GCF_040683555.1. Lineage (NCBI taxonomy): Bacteria > Bacillati > Actinomycetota > Actinomycetes > Kitasatosporales > Streptomycetaceae > Streptomyces > Streptomyces sp. NPDC093510. The sequence goes on from NZ_JBFBEE010000003.1 coordinate 380,295, forward strand.
CCGCCCTGGACGACTGGCTGGCGCGGCCGCCGTCGCGGGCGCCGGGCGCGGGCGGCGCCGGGTTCCTCTTCACGGGGCAGGGCAGCCTCCACCGGGGTGCGGCGCGCGCTCTCCACGAGCGCTTTCCCGTCGTACGCGAGGTCCTGGACGCCTGTGAACGGCAGTACGCCGAGCTCACCGGCGGGGACAGCCTCCTTGCCCCGCTCCTCGGCACCCGCCCCGGCGATGGGAACGGAAGCGGGAGCGGGGCCGGGGACGGGAACGGGGCCGGGGACGGGAGCGGGGCCTGGGACGGGAGCATGCCCGCGGGGGAGCCGGTCCGCGACACGGGCGTGGCGCAACCCGCGCTCTTCGCCCTGCAGTGCGCGCTCGTCCGCCTGTGGCGCGAGGCGGGCGTCGCGCCGGACGTGGTGGCCGGACACAGCGTGGGGGAGTACGGCGCGCTGCACGCGGCGGGCGTGCTGAGCGTCGAGGACGGGCTGCGGCTGACCACCGGGCGCGGCCGGCTCATGCGGCTCCGGTGCGAGCCCGGCGCGATGGTCGCGGTCCCGGTGGACCCGGCCACGGCGGAGCGACTCGCCGCCGAGGTGCCCGGAGTGGAGCTCGCCGTCACCAACGGCAGCCACAATCAGGTGCTCGCGGGCCCGGCGGCCGCCATGGAACGCCTGACGGGGCTGCTCGCCGAACGCGGCGTCCACGCACGGGAACTGCCGGTCGGGCACGCCTTCCACACCGCCCTCATGGACCCGGTACTCGACGGGCTGCGGGAGCTGGTCGCCGACGTGGCGCCGCGGCCGGCCGACGTGCCGTTCGTGAGCGGCCTGGACGGGCGCACCCGGCCCGTCGGCTGGGTGCCGGACGCCGACTACTTCGTACGGCAGGCACGTGAGCGGGTGCGTTTCGCGGACGTACTGCGGGAGTTGGGGGCGGCCTCGTATGACGGCGTGGGCGCGCTGGTGGAGATCGGCCCGCACACGACGCTCAGCGGGCTCGCGCGCCGGGAGCTCCCGGGCCGGGCCGCCCTGCCGTCGCTGCGGCGCGGCGCCGGGCTCGAACCGCTGTGGGACGCGGCCGCCGGTCTGTACCGGGCCGGGGCGCCCGTCGCCTGGCGGGCGTTCATGGGCGGGTCGGGACGCAGAGTCCCCCTGCCCGGATACCGATTCCAGCACAAGCACTACTGGACAGGGCCGGAGAACTCTCTTCCCCGGCCCGCACAACCCGTACAAGCGGCAAGGGATGGGGCGGAAGTGGCACAGGACGAGGCAGCGGTCGAGCGCGTGCTCCAGCACATCATCAAGGTCACCGCGAAGCACCTCAGCTACGACACGAGCGAGATAGCCGAGGACGCTTCCTTCTTCGACCTGGGCGCGGACTCGCTCCAGATGATCGGAGTCCTCCGGGAGCTGGAGGAGGAGCACCGGGTCAAGGTGTCGATGCGGGAGCTCTTCGAGGAGGCGGGCACGGCCAGGGGGCTCGCGGTGATCATCGCGGGGAAGGCGGCGGCGGAGCAGGCGGTGGCGGGGCAGGCGGTGGCAGGGCGTACCGAGCCGCTGCCCGAGCCGCTGCCCGAGTCGCCGGTCCACGCGGCTCCCGTGGCTGCCCCGGCCTACGCGCCCGCCCCGGCCCCTCTGGCCCCCGCGCCCGTCCCGGCGCCCCGGGAGACGGTCACCGCGCCCACGGCCGTGCCCGTGTCCGTGCCCGTGCCCGCTGCCGTGCCGCCCGCCCGGGCGGCATCCACCGAGTACGCCACCCGGCAGGAGGTCGACGACCTCGTGCGCCAGGTGCACCAGCTCTCCCAGATGCAGCTGCAACTCATGGGCCAGCTCACGCGGCTGCTGGACGCCCAGACCACGCGGACCGACCGATGAGCGCGCACCGGGGCTCCGTCTCCGCCGCCGTCGACCAGGACCTCGCCGCGATGGCCGAGCTCTCACAGCGCATCACCCGGCAGCTGGCGGCCCCGACGGCCCCGACGGCCCCGGCGGCCGAGGAAGCGCGGGTCGAGGAGACGCAGGTCGAGGAGACGCGGGCCGAGGAGGCGCAGGCCACCCCGCGCCCCGCCCAGCACGGCCCCCGCCTGGAAGTCGCCCGTGGCTCCGGCATGCTCCGCGGCAACGCCTCCGCGTCCCAGCGGGCCCACCTCGACGACCTCGTCCGCCGCTACACCGCGAAGACGCCCACCTCGAAGAGCATCACCCAGCGCTACCGCCGCGTGCTCGCCGACAGCAGGGCGGCGGTCGGCTTCCGCAGCACCACGAAGGAGATGCTGTACCCCATCGCGGGGCGGCGGGCGAAGGGCTCCTCGCTGGAGGACATCGACGGCAACCGCTACGTCGACATCACCATGGGCTTCGGCGTCCTGCTCTTCGGCCACGAGCCCGCCTTCGTCACCGAAGCGGTCCGCGAACACCTCTCGCGCGGCATCCAGCTCGGCCCGCGCAACGTGGAGACCGGCGAGGCCGCCGAACTGCTCGCCGAGCTGACCGGCATGCAGCGCGTCGCCTTCGCCAACTCCGGTACGGAGGCGAACTCCGCGGCCATCCGGCTCGCCCGCGCCGCCACCGGGCGCTCCCGCATCATCACCTTCGAGGGCGCCTACCACGGTCACAACGACAACGTCCTCGGCCGCTCCCCGCGCACCGGCGGCGAGGGTCTGACCACCGTCCCGATGTCCGCGGGCGTCCCGCACAACGCCGTCGCCGACCTGCTCGTCCTGCCGTACGGCAGCGAGGAGAGCCTCGCCGTCATCGAGCAGCAGGCCGCCGACATCGCGGCGGTCGTCGTGGAGCCGGTGCAGAGCCGTCACCCGTCGCTGCGGCCCGCCGAGTTCGTGCGCCGCCTGCGTGAACTGACGCGGCGGCACGGCATCGTGCTGCTCTTCGACGAGATGCTGACCGGCTTCCGTCCCGCGCCGCGCGGCGCCCAGGAGCTCTACGGCGTCACGCCCGACCTGGCCACGTACGGAAAGCTGCTCGGCGGCGGCTTCCCCATCGGGGCGATCGCGGGCCGGGCCGACATCATGGACGGCATCGACGGCGGCCACTGGACGTACGGCGACGACAGCTACCCGCGGGCCGACACCACGTTCTTCGGCGGTACGTACATCCAGCACCCGGTGTCGATGGTCGCCACCCGCGCCGTACTGGCCCACCTCAAGGAGCACAGCCCGCGGCTCCAGGAACGCCTGAACGCCCGCACCGACGACATGGCCGCCACCCTCAACGCCTTCTTCGAGGCCGAGGGGTTCGCCCTGAGCATGAGCCACTTCGGCTCGATGTTCCGCTTCGAGCACCGCGCGGACATGGAACTGCTCTACCACCACCTCATGCTGCGCGGCGTGCACGTGTGGGAGTGGCGGAACTTCTTCCTGTCCACCGAACACTCCGACGGCGACGTCGAGTTCATCGTGGACGCGGTGAAGGACTCGCTGCGGGAGCTGCGCGCGGCGGGTTTCCCCCTCGGAAGCCCCACCGCCTCAATTCCTACTCCTATTCGTACTCCTACTCCTACTCCTACTCCTACTAGTACTCGTACTCCCGCTCCCGCCGCCAAGCCGCAGGCCATGGCCTGGAACAGCGCGGCCGCCGTTCAGCCGGAGCGGCCGAAGCAGTCGCAGCAGCCGGAGCGGCCGAAGCGGCCGGCACCCGCCCGGCCCCGCCCTCTCGACTTCGGTGTCTACTTCTTCGGCGACTACCCGCAGGACGAGGCGGCCCCGCGGCACGGCAAGTACGACCACCTCCTGGAGACGGCCCGGTTCGCCGACCGCAACGGCTTCCACTCCCTGTGGATTCCCGAGCGGCACTTCCACTCCTTCGGGGGCCTGTTCCCCAACCCCGTCGTGCTCGCCGCCGCACTCGCCCGCGAGACCAGTCGCATCCGCATCAACGCGGGCTCGGTGGTGCTGCCGCTGCACGACCCGATCCGCGTCGCCGAAGAGTGGTCGATGGTCGACAACCTCTCAGGCGGCCGCATCGGCATCGGCTGCGCCGGCGGCTGGAACGCCAACGACTTCGTCTTCTTCCCCGAGCGCTTCGGCGCGCACCGGGAGCTGATGTACGAACAGGTGGCCCAGGTACGGCAGTTGTGGCGGGGCGAGCCGGTGCGCCGCACCACCGGGAACGGCGAGAGCGACCTGCGGCTGTTCCCCCGGCCCGTCCAGGACGCGCCGCCGATGTACACGGCCGTGGTCGGCAACCCGGCGTCGTACGAGCTGGCCGCACGCCACGACGTGGGCATCGTCACCAACCTCATGACGCAGAGCGTGGAACAGCTCCGCGACAACGTCGCGCTCTACCGCCGCACGCGCGCCGAGTGCGGCCTCGACCCGGACGCCGGGCACGTCGCCGTGCTGCTGCACACCTACCTCGCCGAGGACCACGCGACGGCCCGTGCCGAGGCGCGCGAGCCGCTGTCGCGGTACATGCGCTCCTCCCTCTCCCTCTTCGGGAACGTCGCCAACAGCCTGGGCCAGAACATCGACCTGTCGGCGATGACCGAGGACGACCTGGACGTGGTCTTCCGCCGCGCCTACGACCGCTACTGCGACCAGCGGGCCCTCATCGGCAGCCCCCAGAGCGTGCGGCCCGTGGTGGACGCGGTGCGGGCCGCGGGCGCCGACGAGGTCGTCGGGCTCGTCGACTTCGGCGTCGCGCCCACCGCGCTGCGGGACGGCCTGGTCCACTTCGACGGGCTGCGCCGCGCGTACGTGGCGCCCCCGGAGCGGGAGCCCGAGCCTGTTCCTGGCGCGGAGCCGGTGGCCGACCGCGGGGCACCCCTGTCGCCGGGCCAGCAGCGGGTCTGGTTCCTGGAGCGGATGCTGCCGGGCCGTACCGCGTACAACGAGACCAAGGCCATCGAGCTCGAAGGGCCGCTCGACGTCCCCGCGCTGCGCGCCGCCCTGGGCGACCTCGCCGCACGGCACGAGCAGCTGCGCACCGTGTTCCGCGAAGTGACAGGCGAGGCACGGCAGTTCACCCTGCCGCCGGGCCCGGTGGACTTCGAGGTCGTCGACGGCACAGGTGCGGGCGCCGGCGACCCCGTCGCCGACGTGCTCGGGGCGGAGAGCGGGCGCCGCTTCGATCTGGCGAACGGCCCGCTGTTCGTCACGCGTCTCGTCCGTCTCGGCGAGCGGCGGCACGTCCTCGTCCTCTCCCTGCACCACATCGTGATGGACGCGGCCTCGGCGGCCGTGCTCGCCCGCGACGTCTCCGCGCTCTACCGCGCGCACCTGCCGGGCGCCCCCGCCGCGGACCTGCCCGCCCTCACCCGCACCTACGCCGATCACGCCCGCGGGCAGCTCGACTCGCTCGGCGGCCCGAAGGCGGCCGAGGACCTCGCGTACTGGAAGAAGGCGCTCGACGGCGACCTGCCCGTCCTGGAGCTGCCCGCCGACCGCCCCAGGCCCGCCGTCATGACCTCCAACGGCCGCGCCCTGTTCCGCACACTCGAACCCGAACTGGCCGGACGTATAAGGAAGTTCGCGCGCGAGCGACGCAGCACCCTCTTCATGACCCTGCTCGCCGGGTACGCGGCCGCGCTGCGCCAGGTCACCGGCCAGGACGACCTCGTCATCGGCACACCCATGTCCGACCGCACGCCCGAGTACGAGAACGTGGTCGGCTTCTTCGTCAACACCCTCGCACTGCGCCTCGACCTCTCCGGCGACCCGGACTTCGGCACGCTCCTGGACCGGGTGCGCGGGGTGGCCCTGGACGCGTACGACCACGCGGACGTGCCCTTCGAGGCGGTCGTAAGGGAGTTGGCGCCGCCTCGCGCGCTCGACCGGACGCCCGTCTTCCAGACGCTCGCCGAGTTCGAGACCGGCGACCCCTTCCGCTTCGACCTGCCAGGCGTGCGGGCGACACCGCTCGACTCGGGGCCCGACAAGGCGCTGACGGACCTCAGCGTGTACTTCACCGACCAGCCCGACGGCATCCGCTGCCATCTGGAGTACCACACCGACCTCTTCGACGAGGCGACGGTCGACGCGCTCTTCGCGACGTTCCGGGACGTTCTCGCGGAGGCGGCCGGGGGCACGGCCGCGGTGCCGCGGGAGTGGCGGCACGGGCCCGCCCGGCAGCGGACGCGCAGCACCGTCGACTCCCTCACGTCGCGCTGGGCCGCCGTCGCCCCGGCACGCCCCGCCGTGGTCAGCGGTGAAGAGGTCCTGACGTACGGGGAGTTGGAGACGCGCGCCGAGCGGCTCGCGGCGGCGCTGCGGGCCGCCGGCGGAGGGGGCGCGCCGGTCGCGCTCTGGCTGCCGCGCGGCACCGGCCTGATCGTGGCCATGCTCGCGGCTCTCAAGGCGGGACGCGGGTACGTGCCGCTGGACCCCGGCCAGGGCAGGGCACGGGCCGAGACCATCCTGACGGAGAGCGGCGCACGGATCCTGGTGGTGGACGGCGCGGAGGACGGGAACACGGGCGTACGTCCCACGTGCCCGGCCGGGACGAAGCTGCTCGACCTCACCGCCACCGCCACCTCCGCTGCCTCCCTCACTGAGAGCGGTCCGGCGGAGCCCAGCTCCCCCGAGTCCCTCTGCTTCGCGATCTACACCTCCGGCAGCACCGGCACCCCCAAGGGCGTCGCCGTCCCGCACCGGGCCGTCGTGGACCTGTGCCAGTGGCACCACGAGCGCTTCGGGTTCACCGCGGACGACCGCAGCGCCGCCGTCTGCAGCCAGGGCTTCGACGCGGCCGCGCTGGAGATCTGGCCCGCGCTGACCGCGGGCGCGACGGTCGTCGTGGCGGACGAGACGATCCGCAGGGACCCGGCCGCGCTGGCCCGCTGGTACGCGGACCGGCGGATCACCTTCTCCATCCTGCCGACGGCCCTCGGCGAGGCGGTCCTCACTCTCCCCACGTCACAACAGCCCCCGCTGCGGCACCTGTTGCTGGGCGGCGACGTGTTGCGCACCCGCCCGCGCCCCGGCGTCCCGTACGAGACGGTGAACGTCTACGGCCCCACCGAGGTGACGGTGCTGTGCACGGTCGCGACCGTGGAACCGCACGCTCCCGAGGGGCCCGTCCCGATCGGCCGCCCCGTCGACAACGTCACCCTGCGGGTGCTGGACGCGCGCGGCCGGGAGGTGCCCGCCGGTGAGGTGGGAGAGCTGTACGTCGGCGGACCAGGCGTGGCGACCGGCTACCTCGGCCGGCCCGACCTCACGGCGGAGCGCTTCGTCGACGACCCGCTGGGCACGGAAGGGCGGATGTACCGCACCGGCGACCTGGTCCGCTGGACCGGCGACGGCGCGCTGGAGTTCCGCGGCCGGGCCGACGACCAGGTGAAGATACGCGGCCACCGCGTCGAACCCGAGGAGGTCACCCGTGCCCTCGGCGGCCTGGCGGAGGTCCGCGAGGCACTCGTCCTGGCCCGCCGCGACCGGCGGGGCGAGGCCCGCCTCGCCGCCTACGTCGTGCCCGCGTCGGCCGCCGCCGGGCAAGGACAGGAGCTCGCCGACCGGCTGACGGCCGAGCTGGCGGCACGCCTGCCGGACCACCTGGTGCCCCATGCCTGGACCGTGCTGTCCGGGCTCCCGTACTCCGCCAACGGCAAGGTGGACAGGGCCGCGCTGCCCGCTCCCGCCCTGACCACCTCGACCGCCGCCCCGGCACGCCCGGTGACGACGGACGTCGAGGCCCGCCTCAAGCGGCTCTGGGCCGAGGAGTTCGAGGTGGACGCGGCGGCGATCGCCTCCGACGCCTCCTTCTTCGAGCTGGGCGGCCACTCGATCACGGCCATCCGGCTGGCGAACGCCGTCCGGGAGGAGTTCGGTACGGAGTACCCCGTGGCCCGCTTCTACGAGGAGCCGACGCTACGGGCGATGGCGGCGTTCCTGGCGGGAGACGCAGGGGGAGCGGCGGGCTCCGAGAGCGGGGCAGGCTCCGGGGACGGGGCAGGCTCCGGGAACGGGGCAGGCTCCAGGGACGGGGCAGACTTCGGGAGCGAAGCAGGCTCCAAGGGCGGGACAGCCTCCGGGGACGGGACAGGCTCCGGGAACCGGGCAGACTCCGGGAGCGAAGCAGGCTCCGGGGACGGGGCAGACTCCGGGAACGGGGCAGGGCAGGACGACGTGCCGGCCCGCGCCCCCGTCACCGCCCAGCAGGGCGCCTTCATCACGCGCCACCGCACGCACCCCCGCCCGCAGATCTACAACGTGGCGATGCGGCTCACCCTGACGGGGGCACTGGACGTACCGGCCCTGCGGACCGCGCTGACCCGGCTCGTCGCCCGGCACGAGGCGTTGCGCACACGCTTCGTGGAGGACGGCGGGGAGTGGTGGCAGGAGGCGCTGCACCCCCGGGCGGTGGAGCTCCCGGAGGAGGACCTGTTCGCGCGGCACGGCTCGGCGGCCGCCGCCGAGGAGGAGGCGGAACGCGCGGCGGCGGGGACAGCGGCGACACCGTTCGACATCGACGCCGAACTCGCCCCGGTCCTGCGCCTGTTGCGCACCGGTGAGGACCGGTGGGTGCTGCTCTTCGTCCTGCACCACGCGGCCTGCGACGGCTGGTCGGTCAGCATCCTGTTGCGCGAACTGGCCGCGCTGTACCGGGCGGCGACGACAGGAACCCCGCACGGCCTCCCGGAGGACGTCCCGCAGCCGGGCGACTACGCGCGCTGGCAGCGCGAGCAGAGCCGCACGCGGGACAAGGGCCGCCTGGTCGATTACTGGACGCGCCAGTTGAAGGGCGCCTCCTTCGGCATGCCGCTGCCGCTGGACAGGCCCCGCCCCGCGGAGCTGAGCGGGGCGGGCGACGTGGTCCTGTTCACGGTGGACCGGGCCGTGCGTGCCGATGTCGAGGCGCTGGCGCGACGGCACCGCACGACGCCCTTCGTGGTGACGGCGGCCGCGCTGGCGCGGCTGGTCGCGGAGGTGGGGGAGGGGCCGGACGTGGTGCTCGGCATCTCCTACGCCAACCGTGAGCGGCGCGAGTTCGAGGCACTCGCCGCCTGCACGGTGTCGTCCTTCACGCTGCGGGTGCGGGGCGGCGAGGCCGCGTCGTTCGGGGAGCTGGTGGACCAGGTGGCGCGCGGCGCGGTCGGCGCCATCGACCATGCCGCGCCGATCCGCGCGGTGGCCGCGGACGTGAGCGCGGCGCTGGGGACCGAGGTGCCCGAACGGCTGCCGCTCGGCTTCCAGTACCAGAGCTCGCTGGAGACGGAGATCGAACTGCCGGGCGTCGTCACGGCGGTCGAGGACCTCGCGGTCCCGGGCGCGCGCTCCGAGTTCAACTTCGGTCTGATCCCCACGGGGGACGTGCTCTCCGGGTATCTGGAGTACTCGACCGACCTGTGGGACCGGGCCACGGTCGAGGCGTGGACGGGCGCGTACGTCGAGCTCCTGGCGAGGGAGGCGAGGGAGGCGAGGTAAACCGGGGAGCGGTGGGGGCCGTGGCGACCGGAATTGGTCGTGACATGTCAAAAATCATGGAGTCCGGCCTTGTCGCCCCAAGGCCCCTGTGCATCAATGGGCAACGATCCCGCGCGCTGACTACCCGTCAGGTACCGCATCCCCCCTCGCTCCCCCCACCTCATGAAGGCAGGTCCTCCATGCGAAACGGCAGCAGGCACGGCAGGCACAGCAGGCTCGGCGGACTCGGCAGAGGCATCGGCTCGGCGCTGGGTGTCGGCGCCCTCGCCGTCGGCGCGCTCGCGATGGCACCGGCGGCCGGTGCCGTCGAGCCGCAGAGCGCCACCCTCTCGTTCGACTGCGGATCGTACGGTTCCGGGACGGCGACCCTCACCGCCGCCCAGGACGGCACCAACGCGACCATCGACGTGTCCACCTCGGCGATAACGGCCCCGATCGACCTCGGGGCGGGCTCCGTCAACTCGACCCTCACCCTCACCAAGAACGGCACGGGGACGACCGACTTCACCGGCAGCTCCAACCCGGCCATCCCGGCCGGCGGCGCCATCTCCACCGGACCGCTCACCGGAACCGTCGCCGCGGGCGACAGTCTGGAAGGGAAGTCCCTGCGCATAGTGGTCTTCGGTCTCACCGTGACCTGCAACGCCACGTCGGCCCAGTCGCCGGGCCCGTTCGTGTTCTGAGGGCCCGCTCCAACGCTCTCAGACCCCGGCGAGGGGGCGCCAGAACTGCTGCGCCCCCTCGCCGCGTACGACGAAACCGAGGCCCCGCACGGTCTCCGCCAGGTCCCTGGCGTCCTGCGGGGCCTTCCGCTTCAGCGCCGCCTTCCGCGCGGCGAGCAGCGCGTGGACCTCGGCGGGCAGGTCGGGGGTGCCGGGAATCCAGCGGTGGAACAGCGACGCGTGCGGGTCGGCGTCCCGCCACGGGTAGCCGTGCGCGCGGAACGCCCCGGCCAGCGCGGCGGCGCGCGGCCCGTGCTCCTCCCGTACGAGCTCACCGGAGTCCGCGCCGAGCAGCACGAGCTGCTTGCCGTCGAGGAACACCGCCGACACATCGGCGCGCTCGAAGCTCCACGTCCGGCCGTCCCGCTCGACGTGCACCAGCGCGTCGCTCAGCTTCAGCGTCGCCGTCTCGGCGATCGCCGTGAAGGCGAGGGCGAGTCCGGCCACCAGACCGGCGGCCATGACGAGCGCGGTCTGCCAGGGCGCGTCGAACCTGCCGATGAACTCGATGCCGTCCCGCCACGGCAGCACCGGCGACCCGGACGCCCAGCGGGCGAGCCGCGGCACCACGAGGCCGAGCAGCAGCCCGAGGACGGGCAGGCCGACGAGCAGCAGAAGCAGATCGCTCCGTGGATGCCCGAGTTCCGTGGTCCCGCCCCGTGCGTCCCGCGCCCCGCCGAGCTCTTTGCCCGCCATCTCATGGACTCCGTTCCGTCGATCGTCTTCATCGAAGACGCTAGGAGCGGGGCGGGGTCCGGCACAGCCGCCGAAAGTCGCGCACGGCCCTACTTCGGTATCAGACCTTTTCGAGCGGGCGGTGCGGGCCCTCCGGCAGGACGGTCTCGATCGCGTCGCCGGGACGGATCTCGCCGCCCCGCAGGACCACGCTCATCACCCCGGCCTTGTAGACGACGGCCCCCGACGCGTCACGGCCGACGACCTTCTTCATCAGGCCCGCCTGGAACGCGTCGATCTGGCGGCACGGGTTGCGCAGACCCGTGATCTCGACGACGGCGTCGGCACCGATGTGCAGGAGCGCGCCGACGGGCAGGCCGAGCAGGTCGATGCCGCGCGTGGTGATGTTCTCGCCGAGCTCGCCGGGCGCCACGGTGAAGCCGTCGTCCGCCAGCTCGTCGAAGAGCTCCTCGTGCATGAGGTGGACCTGGCGGAGGTTCGGCTGGTCCGGGTTCTGCGCGACACGGAAGCGGTGCTTCACCTTCGTACCGGCATGCACGTCGCCCTCGACGCCGAGGCCCGCGAGCAGTGTCACGCTCTCACGGTTCGGCTTGGTGAAGGAGTACGTTCCGTTGCTGCTGACCGCGGTGACCCTGGCGCCCATGGTGCGAGCCCCCTGTTCCGTTCGATTCGATCCGTGAGGGGTAGGAGCCTGTGCCAGGCTCCTACCGCGCGACCCTAACCCGCCTCAGCCGACCGGCACCAAGGTCAGGTATGCGATGCCGAGCACCCGGCGGTAGCCGCGCAGCCAGGACGAACGCTGTGCGTCGACGCGTGCGCGGGTCTCGGCGGCCAGCGCGTGGCCGGGGTGCGCGGCCAGCCACTCCTCGACGTCGGAGCGGTAGCCGGACTCGAACTCCTCCCACTCCTCGGCGCTCGCCGTCTCCACCCACAGCGGGCGGAACCCCGCCTCGATCGCCGCGTCCACCAGGTCGCCCAGCGACAGGTGCTCGCCCGCGTCGGCGTCCGGCCACATCGCGGCGAGCTCCGCCGCGGTGGGCTCGCGCTGCCAGAACCCCTCACCGAGCACGACGCGCCCGCCCGGGTTGACCAGGCGCCGCAGCGTGCGCAGCGCCTCGATCGTCGTCCGGGGCGGCTCGGCGGAGCTGAGGGCCTGGCTCGCGCCGAGACACAGCACGAGGTCGGCGGGGCCGCGGGTGGTGTCCGTCGCCGATTCCTCGGCGAAGACGACCCGTCCGTCCAGCCCGCGCTCCTTGCCGTTCGCGCGGCCGCGGTCCAGATCCTCGGCCTTGATGTCGACGCCGACGCCGACCGCCTCCGGCACGGCTTCCAGAACGCGGAGCAGCAACTCGCCCCAGCCGCAGCCGATGTCGAGCACGCTCCGGGGCCCGGCCGCGGCCAGCCGCCCGACCAGCCGGTCCGCGCGCTCCTCGGAGAGCGGCCCGTGGAAGGTGAGCCGGGTGAGCCGCGGGGGATGATCGCTGTCAGTGGTCATGACCGCGCACGCTAACGGACCACCCGACGCCCCAACCATCAATTTTCGCCCGCTCACCGCCCTGGGCCCGCTCACCGCCTTGGGCCCGCTTGCCGCCCTGGGTCCACCCGTCGCCCCGGGCCCACCCGTCGCCCCGGGCCCGCCCGCCGACGCGGCGCCCCGGCTGCCCCTCGTCCCCTACCCCTATCCCTCCTCCGCCCCCGCCCCCGCCTCCGCCGCCCGGACGTTCCTCTTCCGGGCGCCCAGTGTCGCCAGTACCCCGACCGCTGTGCCGGTGATCGCGGCCGGGACCATCCAGGCGCGGTTGAGGGAGTGGCCGAGGGCGTGGTCGGCGGAGTAGCGGCCGGGGCCCGTGACGGCGAGGGCGGCGGAGACCATGCCGAGGAACGCCGGGTACTCGTAGCCGCCGCCCTGGCTGAAGAAGCCGTTCGGCGCGTGCACGGCCGCGGCGCCCGCCATCGCGCCCGCCGCCGCCGACCCCGCCGCGGGGGTCGCGAGGCCGAGGGCGAGGAGTACGCCGCCGCCCGCCTCGGCGAGGCCCGCGACGACCGCGTTCGCCTTGCCGGGCGCGTAGCCGACGGACTCCATGAAGGCGCCGGTGCCCTCGACACCACCGCCCCCGAACCAGCCGAACAGCTTCTGGGCGCCGTGTGCGGCGAGCACTCCGCCGGTGCCCGCGCGGAGCAGCAGCAGCCCGAGGTCTCGTCGGTCCAGGCACGAGCAGGTGGTCATGGGGAACTCCCGGTTCGGCCCCTCGGCGGGGCGGCGGATGCGTCCGCCTCCACCGTCCACCGGACCCGCGCGCGCCACCCGGCCCGCCGGTCCGTCCGGGTGACCCGCCGGTGACCCGCCGACTCGCCCGGCGGGGCAGCGGTGGCGCCGCGGGCCGCCCGGTGTGACCGTGAGCCCATGAGCATCCAGGTGAACCGTCTCTCCGACCCCACGGTCCGGTCCTTCGTCACCGCGGTGAACGCCCACGACAAGGCCGCCTTCGACGCCCTGCTCGCGCCCGGCGCGACCATGTCCGACGACGGCTCCGACCGGGACGTCGCCGACTGGACGGACCGCGAGGTCTTCTCCTCCAACGGCCATATGGACGTCGAGACGGAGTCGGACGGCGGCCGCACGCTGGTCGTCTCGTACCGGAACGACACCTGGGGCGAGATGCGCACGAAGTGGCGGTTCACGGTCGAGGGCGGAAAGATCGCGCGCTTCGAGACGGGCCAGGCCTGAGCCCGCGCGTCGCAGGGCGACCGTTCCGCGGCGTGCGTCGGCCCCGCGGCCCCAACCGCGGGGTCACCACCGCGGAGCGGTCGCCCTGCCCCCTCCCCCTGATGGTGGTCAGTGGCAGCTCGTGTGACCCGATCCGGTCCGCGACCACGAGCAGGAGTCCTGCTGGGAACCGCTCGGCTTGATCAGGCGCGCCTTGTCGCCCGTGTTGTTCCACACGTAGTTGGTGCGGCCCCAGTAGCGCACGCCGGAGGCGTTGGTGCCCTTGCCGGTGCGGACCTTGACGGTCTTGCCGGCGCCGATCTTGTAGCTGCCGAAGGTGTACGTGTAGCCGGTGTCGTCCTTCAGCTTGTAGCCCTCCAGCTGGATCGCCGAGCGGCTGTTGTTGTGGATGTTCACCCACTCCGCGTTCAGCGAGGAGTTCGAGCGGGTGTCCCGGCCCGGGCTGTCGTACTGGATGTAGCCGAGGTGCAGGCCGCCCTGGTGGCGTGCCGTCGCCGCCGACGCGGGGGACGCGGCGAGCAGTGCCACCGACAGGGCGGTGGCGGTGAGGACGGCGGGGGCCGCGGTGCGTATGCGCAAGGAGTGCTCCAAGTGTGAAGTTCTCGTGGAGAGAAGCTGAGCATACGGGGAGCCGTGACCTGGATTGATGCGGTAGATCCTATTCCGCTTGTGTAGATCTCGGGCCGGGATGAGGGTCCCGTCCCAGGGCGGGACCCAGGGCGGGACCCAGGGCGGGACCCAGGGCGGGACCCAGGGCGGGCCTCCGGGCGAGCCCGGCCCGGATCGGCGCCCCCGCCTCAACCCCGCCCGACGTACGGCATGTTGGTCGCGAGCACCGTCGCGAACTGGACGTTCGCCTCCAGCGGCAGCTCCGCCATGTGCCGCACCGTGCGCGCCACGTCCGACACGTCCATCACCGGCTCGCTCGCCAACTGGCCGTTCGCCTGGAGGATTCCGGACTGCATGCGCTCGGTCATGTCGGTCGCGGCGTTGCCGATGTCGATCTGCCCGACCGCGATGCGGTAGGGCCTGCCGTCCAGGGAGAGCGACTTCGTCAGGCCGGTCAGGGCGTGCTTCGTCGCCGTGTACGCCACCGAGTTCGGGCGCGGCGCGTGCGCCGAGACGGAGCCGTTGTTGATGATCCGCCCGCCCTGCGGGTCCTGCCCCTTCATCTGCCGGAAGGCGGCCTGCGCGCACAGGAACGCGCCGTTCAGGTTGGTGTCGACGACGTGCCGCCAGGCGTCGTAGGGGAGCTCCTCGACCGGTACGCCGCCGGGGCCGAAGGTGCCCGCGTTGTTGAAGAGGAGGTCCAGGCGCCCGAAGCCCTCGCCGACGCGGGCGAAGAGCGCCGCCACGTCCTCGGGCCGCGACACGTCCGTACGTACGCACAAGGCGGCGCCACCCTCCTTCGGTGCGAGCGCGGCCGTCTCCTCCAGCGTCTCCGCGCGCCGGCCCGCGAGCGCCACGGACCACCCCGCGGCGAGCAGTTCGAGGGCGACGGAGCGGCCGATTCCGGAGCCGGCCCCGGTCACCACTGCGGTCTTCGGCGATGCAGTTCGCTCAGCGTTCATGGCCCCGCAGCGTACGGGAGGGCTGTCCACGCGGACATCATCCGACCGCCATGCGGCTGTTGTGTACGCGACAGTCCCGCGTCGTCCCCCGCCACTTACATGCCCCTGACACCAACCGTCAGGGGAGGGCCACATGACACCCGCAGGCCAGCACCACGCACCGGAACTCCGGGCCGCGGCACGCCACTTGGGACGCCGCAGGTTCCTCACCGTCACCGGCGCCGCCGCCGCGCTCGCCTTCGCCACCAACCTGCCCACCGCGGGCGTCGCGGGCGCCGCCGAGCTCGACGCCCGCCGCATCACCGAGAACCCCTTCACGCTCGGCGTCGCGTCCGGCGACCCGCAGCCCTCCTCGGTCCTGCTCTGGACCCGCCTCGCCCCCGCCCCCTACGAGCCGGGCAACGGCCTGCCCCAGGAGCGCGTCACCGTCCACTGGGAGCTCGCCCACGACGCCCGGTTCCGGCGCGTCGCCAGACGCGGCAAGGTCACCGCGCACCCCGAGTTCAACCACACCGTGCACGTCGAGGCCGACCACCTCGACGCGGGCCGCACCTACTACTTCCGCTTCAAGACCGGCCGCTGGGTGAGTGAGACGGGCCGCACCCGCACCGCGCCGCCCACCGGCAGCCGCCCCGGCGCCCTCACCCTCGCCGCCGTCTCCTGCCAGGCGTACCACGACGGCTACTTCACCGCGTACAAGCACCTGGCCAAGGACGACGTCGACGTCGTCTTCCACCTCGGCGACTACCTCTACGAGTACGCCGTGAACTCCGTCGGCGGCGCCCGCAACTACACCGACCGCACGCTGCCCGCCCACTTCAACAAGGAGACGCAGACCCTGGAGGACTACCGCCTGCGGTACGCCCTCTACAAGTCCGACCCGGACCTGCGCGCCGCACACGCCGCGCACCCCTTCGTCGTCACCTGGGACGACCACGAGGCCGAGAACAACTACGCCGACGACATCGACGAGAACGGCAACCCGCCCGCCGAGTTCCTGCTCCGCCGCGCCGCCGCCTACCGCGCGTACTGGGAGAACCAGCCGCTGCGCCGCCGCCAGCTGCCGAGCGGCCCCGACGCCCAGCTCTACCGGCGCCTGACCTGGGGCCGCCTCGCCCAGTTCGACATCCTCGACACCCGGCAGTACCGCTCCGACCAGGCGTACGGCGACAAGGCGCACGTCCCGGGACCCGAGACGGACGACCCGAGGCGCACCATCACCGGCGCCACGCAGGAGCGCTGGCTCATCGACGGCTGGCGGCGCTCGCGTGCCCTGTGGAACGTCGTCCCGCAGCAGGTCACCTTCTCCGAGCGCAAGCTCGACCTCAACGCGCAGGCGAAGCTCTCCATGGACGCCTGGGACGGCTACCGTGCCTCCCGGCAGCGCGTCCTCGCCGGCGCCCGGTCCGCCGGCATCGAGAACCTCATGGTCCTCACCGGCGACGTACACGTCGGCTACGCCTTCGACATCAAGGCCGACTTCGACGACCCGTCCTCGAAGACCGTCGGCACGGAGATCGTCGCCACGTCCATCGCCAGCGGCAAGGACGGCGCGGACAAGCCAGCCAACTGGGACACCTACACCAAGGCCAACCCGCACCTGAAGTTCTACAACGGCCGCCGCGGCTACGTGACGGTCGCCCTCGGCGACGACGCGGCGCGGGCGGACTACAAGACGGTGTCGGCGGTCACGACGCCGGGCGCCCCCATCAGGACGGCGGCGTCGTTCGTGACGGAGGCGGGCGACCCGGGGCTGCGGCCCGCGTAGGGC
The DNA here is from genome assembly GCF_040683555.1 of Streptomyces sp. NPDC093510. Taxonomy (NCBI): domain Bacteria; kingdom Bacillati; phylum Actinomycetota; class Actinomycetes; order Kitasatosporales; family Streptomycetaceae; genus Streptomyces; species Streptomyces sp. NPDC093510. The sequence continues at coordinate 397,156 of NZ_JBFBEE010000003.1, forward strand.
CCCGCGGCCTCCGGGGCCGGCCTGAGCGCCAGCGCCAGGTTGTTGTTCACCGTGAAGTAGGGGCGCACGGAGGCGGCACCGGGCCCGTCACCGGGTGTCCGGGCGGCCGGGTACGCGTCGGTGCGCTTGCGGTCGATGACGTCGCCGATGACGCGCGCCACGCGGACCGGCTCGGCCCCCGGGGACAGCCGCAGCGCGAGGTCCCAGGTCTCCCTCGCCCCAACGCAGGCGTCCAGCGTCCGGGAGTGGGCGAGGGAGAAGAGGAAACGGTCCGTCCCCGACGTCGTCACGTCGGCCTCGAAGGCGGCGGACGGGTCATGACGCGGTACGGCGAGGAGGCGGGGGCGCTGCCCCTGGGGGAACTCCGCGCCGTACAGCGTCCCTTCGACCGTGCACGACACGGCGTCGGTGGTCACCGTGTGGGCCTCCGCGTGCGCCGGGCGGTACCAGGCACGCACGGAGAGGTTGTTCTTGACGGTCGTATAGGGAATCCACCAGCCGAACGGTGCCTGTGGCGAGAGCCGCGGGTTCAGCAGGTTGTGCTGTTCGACCGCCGTGGCGGCGACACGGCGCCGCGCCCCGTCGTCCGCGCGGACGACGTGGAAGTCCCAGCGGCCCTCGGCGAGCAGGTGCGTGCGGCGTTCGAGGACGGCCGTCCACGGCTCCCCTTCGGTCCCGGGCCGCCGCAGCGGAACCTCGACCAGGTGGTCGCCGCCGCCTTCCGATCCCCGCAGCGTCGCCGTCAGCGTGAACGCGGTGCCGGGCAGGCCGGCCGGGTCCAGCCGTACGACGAGGTCGCCCGCCGCGTCCACGGAACAGGTGGACCGCGGACGCAGCGCGCCGGAGCTCGCCGAGCGCCCCCGCACGGCCCCGCGCACGGTCCGGCGGACCGCCTGCCGGACGGCCGCCCCGGCCCGCCCCGCACCGGCCGCCACCCGGCAGTCGAGCGGCACCGGGGCGGGCGGGGATGAGGCGCGCAGGCCGTCGAAGAGTTCCTCGTAGCGCCGGGCGATGTTGTCGGGCGCGTACCGCTCGACGTTGCGCCGGGCGGCGCTGCCCATGGCGCGGCGCAGGTCGGCGTCCTCGATGAGCCCGATGAGGCCCCGGGCGACGGCGGCGCTGTCGCCCGAGGGGACGAGCAGGCCGTCCTCGCCGTCCCGGATGATCTCCGCCGGCCCGTGGGGGCAGTCGGTGGCGACCACCGGGGTGCCGCACTGCATGGCCTCCACGATGGTCATGCCGAACGACTCCTCGCGCGAGGTGACGGCGGCGATCGACCCCTTGGCCCACTCGGTGGCGAGGGAAGGAGTGGCGCCCATCAGAAAGACGTGGTCGCTCAGGCCGAGCTCGTCGATGCGGGCCCGCAGCGCCGCGTGCTTCGGCCCGCGCCCGTAGATCCGCAGCTTCCACCGCGGGTGCGCGGCGGCCACCGTGGCGAAGGCGTCCACCAGCACGCCGTACCGTTTCACCGGAATGAGACGCCCGCCGGCGATGACGAGCGGAGCCTCGCCGTCCGACACGGCGGTGGAGGGCGGCGGCGGTGACGAGTTGGGGACCGACACGATCGGGGTGCCCGTGGCCGCGAGATGCCGGCGGTGCGTGACGGCGTCCGCCTCCGTGACGGTGGTGTGCGCGTCCAGCGCGGCGATGGCGGCGTCCTGGGCGGCGCGGATACCCGGCTCGTGCGTGCCGTAGACCCGGTGCTCCTGGCCGATCCGCAGATAGTGGCCGCGGCCGAACTCGGCCAGGTACATCACCAGACCCGGCCTGGTGGCCACCACCACATCGGTGTCGGTACGCCGGAGGAACCGGGCCACCCGCCGGTCGGTGAGCCGGTCGAACTTCGCGCCCCGCGCCTCGGCGGGAGGAACCAGCGGGGTCGCTTCGCCCAGCAGTCCGTTGCCGAGGTCGTTGCGCGGCGCGTGCGGCCTGCTGTCGATCAGGGACAGCAGCCGGACCTTTCCGCTCAGCGCCAGACTGGGCCTGTCGCGCGGGCGCCAGACACTGACGATCTCGACGTCGTTGCGCTCGGCGAGAGCACTGGCGGAATTGAAAGTGGCGCGGATGGTGCCACCGATTCCATAGGCGTTCTGCAGCAGAAAGGAGATTCTCATCGAGCCTTGTCCAGATCGGCGGCATAAAGGAATTGCCCGGCGATGGCTAAACGATGAAGGCTTCAGGACGTCACACGACCTTCCCCCGTCGGTGTCCCCGGGACGGCGCCGGGCCGGAATCCGGTCCCTACCACGCACCGGGAGCTGCGACCATGGACGACGGATCGGATCGACCGGGAGGGGCGCGATGGCTGAGCGCGGGCAGACGACGGCGGAGCACCACATACCGAAGGCGGCGGAGCCACACGGGCCCGCCGCCCTCCGCCGTACCGGCGCCCTCGTCACGCTCGTCCTGGGCGGCCTCACCGCGGTCCCCGCCCTCTCCATGGACATGTACCTGCCGGCCCTGCCGGAGGTCACCGACGCCCTCGGCGCCCGGGCCGCCACCGTCCAGCTCACCCTGACCGCCTGCCTCATGGGCATGGCGCTCGGCCAGCTCGTCGTCGGCCCGATGAGCGACAGGTGGGGTCGCCGCCGCCCGCTCCTCGGCGGCCTGCTCGTCTATGTGATCGCCACCGCGACCTGCGCCTTCGCGCCCACCGTGGAACTCCTCATCGGCTTCCGCCTGTTGCAGGGACTCGCGGGCTCGGCCGGCATCGTCATCGCCCGCGCGATCGTCCGCGACCTCTACGACGGCGTGGCCATGGCCCGCTTCTTCTCCACCCTGATGCTGATCTCCGGCGTCGCCCCCGTCGCCGCGCCCCTCATCGGCGGCCAGGTCCTGCGCTTCACCGACTGGCGCGGCATCTTCGTCGTCCTCACCGTCGTCGGCACCGCGCTGACCCTCCTGGTCTGGCGCCGCCTCCCCGAGACCCTCGCCCCCGAGAAGCGGCACGGCGGCGGCACCGTCGAGGCGCTGCGCACCATGAGGTCGCTCCTCGCCGACCGCGTCTTCGCCGGCTACATGATCGCGGGCGGCTTCGCGTTCGCCGCGCTCTTCGCGTACATCTCCGCCTCGCCCTTCGTCATCCAGGAGATCTACGGCGCCTCCCCGCAGACCTTCAGCCTCCTCTTCGGCGTCAACTCCGTCGGACTGATCGCCGCGGGCCAGCTCAACGGCAAGGTCCTCGTCGGCAGGACCAGCCTCGACAAGGTCCTCGCCGTCGGCCTCGCACTGATCGCGACCTCGGCGACGGCACTCCTGCTCATGACGACCGGCGTCTTCGGCGACGTCGGCCTGTTCCCCGTCGCCACCGGACTCTTCGTCCTCATGTCGGCGATGGGCCTCGCCCTGCCCAACACCCAGTCGCTGGCGCTGAACCGCACCCCGCACGCCGCGGGCTCCGCCTCCGCGCTGCTCGGCACCTCCTCCTTCCTCATCGGAGCGGTCGCCTCCCCCCTCGTCGGCATCGCGGGCGAGGACACGGCGGTCCCGATGGCCGTCGTCCAGCTGAGCTGTGCGCTGGCGGCCGTCATCTGCTTCGTGGGACTGTGCCGCCCCTGGCCGCGCAAGCCGACGGAGGAGGCGGACCACTGAGCGCACCAAGACTCCTGCGCCCCGGCACGCCGGACCGCGCGGGCCTCGACCCCGACGAGATCGGCCGCCTCGTCACCGAGGTGCGCGACCTGACGTGCGGCCCGCGCCCCTGGTGCGCGGGCGCCGTGGTCATCGTGGGCCGCGGCCCCGTGATCGCGGCCGAGGAGGCGACGGGCTGGGCGGTGCGCTACGCCTCGTACGACCCGGAGACCGACACGGGCGTCGAGCTGCCCCGCGAGTGGCGCGTGCCGATGCGCACCACCACCCCCTTCGACCTGGCCTCGCTCACCAAACTGTTCACGACGGTCGCGGCCGTCCAGCAGCTGGAGCGCGGCACGCTCGGCATCGACGCGCTCGTCGGGGCGTACGTCCCCGAGTTCACGGCCGCCGCCGAGCACGGCATCACCGTCCGCCAGCTGCTCACCCACACCTCCGGACTGCGGCCCGAACTGCCGCTGTACGACTGCCCGGACGACGCGGCGCGCCTCGCCGCCCTGCGCACGGAGGCCCCGGTCACCGCGCCGGGCGCGTACGTCTACTCCGACCTGAACATGCTGCTGCTCCAGCACATCCTGGAGCGCCTCACCCGGCGCCCACTCGACGCCCTCGTCCGCGACGGCATCACCCGGCCGCTCGGGATGACCGCCACCGGCTTCGGGCCGCGCCCCGACGCCGCCGCGACGGAGGACCAGCGCAGGCCCTGGGCCAAGGCCGACCGCGGGATGCTCCGCGGCACCGTCCACGACGAGAACGCCTGGGCGCTCGGCGGCGTCGCCGGGCACGCGGGCCTCTTCTCCACCGCACGCGACCTGGCGGTGCTCTGCCGCACGCTGCTGTGCGGCGGCTCGTACGGCAGGGCCCGCATCCTCGGCCCCGACTTCGTCGAGCTGATGCTGGCGGGCTCCGGGCTCGGGTTCAACATCGACCAGCCGTGGTTCATGGGGGAGCTGGCGGGGCGCGGCGCGGCCGGGCACACCGGCTTCACCGGCACGTCCCTGGTCCTCGACCCGGCGACGGACACCTTCCTGGTGCTGCTCGCCAACACCGTGCATCCGCGGCGCAGGCCCGCGGACAACGCGCCCCGGGTGGCGGCGGCCACGCGGCTCGCCCGCGCGGCGCGGGGGCGGTAGCGCCGGCCTACAGCTCCCGGCGGAAGCAGACCCTGTCGTGGCCCGGACCGTCGTAGTCGCCGTGCACCGGCAGCCCGTCGACCTCGCGGTCACCCGGTTCGAGGCCGAAGCCCATGGCCCGGTGGAAGGCGATGGAGCGGGTGTTGCGCGGTGAGGTGACCGACCGCACGTCCTTGCACCCGGCCGCCGCGGCCCGCCGGCAGAACTCCTCGTAGAGCGCCCGGCCCACGCCCTGCCCGCGCAGCTCCGGGGCGACCCCGACGAAGTGGATGTACGCGCGGCGGCCGTCGGCGGCGGTGTCGGGGGAGTGCAGCCCGATCAGGAAGGCGTCGATGCGACCGGCCCGCTCCACGACCAGGCTGGTCTCCGAGAAGAACTGCAGGAACAGCTTCGGCAGCAGCAGCGACAGCTCCCGCGACTGCTCGGGCGAGTGCGTGTCGCCCCACCAGCTCTGCACCCGGTCGATGATCGCGGGGTGGTCGGACACCCGCGCCTGCCGTGTCCGCGTGCCCGTCGTCTCTGTACTCATCGCGCTCCCTGCGTCGGCTCCTGCGTCTCTCCTACCCCCGTAGAATCACGGGGTGAACGTCCCGATCCCCCCGGCAGCGGCAACCGCCCCGGCCGAGACCCTGCGCACCGCCCTCGCCGGCCTCCTGGACGGCCTCCCGCCCAAGCAGGCGACGCAGGCCGTCGACCGGCTGATCGCCAACTACCGGGGCCGCACCCCGACCGACGCCCCGATCCTGCGCGACCGCGCGGACGTCGTCGCGTACGCCGCGTACCGCATGCCCGCGACCTTCGAGGCGGTACGTGCCGCGCTGGACGCCCTCGCGGACGCGGCGCCCGAGGGCTGGGCGCCCGGCAGCCATGTGGACGTGGGCGGCGGGACCGGTGCGGCGACCTGGGCGGTCGCGGCGACGTGGGCGGGGGAGCGTCCGGTGACGGTTCTGGACTGGGCGGAGCCCGCGCTCGCGCTGGGCCGGGAACTGGCGGGCGCGGCATCCCAGCTGCGCGGCGCCCAGTGGCAGCGCTCCCGCATCGGATCGACGCTCACCATCGAGAGCACTGATCTCGTCACGGTGTCGTACGTTCTCGGGGAGCTCACGGAGGCCGACCGCCGCTCCGTCGTCGACGCGGCGGCCGACGCGGCGTCGCAGGCCGTCGTCATCATCGAACCGGGCACCCCCGACGGCTACGGACGGATCATCGAGGCACGCGACCGGCTGATCGCCGCGGGCTACCGGATCGCCGCGCCCTGCCCGCACAGCTCGGCGTGCCCCATCGAGCCGGGCACGGACTGGTGCCACTTCTCGGCACGGGTCAGCAGGTCCTCGTTGCACCGCCAGGTCAAGGGCGGCTCCCTCGCTTACGAGGACGAGAAGTTCAGCTACGTCGCGGCGGTCCGCTTCGATCCGGAACCCGCGCCCTCACGTGTGGTGCGGCGCCCGCAGATCCGCAAGGGCCAGGTGCTCCTCGACCTGTGCGGGGCCGAGGAGTCCCTGCGCAGGGAGACCGTGACCAAGCGCCACGGCCCCCTCTACCGCGCGGCGCGCGACGCGGACTGGGGCGACGCGTGGCCGCCCCCGTCCGCGGACTGAACTACCTGGGGCCCCAGGTCCCCTGGTTCACCGCGCAGTTCCAGCCGGTCCCGCGCAGGGTGAACTTCACGCCGAACGAACTGGTGTTGAGCAGGCGGGTCTGCACCTTGAAGCCGAGCTTCGCCTTGCCCTTGAAGGTCTTGTCGTAGACCGAGACGGTCTTCGTCGTGCGACGGGTGATCTTGCCGCCCGTCGGCGTCGCCTTCTTGAAGCGGACGTTCTTGGTGTTGGTCACCGTGAAGGTGACCTTCTTGATGCTCTTCGTGGTCTTGCTCTTGATGCCGAAGTACAGGCCGCCGTTCGTCACGTTCCCGTACCGGTCGTACGAGAAGCGCTTCGGGTAGACGATGTCGATCGGGCAGCCGCTGACGGCCTGCGGCGAGGCCTTCACGGTGGTCGGCCCGGATGCCGCGGAAGCGGACCCGGCCAGGCCCAGCTGAGCGGCGGTGAGCGCCCCCGCGGTGGCCAGAACTGCGGCGGACGTGCGCATGCGGTTCACTGCGCTGATACCTCTTCTTCCCCCTGGGCCCCGGTGGGGCCCAACTGTTTGGTTGTGGTGTTGCGTTCGTATTGTTAGCACGTTGTCGGCCAGATGGCTGAACCGCCCCTCTTCTTAAAAGGTTCTTAGAGGCGGCGACTATCCACTACTCCATGCCGAACCCCACGCCGAACAAGCGCACTTCACCCGGCCACGCCCGCAGGCGGTCGGACACCCGATTCCTCGCCCTGTCCGTCGCGTTGGCGGTCGCCGCCGCCGGAGCCACCACCTACGCCTTCACCGCCGGGGCGGACGAGCCGCACGGCCGCGACATCGAACTCGCCGTCGACGGCGGCACCGCGGTCGTCGACACCGCCACCCTCGCCGTCCGCGCCCGCACCCGCGACGGCCGCGACCTCACCCTCTCCGACGCCTCCGGCACCGACCTCGGCAAGCCGGGCCCGGTGACCCGCACCGGCACGGGCCGGGCCCGCTGGAGCTACCCCGAGCGCGGCATCGACGTGAGTGCCCGCACCGACCACGGCCGCCTCTCCCTCAGCATGAAGGCGCACCGCGACACCTCACTCAGCTGGCCCGTCACCGGCACCGACGCCACCGCCTCCGCCCTCCAGCTCCCGCGCGGCGAGGGCCTGGACATCCCCGTGAAGGACGCGTTCTGGACCAAGGGGAAAGGCGCACTGGCCGGCAGCACCGTCGACATGAGCGAAGGTCTGACACTGCCGCTGTGGGGCTACTCCCTCGGCAGGCGGGCCGGCGTCAGCTACCTCACCCCCACCGACATCGGCACGAACCTCGGATTCACCGCGGCCGACGGGCAGTTGCGCACCACCGCGGAGCACACCTTCGACCGCGGCGAGGGCACCCGCGACTACACCGTCACCTTCGCCCTGACCGACGGCAACGCCGTCGCGCCCGCAGCCGACTACCGCTCCTACCTCGACGAGCGCGGACAACTCGGCAGCCTTAAACGGAAGATCGCCGAGAACCCCGCCACCGGGAAGCTCCTCGGCGCCTTCCACGCCTACACCTGGGGCGCGGCCCGCACGGCGGACGGCGTCGAACAGCTCCGCAAGCTCGGCGTCGACCGGATGTGGCTCGGCTACGACGCGGGCCCCGGACCCATGGACAAGGCCGCGGTGAGCGCCGCACGGAAGGCCGGCTACCTCGTCGGCCCCTACGACTCCTTCGCCAACGGGCAGGACCCGGAGAAGGCCGACAGCCCCACCTCGGCCTGGCCGGGCACCGTCTACCCCGACTTCTGCGTGCGCGACGCCGCCGGCAAGCCCGTGACCGGCTTCGGCGGCCGCGGCTGCTACCTCAGCTCGCGGGCCTTCGAACGGGCCGAGCCCCGCCGCCACCACCTCGCCGACCGCACCCGCTCGATGGTCGCCAACGGAGCCGACAGCTACTTCCTCGACGTCGACGCCACCGGCGAACTCTTCCGCGACCACGGCAAGGGCCACCGCATGACCAAGGCCGAGGACCGCACGAACCGCCTCGCGCGGATGAAGCGCATCGCAAAGCACGGCAAGGAGGGCCTCGTCCTCGGCTCCGAGACCGCCCAGGCCTGGGCGAACAAGGTGCTCGCCTTCGACCACGGCGCGGGCACACCGGTCGCCGACGGCCTGTGGAAGCTCCAGAAGGACCGCGAGAAGTGGGGCGGCTACTACCCGGATGAGGCGCCCGGCATCTTCTTCAAGCCGGTCGACCTCCCCGCCGACCTCGCCAAGGCGATGTACGACCCCCGCTACCGCGTCCCGCTCTACGAGACCGCGCTGCACGGCTCCCTCGTCAACGCCGAGCGCTGGGAACTCTCGTACGAGAAGCTGCCGCGCCAGAAGAGGGACCGCGCGCTGCTCGCGATGCTCTACAACACCCCCCTCAACTATGTGCTCGACGGCCCGTCGCTGAAGAAGCACGGCACCGAACTCGCCGCGCTCCAGAAGTACTTCGCGCCGCTGCACAAGGCCGCGGGCACCGAGCCCCTCACTTCCTACCGGCGCCTGACCGCGGACAACACGGTCCAGCGCACGGTGTTCGGCGGGGGCACGCTGACCGTCACGGCCAACTTCGGCACGAAGGCGTACGACGGGCTGCCGGGCGGCTGCGTCGACGCCCGCCTCAAGGGCGACGACGAGCCGCGCCGGCTCTGCCCGGCCGGGCCGCGGAAGAGCTAGGACACGGGCCCTAGCTCCGCAGCTCCTGCGTGCAGCACTTCACGCTGCCGCCACCCTTGAGCAGTTCGCTCAGATCCATCGCGACGGGTACGTAGCCGCGCTCGCGCAGCGGGTCGAAGAGCCCCACCGCGGCCTGCGGAAGCAGCACGTGGAGCCCGTCGGAGACGGCGTTGAGCCCGAGCGCCACGGCGTCGGGCTCCTCGGCGATCAGCGCGTCGGGGAAGAGCCGCCGCAGGACCGCGCGGCTGCCGGGCGAGAAGGCGGGCGGGTAGTACATGACCTCGTCCGCCGCGTCGTCCAGGACGGCGAGCGCGGTGTCCAGGTGGTAGTAGCGGGGGTCGACCAGGTCGAGCCCGATCACCGGGCGGCCGAAGCACTCCTGTGCCTCGCCGTGGGAGAGCGGGCTGGCCCGGAAGCCGCGGCCGGCCAGGACGTAGGAGGCGGTGACGGCGAAGTCGCCCTCGCCCTCATTGATGTGCGTGGGTTCGTGGATCTCGGTGAAGCCGTGCGCGCGGAACCACTCCAGGTGGGCCGCGGCCTCCTGCTCCCGCTCGCGGTAGGCGAAGCGCGCGCCGAGCACGCGTCCGCCGACGACGGTCGCGCCGTTCGCCGCGAAGACCATGTCCGGCAGCCCGGGCAGGGGGGTGAGCTCCTCGACGGTGTGACCGAGCGAGACGTAGCGGTCGCGCAGGTCCTCCCACTGGGCGATGGCGAGGGGGACGTCGACCGGCTTGGCGGGGTCCATCCAGGGGTTGATGGAGTAGGTGACCTTGAAGTGTGCCGGTGGGCACATCAGATAGCGCCGGGGTGTGGCGCGCCGAGGAGAGCGAGGATTGCGGGACAAAGAAGGCTCCTCACGTACCGCAGGGTCATGTGCTGCCCGTGGTGGGGCAGTTGATGCCCATAGTGCGGTGTGAGAAGTCTTCGCGCAGTGATCCGAACGGGTGGTTACGAAAATGACCGGACAGCCTCGGCGCCTTCCTGAGACGGTACGTCTCGGTTCGGCCGCTGCTACATTCGACGACATGGCCCAGAAGACCGCCCCCGACTCCACGCGCCGCAGCGAACGCTCGCGCCGCGCGATCTACGACGCAGCCCTCGCCCTCGTCGCCGAGGTCGGCTACGCCAAACTGACGATCGAGGCCATCGCCGCCCGGGCCGGCGTCGGCAAGCAGACGATCTACCGATGGTGGCCGTCCAAGGGCGCCGTCCTGCTCGACGCCTTCCTCGACCTCGGCGAGCAGGCCTCCCGGGCGGCCAGTGAGAACGCGGGCAAGGCGGAGGCCGAGACCGAGATCCCGAACACCGGGGACCTGGAGGCCGACCTCAAATACGTGATGCGGGCCACGGTCGACGAGTTCAACGACGCCAAGTACGACGCCCCCTACCGCGCGCTCGCCGCCGAGGGGCTCCTCAACCCCGAGCTGGGCGCCGAGTTCGTCGAGAAGCTCCTGGAGCCCCAGCTCCAGCTCTTCGTGAAGCGGGTGGAGCAGGCCCGCGAGGCGGGTCACATCATGCCCCACATCGACCCGCGCATCGCGCTCGAACTGTGGGCAGGACCGCTCGCCCAGCGCTGGCTGATGCGCTCGGGCCCCCTCACCCACGACTACGTCGACACGCTCGTCGAGTACGCCCTCTACGGCATCACACCGCGCCCGGCCTCGTCCTGAACGGCTTCACCGGCGTGCGCGAGAGCAGACCGGGCGCGTCCGTGATCACCCCGTTGCAGCCCAGCCACAGCACCCGGTCCCGCTGCCTCGGAGTGGTCACCGTGTGTGCCCACACCCGTGGGACGCCCGAGTTGACCGCGCGCAGCAGATCGACGTCCCGCGCCTTGTAGTCCACGTCGAGGACGTCCACGAACGCCGCCCAGTCCGCGGGCCGGTCCCCGCGCATCTGCGTCCTGGAGCGCCACAGCTGGGCCAGCAGGCCGAGGCGGTGGGCGCGCCTGGCGACCGCCGGATCGTTGGTGTTCACGAAGACCGAGCGGGTCAGCCCGCGGGCACGGATCAGCCGGGCCAGCGGCTCCAGGCTCGCCGGGTCCTTGGCCTCCAGCATCAGCATGATCCGCCCGCCGAACCGGTCGAGGACCTCCGCGACCGTCGGCGGCCGCTCCGGACGCCAGCGGCCGGGCACCGTGCCGTCCGGGCGCAGCCGGACGCTCAGCCAGCCCCACCGGTCGAGCACGCGCACCGGGCCCGACGTGTAGGTGGTGCGGTCCAGGGTCGCGTCGTGCATGACCACCAGGGTGCCGTCGCGCAGTATCCGCGTGTCGAAGTCGATGACCTGGGCGGTGCCGCGTTTGTAGGCGGCCAGCAGGCCCGACATGCTGTTCTCCGGGACCTCCAGGGCGCCGCCGCGGTGCGCCGTGTAGACGACCCGGGGGAGCGCGTCCACGGTCAGGGGCCCACCGCCCCACTCGATCGGGGCGAGGAACCCGTTCGCTGCCGTGAGGGTCAGCGTCGTGAGGCCCGTCAGCACAGTCCTAATGACCATGACGACCACGGTAGGCAGGTAAATCCCTACTTCGCTCGGAATGACGCGCTATGTCGTCCGGCGGTCGGCATCACCCCGGCCACCCCGGATGTGGGCTCCGGCCCCCCGAGGCGCAGGATGGTGGGACCATGGGTCATGCTTTCGGCACAACGGCGAGGTGAGGGGCTATATGGGCGTGGAGTTCGGCAGCCGGTCCGGCGGACAGGGCAAATTCTCCCAGTGGCTCCGCCGGCGCCCCAAGGACACGGCCGGGGATGACCGGGCCCGCGAGGAGCTGCTCCTCGCCGCCGCGGCGGCCGGACTGCCGCTCGCCCCGGCCGCGTATCCGTCGGGGTACCGGTGTTCCTGCGACCGCATCGGCTGTCCCACCCCCGCCCGGCACCCGGTCTCCTTCGCCTGGCAGACACAGTCCACGACCGACCGCGGCCAGATCGAGCGGTGGGCCCGCCACCAGCCGCAGGCCAACTTCATCACCGCGACCGGCATGATCCACGACGTCCTCGACGTGCCGCTGGACGCCGGGCTCGAAGCCCTGGAGCGGCTCCTCGCCGCCGGCATCGAGGTGGGGCCCGTCGCCGAGTCGGGCAGCGGCAGCGGACAGGGCCGGCTGCTCTTCTACACCGCGACCCGCGGCACCCCCGAGGACGAGGACGAGTGGTGGCCGTGCGAGCTCGACTGCCACCCGGAGACGATGGACGAGCACCCCGGCCTGCGCTGGCACTGCCGCGGGTCCTACGTCCTTGTGCCGCCCGCCCGGCTCCCCGACGAGCAGGAAGTGCGCTGGATCCGCGGCCCCGAGCATCCGCTGCCTGACCCGCTGACGCTTCTGGAGACACTCACCGACGAATGCGCGCGCGTGGCGGGGGAGCCCCAACAGGACATCGCGGCCTGGCCGTTGCGGGGCTAGGGCTTTCGGGCCGGCCCTAGTCGCCCTGCGCGCCCGTCAGGCCCTGGAGGCGGCCAAGGAACGCCACCTTGTCGCCGTCGGACTTCTTCGGGTCGACGACCACCTGGTTGGAGACCCGGTCCAGCAGCAGGGACTGCCGCACCTCGCCCTTGAGCAGGGCCTTCGCGTCCGCGTCGACCTTCGGGCTGAGGCCCTTGAACGCGGTCTGCTTCTCGTAGTGGCGCGTGGCGAAGAACACCAGCGCACCGCCGTCCTCGGTGCGCAGCCCCAGCGGGGCGAACGTGCCGCCGTTCTGCGGCTCGTCGACGTACTGCACGGCGAGGCCGGCCCGCTTGGTGTTCCGGTCGCGGTACGCCTTCCAGCGCGAGGTGTGGTCGCTCGGTGCGAACGCGTCACCCCCCGACTTCAGGTATGACGTGTACTCCTTGCCGAGATCCGAGGGGGCCAGCGCGAGGTCCTTCGCCCGCGGGGCCACCGGCTCGGCCCAGCCGTCCTCGTCCTTCTTCAGCTTCGGCATCTTCTCGGGCGACACCAGGTTCAGATAGGTCGCCCGCCACAGCTGGTCGGGGCCGCCCTTCGTGAAGACCCACAGCCACCGCAGGTCCGAGCGGCGGTTGGCCTTCGTGTCCGCCATGAACCAGCGCGGCCAGCCGGCCTTCTTCGGGATCGTGTACGTCACGTCCGTGAGCTCGAGCGGCACGTGCTTCGCGTTGCCGTCCGGGTGCTGCACGCTCCGCGACTTCAGGCCCCCCTGGTTGATGGCGCCCAGCGGGCCGGTGATGCGGGCGGCGTCCAGGGCCGGGTCGTAGGCCTTGTCCGCCGCGTTGTACGCCTTGAGGAAGTCCTTGAGGGCGCGTTTCGCCTCCGGCTCGGTGGCCGTGGGAACGATCTCCCGCTCACCGTGCACGGTCACGCATCCGCTCGCCGCGAGCGCGAGTGCCGTCACCGCCGCCGACGCCATGACGGGCCTGCCGAGACGGCGAACCCTGCGAACGTTGCTCATCGGAATTCCTTCACCTACCCCTTCCCGGGCCCGAACCTTATCGGGCCCGGAAATGAGGCGCGTGGTGCGGGTCAGATCTCCTGGAGGAGCTGCGCGTTGACCCAGCCGCGCTTGCTGGTGCGCGGCAGGTCGCCGTAGTACCACTGGGTGCCGCGCTTCACCGTGTAGCAACGCACGTAGACGTTGTCGAACCACTCCAGGCGCTTGCGCTTGCTGTAGCTGCTGCCGGGGCCCGAGTAGGCGGTGGCGCCCACGTTGATGACCATCATGTTGTGGTTCTTGACGTTCTTGGTGCAGGCGCTGCCGCCGACCGCGGAGGCGGTGGGGGCGGTCATGAGCGAGGCGCCGAGCGCCACGGCGGTCGCCGCGGTCAGCGTGGCGAGGCTCTTCCCGAATCGGGAGGTTCGCATGGGGGGATCCTCAGAGATGTCGATCGACTGGTGAACGACGATCATAGGCACGGGAGTTCGAGCCGGGTGGGCGGGTGCGGGAAAGGGCGGCCGACACGGGGACGGCGGCCAGCGCGGGGACCGTGTACAGCAGCCAGACCGCGACCTGGAGCACGGTCGGATCGGGACGGAAGCCGAGGACGCCCGCCAGGAGCGCGCCGTACCAGCTGTCGGGCGGGACGACGCCGGAGACGTCGAACGCCGTGTCCCGCGGACCGCCGAGGAGCTCCGCCTCCTGAAGGGCGTGCACGCCCTGCGCGAGGAAGCCGGCCGCCACGACGAGCAGCACGACTCCGGACCAGGTGAGGAACCGTGTGACGTCGACGCGGATCGCGGCCAGGTGGAGCAGCAGGGCCAGGACGAGCGCGGTGAACAGACCGAGGAGCACGACGAGCAGCGGCCCGTGCGAACCGTCGAGGGAGGCCCGCACCGACGCCCAGAGGAACAGGCTCGTGTCCAGGCTCTCCCGGCCCACCGCGAAGAACGCGGTGGCCGCGAGCAGGGTCCTCACGTGCCGTGCGGCCATGCGCCGCGTCCCGAGGACCGTCCACATCACCAGGGCCACGGCGACGGCCGACAGCGTCCCGCCCAGCGTCTCCTGCGCCCGGGGCGTCAGCTGCTGCGAGCCGAAGGTCAGGGCCCAGCCGAAGCCGAGCGCGAGCACCACAGCGACGCCGATGCCGGCCCGCACGGGCGGCAGCGCGTCCCGCCGCCCGGTCCGCACCACAAGGGCGAGGAGCAGGCAGGCGGCCACGGCGGCCTCCAGGCCGTCGCGCAGCCCGATCAGATAGTCGTCGAACACGGCCGAAGCCTCCCCCGGTGAACCAGCCGCCCGCCCCACGGGAAGAGTAACCGCGCCTCTTCTTCACCGTCCGCCGTCCCTGAGTGGGGCGACCACAGGGGCGCCCGTGCGCGGGTGCGGAAAGACCTCGACGGGCTGCCGGTACACCTCGGAGAGCAGCGCTTCCCCGAACACGTCGCCGGGGGCGCCCTCCGCCGCGACGGTCCCGCCGCGCAGCACGGCCACCCGGTCCGCGTACGCCGCCGCCAGGCCCAGATCGTGCAGTACCACCACGACCGCGTCCCCGGCGGCCGCCCGCTCGCGGCAGATCCGCAGCACCAGTTCCTGGTGGCGCAGGTCGAGCGCGGCGGTCGGCTCGTCGAGCAGCAGCAGTGGGGCGCGCTGGGCGAGGACGCGGGCCAGCGCGACCCGGGCGCGCTCGCCGCCGCTGAGCGCGGAGAAGGGGCGTACGGCGAATCCGTCCACCTCGGTGGCCGCCATCGACTCGCGCACCACCCGCTCGTCGTCGTCCGCCGCCCGCGTCCCCGCCCAGGGCGCGCGGCCCATCCGTACGACCTCCTCGACCGCGAACGGGAAGGAGAGCGCCGCGGACTGCGGCAACACGGCCCTGCGCAGAGCGAGTTCGGGGGCCGGCCAGTCGGGGGCGGGCCTGCCGCAGACGCGTACGACCCCCTCGACGGGCGGGAGATCGGCGGCCAGCGCGGCCAACAGGGTCGACTTGCCGGCGCCGTTGGGGCCGACCAGGGCGAGCACCTCGCCCGCGCGAGCGGCGAGCGAGACTCCGCGGAGCACCTCGCGCCCGCCGAGCCGCACCCGCAGCCCCTCGGTCTCCGCGAGGACGTCCCCGGGGACGGCCGGGGCGGGCAGTGCCCGCTCGCGGCCCGCGAAGAGCCTTCTGCCCAGCTGTCCGATCACGCCCAACCCCCTTGCCTGCGGCGGGTCCTGCGCAGCAGCCAGAAGAAGAACGGGCTGCCGAAGAGCGCGGTGAGCACGCCCAGCGGCAGCTCGGCGGGCGCGGCCACCGTACGCGCGGCCAGATCCGCGGCGACGAGGACCAGCGCTCCGCCGAGCGCGCTGCCGGGCACGAGGAAGCGGTGCCCGGGGCCTGCGGCCATCCTCAGCAGGTGCGGCACGAGGAGGCCGACGAAGGTGATGATCCCGGCGACGGCCACGGCGGCCGCGGTCAGCAGGGCCACCACGAGCACGAGCACGAGCCGCAACCGCTCGACGTCCACCCCCAGGTGCCGGGCGGGACGCTCGCCGAGCGCGAGCAGATCCAGCTTCCGTGAGTAGCAGGGCGCCACGGCCAGCCCGATGAGGGCGCACGGCAGCACGGCGAGGACCTTCGGCCAGGTCGCCTGGGCGAGCGAGCCGAGCTGCCAGAAGGTGATCTGGCTGATCTGCGCGTTGTCCGCGAAGAAGACGCACAGGCCGATGAGGGCGCCCGCGAAGGCGTTCACCGCGATGCCGGTGAGGATCAGCGTGACGACTTCCGTGCGGCCGCCCTCGCGCGACATCGCGTACACGAGCAGGACGGTCACGAGTCCGGTGACGAACGCGCAGACGGTGACGGTCCAGTTCCCGAAGAAGGTGAGGCCGAGCGCGATCGAGGCGACGGCGCCGACCGCGGCGCCCGACGAGATCCCGATGACGCCGGGCTCGGCGAGCGGATTGCCGAACACGCCCTGCATCAGCGCGCCCGCGCAGCCGAGGGAGGCGCCGACGAGGAGGGCGAGCACGACGCGCGGCAGCCGCACGTTCCACAGCACGCTCTCGCCGACCCGGTCGAGCGCGGACCCGCCGAGCCCCGCGCGGTGCAGGACGGAGGAGACGACATCGCCGAGGGAAATGTCGTACGCGCCGATCCCGGCGGAGAGCAGGCAGAGCAGGACGAGGGCGGTGGCGAGGCCCACGGTCAGCGGGAGGGCGGCGCCGCGGCGGGTCCGGGGCGCCTCTCCGGGCGCTTCTTCGGGCGTGTCTCCGGGCGTGTCTCCGGGCGGCGCGGGGGCGGTCGCGTCCGCACCGTCCCCGGGCCGCCGCCCGTCGTCGGCCTTGGCGAGCACGCTCACTCGCCGTCTCCGTACAACTGCTCCACCAGGGACTTCAGGACCTGGTCGGTGCGTGGTCCGTAGTTGAGGAGCACGCCGTCGTCGATCGAGACGATGCGCCGGTCCAGGCCCGCGGGGGTCTCGGCGACACCCGGGACCTTGAGGAGCCCGTCCACTCCGTCCACCGATTCGAGCCCCTTCCTCATCACCAGGATCGCGTCGGGCGCGGCCTTGGCGAGCGCCTCGCTGGTGATCGCCGTGAAGTCCTTCCGCAGCCCGGACTCCTTGCCCGCGTCGACCGCGCCCGCCGCCTCCAGGAGCGAACTCGCCCCGGACTCGCGCCCGCCCAGCAGATACACGGAGGCCGAACCGCGCAGGTAGAGGAAGGCGACCCGTGGCTTCTTCCGTCCGTCCCCGGCCGGAACGTCCTCGCGGGCCGCCGCGATCCGCTGCCGCGTGCGCCGGTTCAGCTCGGCGCCCGACTTCTCCACCCCTAGGGCCCCGGCCACCGCCTCGATGCGGGGGCTCACGTCGTCGAGGCTCTTCGCGGGGTCGAACACGACGAGGGGGACGCCCGCGTCACGGATCTGGTCGATCGCCTCGGCGGGTCCTGTGGTGGTGTCGGCGAGGACGACGGTGGGTTCGAGGGAGAGCACGCTCTCCGCGGAGACGTCGTGCGCGCGGGTCACCACCGGCAGCTTCTCCGCCTGCTGGAAGGTGGCGGTGATGTCGCGGGCGACGACGTTCTTGCCGAGCCCCAGAGTGAAGACGATCTCGTTCAGGCTGCCGGTGAGCGGCACGATGCGGCTGGTGTCCTTCACCGTCACCTTGTGGCCGTCGGCGGAGGTGACGGTGGCGGGGAGCCGGGGTTCCGGCCTGTTCTTCAGCGGCTCCACCCGGTCGGGCGCGGAGGTCTTCGCCTGCGACCGCCGCGGGTGTCTGCCGCCGCCGTCGTCCGGCGTTCCGCACCCGGTGAGACCGAGGGCGAGCACGGCGGCCCATGCGCCGGCGATGCGGAGTGAGCGCGGCATACGCACCGAAGTCCACCGTCCTGTCGAGCAGTTGAGGTCTGTCACCGGGCCGGTTCCGGTTGGGGGGTTCCAGCCCGGAGTGATCGTAGTTTAGGTTAGCCTTACCTAATTAGCCAGACCTGGAGGGGTCCCCCATGCCGTCGTCCAGAAAGGCGCGAGCCACCGCCCGTACGGGAGCCGTGGCCGTGCTCACCGCACTCGTCGGAGCGCTGCTCCCGGTGGCCACCGCGCACGCCGAGGACCGCACGGTCCAGGGTGGACGGCTCGACTGGGGCATCAAATCCTCCTTCCAGAGCTACGTCACCGGGCCCATCGCCCACGGCGCCTCGACGCTCCAGGGCGGCGCCGCCACTGTCGGCGGCAGCCAGTTCCGCTTCCACTCGGCGAAGGGCTCGTACGACCCGGACAGCGGCGTGTTCGACGCGGGATTCTCGGGCGGAGTGCGCTTCACCGGGCACAAGAAGGGCGGCTCGTACGAGCTCGACCTCACGATCAGCCGCCCCACCGTCAAGGTCTCCGACGGCTCCGGCACGCTCTACGCCGACATGGTCAGCAAGGAGAAGGGCACCGGCAAGGTCACCACGACCCCGCAGGTGCCGCTCGCCTCGCTCGACGTGTCCGGCATCGACATGAAGGGCGGCACCGGCCCCATCGCCCTCACCAACCTTCCCGCGACGCTCACTTCACAGGGCGCCAAGGCCTTCGCCGGGTACTACACGGCGGGCACCGCCCTCGACCCGGTGAGCCTGTCGACGGACCTCGCCGCGGGGAGCAGCCGCAAGAGCAGGAGCGAGCGCGAGAAGTCCGGCGGCGAGAAGAAGTCCGAGAAGTCCGAGAAGCCCGCGAACAAAGCCGGGAAGGGCCGCATCGAGGACGCCGCCGTCGACTGGGGCGTACGCCGCACCTTCCGCGAGTACGTCACCGGTTCCATCGCCAAGGGCGAGTGGAAGCTCTCCGCCGGCGCCCAGGACGGGGGCGCCCTCTTCCGCTTCCCCCGGGGCAAGGGCACGTACGACGAGAAGAAGCGCACCCTTGCCGCGGACTTCGCCGGGTCGGTCCGCTTCACCGGTGAGCACGGCCTCGACCTGACGCTCGCCGGGATCGCCGTCGACGTGCGGGACGGCAAGGGCACCCTCTCGGCGGACGTCGACAGCAAGGGCGACCGCGGCGCCACCCTGAAGAACGCCCCGCTGATCACCTTCGCCGCAAAGGAGTTGAAGCCGAAGGACGGCCTCGTCTCCCTCGCCGAGGTGCCGTCGAAGCTCACCGCCGAGGGCGCCGAGGCGTTCGGCGGCATGTACAAGGCGGGCTCCGCCATGGACCCGCTCTCGCTCGCCGTCGCCCTCGACGCCGACGCGGAACTGCCCGCGCTGCCCGACCTCGGCTCGTCCCCGAAGCCGGACCCGGCAGCGGACCCCGCGGCGAAGTCCGCACGGCCCGGTACCGGGAACGCCGCCGACTCCTCGGAGTCCTCCGGTTCCTCGTCGAACGCCGTGCCCATCGGCGTCGGAGCGGGCGTCGCTGTGCTGCTCGCCGCGGCTGTCGGGTTCGGAGTCGTACGCAAGAAGCGCGCGGCGACCGGCACTTCCTCCTCCGCCGGCACTCCCCCCTCCGACGAGTCCTGACCGTCGCCCCCCCCTCGCCCCTCCCTCACCCAAGGAGAAGTCTGACCATGGCCGCCACCCGTCGCCCCACCGTCCTCGCGGCAGCCGTCGCGACCGCCGTCGCGCTCGGTGCGAGCGCCCTCACCCTGCCCGCGATCGCCGCCGACACCGGCAAGGCCGCCCCGCCGAAGCTGGAGCTCAAGGACGGCACGCTGCAGTGGGGCCTGAAGGAGTCCTTCCGCAAGTACGTCACGGGCATGGCCCACGGCAAGATCGAGGCCGAGGGCGGCGCCCAGCAGGCCCCGGACAACGGGGTGTTCACGTTCTCCGGCGGCAAGGGCACGTACGACACCGGTACGCATGCCACCGACACCGCCTTCAAGGGCAGCGTCCGCTTCACCTCCACGATCCACCGCTTCGACATCGACATCGCCGACGTGAAGGTCCGCACCAAGGGCGGGACCGGCGCCATCCAGGCCGACGTGACCCTCAACGGCGCCGTCCAGAACGACATCGACCTCGCCGCGCTGGACCTGAGCACGGTCAGGCCGGGCCAGGGCGAGGGCGGCGCGATGGTCTTCAAGGACATCCCGGCGACGCTGACGGCGGACGGCGCCAAGGCCTTCAACGGCATGTACGAGGCGGGCGCCGAGCTCGATCCGGCCACGCTCACCGTGACGGCGGGCGGCCCCGTGACCGAAGAGCCCACCGAGAAGCCGACCCAGAAGCCGCCGCAGAAGCCCACCCAGAAGCCCACCCAGAAGCCCCCGAAGAAGCCCACGCAGAAGCCGGCCGACTCGTCCGGGCCCGCGGAGTCCGGCGCCCGGCAGACCGGGCAGGACCGCCAGACCACAGGCGCCCCGGTCGACGGCCGCCTGTCCTGGGGGCTGAAGGAAAGCTTCCGCAAGTACATCTCCACCGGCGGCGAGGCGACCGTCGCGGGCGGCGCCAAGAAGATCTCCAGCGGCTACCGGTTCCCCTTCGTCAAGGCGGACCTGGACTCCGACGCCAAGAAGGTCGACGCCTCTTTCGGCGGCAGCGTCCGCTTCACGTACAAGGCGCACGGCATCGACATGAAGTTCAGCGACCTCAAGGTGCGGGCGAACGGCGCCAAGGGCACCCTCCTCGCCGACGTCACCACGCCCCAGGGCACCAACAACGACGTGAAGTTCGCGGCGCTCGACCTCTCCAACGCCTCGTACCAGCCCAAGAACGGCGTAGTGCAGCTCACCAAGGTGCCGGCCACCCTCACGGCGGCGGGCGCGAAGCAGTTCGCCAACGACACGACCGGCTCCCCGTACCAGCCCGGCGAGAAGCTCGACCCGGTGACGGTCGCGCTGTCCTCCTCGGCGGGCGCCGAACTCCCCGCGGGCGGCGCCGGGGCCGGTGACGGGACGACGGGCGGCGGCACGGGCACGACGGGGTCCGGCTCCGTGGGCGGTGGCGGCGGTACGGTCGGCGGCTCCGGTGCGCTCGCGGCCACCGGCTCATCCATCCCCTCGGCCGCGCTGCTCGGCGTGGCCGGCGCGGCGATGGCGGCGGGCGCGGGCGCTGTCGTCGTGGCACGGCGGCGACGGGGCGCCGAAGCGGTGTGATGCTTGAATGCGCGAGTGACTGAACCACTCGACGCACGCGACGCGTCTGACGTGCCTGACGCGCCTGACGCGCCTGACGCACGCCACGCACCCGGCGCCTCCGATGTGCTGGACGTACTCGATGTAGTGCGTGTTTTCTGCGGGCCCGACGGTCGGCACGGCAACGAACTCGGTGTCGTGCGCGACGGGGCCCGCATGCGTGACCGCGAGGACCGGCAGACGTTCGCGGGCAAACTCGGCTTCAGCGAGACGGTGTTCGTCGACGACCCCGAGCGCGGGATCATCGACATCTACACGCCGACGCTGCGGCTGCCCTTCGGCGGCCACCCCTGCGTCGGCACGGCCTGGCTCCTGGACGTGCCCGAACTGGTCACTCCCGCGGGGGTCGTGGAGGCCAGGGACGACGGTGAGTTCAGCTGGATCACCGCGCGCGCGGACTGGGCGCCGCCGAGGACGCTGCGGCGGTACGGGTCGGCGGCCGAGGTCGACGCGCTCGACGTGCCGCCGCCGGGGGAGTGGGTGTACGCCTGGGCCTGGGAGGACGAGGCCGCGGGGCGCGTGCGCGCGAGGGGCTTCCCCGGCCGGAACGACGGCATCGACGAGGACGAGGCGACGGGCGCGGCGGCGCTCCTGCTCACACACGACCTGAGCCGCGCCCTCAACATCACGCAGGGACGCGGCTCACAGATCCTGACGGCGCCGGGCCCAGGAGACCTGATCGAGGTCGGGGGCAGGGTGCGCCTGAGCAGGTGATCTTCGGAGACCGGAGACCGGAGACCGGAGATCGGGGGTCGGGGATGGGAGAAGGGGGCGGAGCGGGCCTACTTGGTGGTGTGCGTGGGGTAGACCTGCACGTCGGTGTAGGCGCCCTTGATGTCCCCGGCGCCCGCGGGCCACTTCAGGGTCACGGTGTGGGTCTCGTTCGGGGGCGTCACCAGGATGTGGGTGGGCGACGTGAGGCTCTCGCCGCTGTTGTCGATCTCGTAGGCGAGGTTGAAGACGGCGGCGTCGCCGGGCTTCAGAGTGGTGATCCGCGGCTGGGCCTGGCCGCGCTCGATCGGGCTGGAGGTGTGGTCGGCGTCCTTGATGTCGACGCCGGCGAAACCCGTCGCCGAGCAGGTGGCCGAACCCCGGTTGACCATGGTGATGTCGATGCGGCCGGTGTTCTCGTCGGGGGCGGCGTCCCGGGCGTCGATGGCCAGGTCCTCCGTCTTGCAGAACGTGGCCTTGGCGCCGGCCTTGTTCGTGCCGCCCGCCGCCTCGGTCTTGGTGTCCTCACCGGAACCGGACTGCTTGCCCGCCTCGGAGCTGCCCGAGCCCGAGCCTGCCTCGGACTTCCCGTCACCGTTCGAGGACGAGGAGTTGGAGGTCGAGGAGCCCTTGGACGACGTGTCCGACCCGGAGTCGTCGCCGCCGCAGGCGGTGAGCGAGAGGGCGGCGGCGAGGCTGACGGCGGCGAGAGCGGTGACGCGGGTGTTCTTCATGGTTCCCCCAGAAGGAGTGCGGCGTGTGTGCGGGTGCCGTGCATGTGGTCCAACTATTTGTATCCCGCACCGAGTTACAGGCCGTCCTCCGCGACGTCTTCGTTCTGTCACAGCCGATGCCCGAGTTGCCTTTCAGCCCCTCCGGCGTTTGAGGAGCGGGGGCCCGGGGGCAGAGCCCCCGAGTCGTCCGCCCGTCAGGCGCTGAGCGGAAACTCTTCCCCGAGCTCACGAAAGACCGCCGAATTCAAAGCGAAAGCGCCCTTGCACTCGTCGACGATCCGCTTCTTCTCCAACTCGTCCGTGACCACCGCGTCGATCCCGTCGAGCAGCTCGCGGTAGCCCCGCTTGAACGCGGCCGGGTTGGGGATCTCCTCGAAGACGTAGAACCGCACGCCGTCGCCCTTGCGGGCGAAGCCCCAGGTCTGCTCCGCCTTGCCGCGGATGATCTGGCCGCCGGAGAGGTCGCCGAGATAGCGCGTGTAGTGGTGGGCCACATAGCCGCCGGGCCAGGTGCGCGCGCACTCCTCGACCCGCGCCGCGTACGCCGCCGTGGCGGGCAGCGGGGTGAGGCCCTCGCGCCAGTCCGCGCCGCGCAGGTGGGTGAGGTCGCGCTCCAGCTCGCCCACGCGGTTCAGCTCGGGCTGGATGAAAGGGCCCGCGACGGGGTCGTCGCGCAGGGCCTGCGCGCCGGCCTCGAGGGCGCGGTACACGAACCACAGCTGTTCGGTGTAGCGCGTGTACGCGTCGACGCCGAGCCTGCCGCCGAGGAGGTCGCTCATGAAGGCCGAGGTCTCCGCCTCGGTGTGCTGCTCGTGCGACGCGGTGCGGATGACCGTCGAGAAGGGCGTCAGCGGCGTGTCCATGAGGACCTCCAGGGGAGCCGGGAAGGACGGGGTGGCGGAAACCAGTGACCCCTGCAGATCATGCAAGTTAGGCTTACCTAAGTCAACTGGTTCCCGACAACCTGTCGGTAAAAACGCTACCCGCTCCCGGCCCGCGGAACCTCCCGTTCAGTGGATCTTCAGGTCCTCGGCCTTCAGGACCCTCGGGTCCTCGGGATCCTCAGGGCAGCGTGAGGATCTCCGTCCCGGTCTCCGTCACCACCAGCGTGTGCTCGAACTGAGCGGTCCGCTTCCGGTCCTTGGTGACGACCGTCCAGCCGTCCTCCCACAAGTCGTACTCGTACGTCCCGAGCGTCAGCATCGGCTCGATCGTGAACGTCATGCCGGGCTGGATGACGGTCGTGGCGTGCGGGCTGTCGTAGTGCGGGACGATCAGGCCGGAGTGGAACGACGTGTTGATGCCGTGGCCGGTGAAGTCGCGCACCACGCCGTAGCCGAAGCGCTTGGCGTACGACTCGATGACACGGCCGATGATGTTGATCTGGCGGCCGGGCTTGACGGCCTTGATGGCGCGGTCGAGCGCCTCCCGGGTCCGCTCGACGAGCAGCCTGGACTCGTCGTCGACGTCCCCGACGAGGTACGTGGCGTTGTTGTCGCCGTGCACGCCGCCGATGTAGGCCGTCACGTCGAGGTTGATGATGTCGCCGTCGTTCAGGACGGTGGAGTCGGGGATCCCGTGGCAGATGACCTCGTTGACCGAACTGCACAGCGACTTGGGGAAGCCGCGGTAGCCGAGCGTCGACGGGTAGGCACCGTGGTCGCACATGTACTCGTGCGCGACACGGTCCAGCTCATCGGTGGTCACGCCGGGCGCGATGTGCTTCGCGGCCTCTTCCATGGCACGGGCGGCGATGCGGCCCGCGGTGCGCATCAGCTCGATGGTCTCGGGGGTCTGCACCTCCGGACCCGTGTAGGGGGTCGGGGCGGGTTTCCCCACGTACTCGGGGCGCCTGATGTTGCCGGGTACGGAACGGGTGGGAGAGATCTCCCCTGGGACGAGCAGTGACTGGCCAGACATGCCAGCGAGTCTAGCCAGCCGTCATGGGGCAGCATGGTCTCGGAGAACGGGACCCGATCGGGGACGGAAGGAGCGGGGCATGGCGCTGTTCAAGAAGCGGACCGTGGGCAAGCCGGGCGAGTGGTTCTACTGCCTGGAGCACCGGAAGGTCGAGGAGGGCCCGGACTGCCCCGGCAAGGACCGCATGGGCCCCTACGCCTCGCGCGAGGAGGCGGAACACGCGATGCGGACGGCCGCGGAGCGCAACGAGGAGTGGGAGAACGACCCTCGCTGGCACGACCGCGCCGCGCGGGGCGAGGACGGCTGACCCCGGGGGCGGCCTGGCACCGGGCCCGGCCTGCCCGGCACCCGCCTCAGGGGGCGGTGGGCTGGGGCTGCGACTTCGTGCGGTGCAGTTCCGCGTCGGGGTCCGTCGTCGCGTCGTACGAGATGAGCCGCGGCAGCGCCGCCGCCAGGATGCCGACCGAGGCCACGCAGGCCAGGCCGCCCGACCAGATGGCGGGCCGCGTGCCCGTCCAGCCCGCCGCCGCGCCCGCGCGCACCTGCCCGAGCTGCGGGCCCACGCTGTACGAGAGGACCTCGATCCCGGCGAGCCGCCCCCGCAGCCCGTCCGGGATGGTCTGGTTCCAGATGGTGGAGCGGCCGAGCCCGCTCGCCATGTCGCCCGCGCCCGCGAACGCGAGGCAGCCGAGCACCACCCAGATGTTGCCGAACCATCCCGCGGCCGTGATCGCGAGGCCCCAGCCCGCCGCGCCGAAGACCACGAGCAGCCCGTGCCGCCGCACCCGCGACGTCCAGCCGCTGGTGAGGCTGAACAGCAGCGAGCCGACCGCCCCGGCCGCGTACATCAGGCCGAGCGACCACTCCGCGTCCAGGTCGTCCGCGAGGAACGGGAAGATCGTGTTCGGGAAGGCGAAGAACATCGCCGCCATGTCGATCGCGTACGTACCGAGCAGTACCGGCCGCGACCACGCGTACCGCGCGCCCTCCGCCAGGCCCTTCAGCGACGGCTTCTCCGCGTCGTGCGCGGCGGGCGCGGGGGAGAGGCGGGTGCACAGCGCGACGGACAGCACGAAGCAGACGGCCGTGACGCCGTACGCCGAGGCGTGGCCCGCGTACGCGACGACGATGCCCGCGAGGGCGGGCGCCGCGATGGCGCCCACGTTCCACCGCAGCGAGTTCAGCGCGGCGGCCGCCGTCAGCTGGTCGTGCGGCACGATCCGCGCCATCAGGGAGTCGAGGGCGGGCCGCTGCAGTCCCGCGAGCGCGGAGACACCGGCCGCGACGACGTACAGCGGCCACAGCAGCGGTTCGGGCAGCAGCGCGTTCACCAGGAGGACGGCGGCGAGGAGCCCGAGTCCCGCCTCGGTGAGCAGGATCACCCTGCGCCGGTCCACGGCGTCGGCGAGCGCCCCGCCGTACAGCCCGAAGACGATCAGCGGCACCAGCTCGACCGCGCCCATCGCGCCGACCGCGACCGGTGAGTCCGTCAGTTCCTTGATCTGGAGGGGCAGGGCGACCAGGGCCATGAAACTGCCGAACGTGGTGACGACCCCCTGCACCCACAGCAACCGGAAGTCACGGGTGGAACGCCAGGGGGCCAGATCGGGCAGTATCGCGGAGAGAGGCACGAAGAGTCATGCTCTGCGCAGACCGGTGCGGCGAGCAACTTATTTCCGCTCCCTCCGCCGATCTCTGCTCCCTCCGCCGATTTCTGCTCCCTCCACGGATTTCTGCTCCCTCCGCGATCACCACCGCGTCGGCGGCGGGGACGTCAGCTGGTCGGCGAGGCGGGACAGCCGGTCGCGCAGGCGCCTGCGGCCCCGCGCCTGCGGCAGCGCGTTCTCCCCGGCCGCCGCGCTCACCAGGTGCTGGACCGTGTCGAGGTCGAGGTCACACGTCCCGGGCACCGCCAGCGCCTCGTGTGCCAGGGCGCCCAGGTCCCGGTCCCCGGAACCGAGCGCGAGCACCGTCGCCCCGGCGCGCCGCGCGTCGTGCACCCGCGTGAGGAGCTCCGGGTCCGGCGCGTCCGGTGCGTCCGGCGCCACGACGAGCAGCGTCTCGCCGCGCCGGGCCGCCTCGATCCGGCCGAGCCCGGTCGACAGGTGGGACGGGTCCGTGGCGAGGACCCGGTGCCGCACCAGCGTCGGGGTGAGCTCCGGCGTGCCCGACCAGGCCGCCTCGTCGACCAGATGCGCCGCCAGATGCCACGGCTCGTACGCCGCCGTGCCCACGAGCAGCAGCCCGCCGCCGTGCGGCACGACGGAGGACCGCAGCGCCCCCGCGAAGCGGCGGGTGGCGCCGAGCCACTCGGTCCCGGCGAGCACTTCGCGCAGCAGCGCGACCCGTACGGCGTCCATGGCGCCGCATCCTGCCCCAACATGTCAGTCGTCACCGGGAGTTCACCGGGAATTCCACCGGGATGGGGAGGCGCGGAGGATGACTTATGAGACGTCTGTTCCCTTCCGGGCGGGGCGCGAGGGATACGCGAGCTTCCGCATCCCCGCCCTCGTCACCAGCGCCGCCGGCACCGTCCTCGCCTTCTGCGAGGGCCGCGTCGGCTCCCAGGACGACTTCGGCAACATAGATGTCGTCCTCAAACGCTCCGCCGACGGCGGCCGCACCTGGGGACCGCTGCAGGTCGTCGGCAAGAACGGCGCCGACCTCGCGGGCAACCCCGCCCCCGTAGTCCTCGGCACCGGGCGCATCCTCCTCGTCCAGGTGCGCAACTCCGCCGCGGCCACCGAGGACGCCATCCGCCGCGGCAAGGTCTCCGCGGCCAACGGGCGCCGCGTCTGGGTGCAGCACAGCGACGACGACGGCCTCACCTGGACCACCCCGCGCGAGATCACCGGCCAGGTGAAGCGGGCGAACTGGCGGTGGTACGCGACCACGCCGGGGCACGCCGTGCAGCTCACCACGGGCCGCGTGGTCGTCCCCGCCAACCACTCCCTGCCGCCCACGGGCACCGACAACGGCACCGAGGGCAAGTACAACGGCGGCCACTGCCTGCTCAGCGACGACGACGGCGCGACCTGGCGGATCGGCTACATCGACGACAACGTCAACGGCTACATCAACGTGAACGAGACCACCGTCGCCGAACTCCCCGACGGGCGCCTCTACTTCAACACCCGCAACGACTCCCCGGCGCCCGGCAACCGCGCCGACGCCCACTCGCGCGACGGCGGCGTGAGCCTGGCCAAGCCCTTCCGCCCCCAGGCCGGCCTCACCGGCCCCGTCGTCGAAGGCAGCGTCCTCCAGCTGCGCGACCCCGATGTGCTCCTCTTCTCCGGACCCGCCGACCCCGGCTTCCGCGCGCTGATGAGCGTGCGCCGCTCCACCGACGGCGGCGTCACCTGGCAGGTCGCCCACACCGTCGACGGGCTGCCGGCCGCGTACTCCGACCTGTCGCGGCTCGACGCAGGGACGGTCGGGCTGCTCTACGAGACCGGGGACTTCAGCGCGTACGAGACGATCTCGTTCCGGCGCATACCGGTGGAGGAACTCGCCGGGTAGCCGATGACCGGCGGGTGACGGTGGTTAAGGTCGGCCCATGACCTCTACAGACAGTGCGCAGAACGGCCGGTCGACCGGCTCATCGACCGGCTCATCGACCGGCTCGTCGACCGGCTCGTCGACCGGCTCGGAGAACGCTTCCGCGAAGGTTCCCGCGAAGGACCCGTGGGAGCTGCCCGACGTCTCCGGCCTCGTCGTCGGCGTCCTCGGCGGCACCGGCGACCAGGGGCGCGGCCTCGCCTACCGGCTGGCCCGCGCCGGACAGAAGGTGATCATCGGCTCCCGCGCGGCGGACCGGGCGCAGACCGCCGCCGACGAGCTGGGCCTCGGTGTCGAGGGCGCCGACAACGCGGAGTGCGCGCGGCGCAGCGACATCGTGATCGTCGCCGTGCCGTGGGAAGGGCACGCCAAGACCCTCGAAGCACTGCGCGAGGAACTGGGCGGCAAGCTCGTCGTCGACTGCGTGAACCCGCTGGGCTTCGACAAGAAGGGCGCCTACGCCCTGAAGCCCGAGGAGGGCAGCGCCGCCGAGCAGGCCGCCGCGCTCCTCCCCGACTCCCGCGTCACCGCCGCCTTCCACCACCTGTCGGCCGTGCTGCTCCAGGACGCCGACATCGAGGAGATCGACACGGACGTGATGGTGCTGGGGGAGAGCCGCGCCGACACCGACATCGTCCAGGCCCTCGCCGCCCGCATCCCCGGCATGCGGGGCGTCTTCGCCGGGCGGCTGCGCAACGCCCACCAGGTCGAGTCCCTGGTCGCCAACCTGATCTCCGTCAACCGGCGCTACAAGGCGCACGCGGGGCTGCGGGTCACGGACGTGTAGGGGGGCGATGGGCAGGGGTGTGGGTGTGAGGGACACTGGGTGCGTACGTCCGCACGCCTCAGTCGACAGGAGCCGACCCCCATGCCCCGCCTCGCCGTGTACGCCCTCGTCGTCTGCGCCCTCGCCGTCGCCGCGGCCGTGGTCTCCTTCGTGCAGGGCAGCTGGCTCGGCATCGTCTGGGTGCTGCTCGCCGGCCTCTCCTCGAACATGGCCTGGTACTACCTGCGCCGGGCCAAGGCGGAGCGGGACGCGCGCCGTGAGGCTGCTGCTTCGTAGGGACGGGTCGTTCGCGTAGGGCTCAGGTCGTGGGGATTTCCTGGGAGCCGTCCCAGAAGCGGTACAGCTCGTGACCCCAATAGGTGTCCCACTCGGTGACGCCGAGCGCGCGCAGGATCGCGTCGATCGCGTCGAAGAACGCGTGGTTGATCTCCGGGATCCAGAGGACGGCGAAGACCGCGATGAGTCCGAACGGCGCGAACGGCTCCACCTGGCGGCGGATCTTGTGTGACAGCCAGGGCTCGATCACGCCGTAGCCGTCCAGGCCCGGGATGGGCAGGGAGTTCAGGATCGCGGCGGTCACCTGGAGCAGGGCGAGGAACGCGAGCGCGTAGCGGAACGTGTCCGGGACGCCGTCCAGGGCGTCCAGCCAGAACGGCGCGGTGCAGACTACGGCGAACGCCACGTTCGTCAGGGGGCCCGCCGCCGAGATCAGGCTGTGCTTCCAGCGGCCGCGGATCCTGCCCCGCTCGATGAAGACCGCGCCGCCGGGCAGGCCGATGCCGCCCATGATCACGAACAGTACGGGCAGCACGATGCTGAGCAGGGCGTGCGTGTACTTGAGCGGGTTGAGGGTCAGGTAGCCCTTCGCGCCGATGGAGATGTCGCCGCTGTGCAGGGCGGTGCGGGCGTGTGCGTACTCGTGGAGGCAGAGCGAGACGATCCAGGCGGCCGTCACGAAGAGGAAGACGGCGAGGCCGGGGTTGTCCGCGAAACCGGTCCAGGCGGCCCAGCCGGAGACTGCCGTGACGGCGGCGATTCCCAGGAAGACGGGGCTGACGCGGCGGTCGCTGCGGCGGATGGGGGTGGGGGTGCTGGTCATGGGGCGGGGCTCCTGGAGTCCGACGGCCTTGCGTGCCTCGACGCTATCGGGTTCGTGTGGGGGGTTGGGGTGGGGTTCGCCTGCGGTTCGCCTGCGGTTCGTCTGTGGGGCGGGGCCGCGGGGGTATGTACGTACTCGCTATCCCTGCGTCACGCCTCAAGTCCAAAGACGCCAATGTTTCCTCGGTGCTCCGTGCGCACATACCCCCACGTCCCCTCGGGCCGGTTGCGCGACTGCGACCCGGTGGCGGCCGCCCCCCTGCTCCTACTTGGCAGCTGCGTCGCGGGGCGAACGGGTGGGTGGGTGGGATACATCCGCCGCGGAGCGGCGGGCTTGGTGCCCCTACCCCCGGAAGGCGGCGGCGGCGCGCGGCTGGTTCAGGTGGCGGGCGGCTTGGACGGGGAGAAGAGCCACGTGGTGAACAGGTCCGAGAGGTCCTGGCCCGACTTCTGCTCGCACAGTGCGATGAACTGCTCCGTGTCGGCGTTCCCGTGCCGGTGCTCACGTGTCCAGGCCCGCAGGATGGCGAAGAAGGTGGGGTCGCCCACCTTCTTGCGCAGCTGGTGCAGGGTCATGGCGCCCCTGCCGTACACCGACGGGTCCGAGACCTTGGTGGCGGTCGGCGGGTCGGCGGGCGGGAAGTCCCAGATGCCCTCGCTCTCCCCGTGCGTGCCGTCGTAGAAGGAGTCGAAGGTCTCCTGGGCGCTGCGGCCCCCGTGCTCCTCGTCCCACAGCCACTCGGCGTACGTCGCGAAGCCCTCGTTCAGCCACATGTCCTGCCAGGCGCGAGGCGTGACGGAGTTGCCGAACCACTGGTGGGCCAGTTCGTGGACGACCAGGAGGGTGTCCGGGGCCTCCTCGAAGTACGGCTTGGTCTGGGTCTCCAGGGCGTAGCGGAGGTCGGGCAGGTGGTCGACGACGGCGCCGGTGGAGGAGAAGGGGTAGGGGCCGAAGCGGTCGGCTGCCCAGTCGACGACTTCGGGCACCAGGTCGGGGACGTCGACCGGGCCGTCCGCCTCGTCGGGGTCCACGGCCGTGTAGACGGGCAGGCCGTCGTCCGTCGTGCCGGTGGAGACGTCGAAGACGCCGGTGACGACGGTCGCGGCGTAGCTCGCCATGGGTTCGGGGTTGCGCCAGCGGAACGTGGTGCGCTTGCCGTGCCGGCGCGTCTCGCGCAGCGTTCCGTTGCTGACCGCGGTGTAGTCGGACGGCACGGTGACGTCGATGTCGTACGTCGCCTTGTCGGACGGGTGGTGGTTGCCGGGGAACCACGTCATGGAGCCGGTGGGCTCGCCGAGCGCCGCCACGCCGTCGTCCGTCTCGATCCAGCCCTCGTTGCCGCCGTCGCTCGCCGTGAGCATCCGGGGCACCCCGTCGTACCGGACGGTGGTTCTGAAGGTCTTCCCCTTGCCGATCGTTCGGGCGGGGGTGAGTGTCAGTTTGTTCTTCGCTCTGCTGACGCGGGCCTCGGTGCCGTCTGTTGTGGCGTGGCGCACGTTCAGGCCCGCCAGGTCCAGGGTGAAGCGGGGCAAGTCCCGGGTGGCCCTCGCGGTGATCACCGCGGTGCCGGTGAGCCGGTTGGCGTCCGGGGCGTAGTCGAGGGTCAGGGCGTAGTGCGTGACGTCGTAGCCGCCGTTGCCGAGTGTGGGGAACAGGTGGTCGTCGACGCGGTTCCCGCGCGCGTCGAGCAGGACGAAGTCCCGTACGGTGCCGTCGCCGTCGTCGCCGTCCCACCAGGTGCGGAAGAGCTCCGCGAGTTCCTCGGCCTCGGCCGACTTCGCGGGGAGGTCGGTCCTCAGCTCCACGTCGTAGTCGTACGTGTCGGTATCGGTGTCGGTGACTTCGACCGTGTGGAGAGCCTGCGCGTGGCGTGCCGTGCGGGACTCGCCGGCGTCGCGCGCCCAGGAGCGGAACTGTTCCAGAAGGCGGTGGTGGGGCTCCGGCGCGGGCTTGTCCGGGGGCCGCGTGCCGCTGCATGCCGTCAGGGTGAGGCAGAGGGCCGCCGCGGATGCGAGGGCGCGCTTCATGATGTGGTCTCCGTCCGGTTGTCCGACGGGGAAGAGGGGCGGCGGCACCGTGAGGTTGCCGCCGCCCCTCGTGCCCCGCGCTCAAAAGGGCTCCGCCCCTTGCGACGCAGGTGCCACGAGTTGTTACGCAGGTGCCACGAGCTGGTTCTCCGTGCCGACGCCGGAGGCGTTCCCGTCGGCGCAGAGGGTCAGCTGCCGTCCGACCAGCGCACGGTGGTGTCGTCGGCCCAGGGGTTGTCGGTGAAGTCGCCGCCGCTGACGATCAGGTCGTGCTTCCACCGGCCGTTCAAGGACAAGGAGACCCGGAAGAACGTCGACGCCCTCGGGAAGGTGTTCGCCGACTGGTGGGACGGCGATGAGGATGCGGCGTCCGTCACGGTGACCAGCGAGGGCCAGGGCGCCCGGGCCGGACGGAAACTGCCCCGCTCGTGAAGCCCCCGCCCGCCGGCCATCGCCACCAAGGGACAATGGCCTCGTGCGATACCGCGTCCTGGGGCCGACCCGAGCTGTCCGTCCCGACGGAACCCCCGTTCCCGTCGGCGGCGCCCGCCTGCGCGCCCTCCTGACCGCGCTCGCCCTCCACGCGGGCCGCCCCGTCCCCGCCCCGGCCCTGGTCGACGAGGTGTGGGCCGGTGAGCCGCCCGCGGACGCGGTGGGTGCGCTGCAGGCGTTGGTGGGCCGGCTCCGCAGGGCCCTCGGCGCGGATGCCGTCGTGTCGGTCGACGGCGGCTACCGGCTCGGCGCGCGCCCCGACGACGTCGACGTGTTCCGGTTCGACCGGCTGGTGGGCGAAGGCGGGCGCGCCCTGGCCGACGGCGACGCGGCGAAGGCCGCCTCCGTACTGGACGACGCGCTCGCCCTGTGGACCGGTGAGCCCCTCGCCGACCTGCCGGAGCGCACGGCCGACGCCGCCCGCTGGCGGGCGCGCCACCTCGATGCCCACCGCGCCAGGATGACCGCGGCCCTCGCCCTCGGTGAGGGGGAGCGCGTCCTGCCCGAACTCACCGGACTCTGCGACGCGCATCCCCTCGACGAACCGCTGCAGGCCCTGCGGCTGCGGGCGCTGCGGGACGCGGGACGTGCGGCGGAGGCCCTCGCAGCGTACGACGGTGTGCGGCGTGCCCTGGCCGAGCGGCTCGGGGCCGACCCCGGGCCCGAACTCATCGCCCTGCACGAGGAGTTGCTGCGCGGCGTGGCCGCTCCTGCCCCGGTGCGGGCCCGTGCGGCCGGGAATCTGCGGGCCAGGCTCACCTCGTTCGTCGGGCGCGAGGCCGACATCGACGCACTGCGGGGCGACCTCGCGCACGCCCGGCTCGTCACCCTCCTCGGGCCCGGCGGCGCCGGAAAGACCCGGCTGTCCCAGGAGGCCGCCGAGGCCGTCGCCGCGGGCGTACCCGACGGCGTGTGGCTCGCCGAGCTCGCGCCGGTCGAGGACCCCGCGGACGTCCCCGCCGCCGTCCTCACCGCGCTCGGCGCCCGCGAGACCGTGCTGCGCGGCGCCGGCGCCGAGGAGCTGCGCGCCATCTCCGAGCGGCACGGCGAGGACCCCCTCGCCCGCCTCGTCGAACACTGCGCCGCGCGACGCATGCTGATCGTCCTCGACAACTGCGAGCACGTCATAGGGGCGGCCGCCCGCCTCGCCGACGAGCTGCTCGCCCGCTGCCCCGGACTGACCGTGCTGGCCACGAGCCGTGAACCCCTGGGCGTACCGGGCGAGTTGCTGCGGCCCGTCGAGCCGCTGCCCGAGCCGGTGGCGGTGCGGCTGTTCGCCGAGCGCGGCGCCGCCGCACGGCCCGGGTTCACCGTGGACGGGGACCCGGCGGCCGTCGCCGAGATCTGCCGCCGTCTCGACGGACTGCCGCTCGCCATCGAACTGGCCGCCGCCCGCCTGCGGATGCTCAGCCCGCGCCAGATCGCCGACCGCCTCGACGACCGCTTCCGGCTGCTCACCAACGGCGCCCGCACCGTCCTGCCCCGCCAGCAGACGCTGCGGGCCGTCGTCGACTGGTCCTGGGACCTCCTTGACGAGGCCGAGCGGACCGTGCTGCGCCGGCTCTCCGTCTTCGCGGGCGGCTGCGATCTGACCGCGGCGGAGGAGGTCTGCGCGACCGCCGGGAGCACGGACGACGTCGCAGGACCGCTGGGCTCCCTCGTCGACAAGTCCCTTGTGGTCGCGGCCCCTTCGGCGACGTACGGCGGCGGCATGCGCTATCGGCTCCTGGAGACCGTCGCGGAGTACGCGGGCGAACGGCTCGACGAGGCGGGCGACCGGGCCGCGGCCGAGCGGGCGCACCTCGTGCACTACCGCGAGGTCGCCAGGACCACTGACCCCGAGCTGCGCGGCCGCGGCCAGCACGCGGCGACGGAGCGGCTGGAGGAGGAGTACGAGAATCTGCGCACCGCACTGCGGCACGCGCTCGCCGCACGGGACGAACAGGAGGCACTCTGCCTCGTCCTGTCCCTCTCCTGGTACTGGCAGATGCGCGGCATGCGCATGGAGACCCGCAACTGGTCCCGCGACGTCATGGCCCTCGGCCCCGACCCCTTCGCCCCGCCCGTCGCCCTCGCGCCCCCGCTCCACGAGTCGTGCACCGCGGCGCCCCCGCCGATGAGCCCCGACATCTTGGTGGAGGCCCGCCGCGGCGCTCATCTGCTCCACCTCTCCTGCATGGAGATGGACCTGCTGGACTGGCAGTCGCCGGAGGCGGAGCAGAAGCTGGCCGCCATCAGGCACGCCTACCGGCCCGGCCTCCCGCAGACCTGCCGGACACCCGGCAACCTCTGGTTCTACGCCGTACTGCTGAGCGGCGACATGGAGCTGCTGCGCGTCACCCTCGACGAGACGGTCGCCGCCTGCCGCGCCTTCGGCTACGACTGGGAGCTCGCCGCCGCCCTCCAGTTGCGCGCCAACATCCTCGCCAACCGCTCCGACTGGACGGGCGACGCCATCCGCGACGCGGACGAGGCGCTGCGCGGGTTCCGGCGGATCGGCGACGTGTGGGGTATCGCCGAGGCGCTGTCCGCGCGCGGCGAATCGCGGGAGCGGCGCGGCGAGTTCGCGGCGGCCGCCGAGGACTACGAGGCCGCCGTCGAGTACGCCGAACAGCTCGGCGCCCAGAGCCAGGTGGCCCTGCTCAAGGCCCGGCTCGGCTCGATCCTGACGGACTCGCCGGAGCGGCGGGACCTCTTCGACCGGGGCGAGGCGCTCCTGCGGGAGGTCCTCGCCAACCCCGGCCGCCACCACGCGGGCGAGGCCATGCCCGCCGCCCGGCTCTTCCTCGCCTGCGCGCTGGGCCGCGTCCGCCGCACCGCCGAGGCGCGCGAGCAACTGCGGCTGCTGCGCCTGGAGTTCAATGGCATCGGCTACGCGGTCTTCGACAGCTCCGTGCTCGGCGTCACGGCCTGGCTCGACGCGCTGGAGGGGCGGTACGCCGAGAGCGCCGCCGGGGGACGGACGGCCTTCGAGAAGGCCCTCGACCCGCTGTCGCGGATGGTCGCCCCGCAGATGGTCTCCGTCCATCTGTCGATCGTCGCCATGGCCCTGGCCGGATACGGCGACGGCGTCCGCGCGCACGACGCCGCGCGGCTCCTCGCGGTCGCCGACCGGGAACTGCCGCCCCGGCACTTCGCGAACACGATGGAACGGGAGATCCGTGGGGGCGCGGAGGAGTGGTCCCGCGCCGCGCTCGGGGACGACGCGTACGAATCGGCGTACGCGAAGGGCGGCGGCCTCTCCCTGGAGGAGGCCGCCGCCCTGTGCACCGCGTGGGCCGAATGACCCGGCCGCCCGGTGCCCCGGTGCCCCGGCCGCCCGGTGACTCGGCCGCCCGGTGACTCGGCCGCCCGGTGACCCGGGGGTCAGTTCTTCGTGCGGAACTTGTGGATCGCGATCGGCGCCATCACCAGGGTGAGCGCCACCGACCAGCCGACCGTCACCCACACGTCGTGCGCGACGGGGCCGCCGACCATCAGGCCGCGCGCGGAGTCCGCGAGCGAGGACAGCGGGTTGTAGTCGGTGAAGCCCTGCAGCCAGCCCGGCATCGACTTCGTCGGCGCGAAGATCGACGAGCCGAACTGCAGCGGCATCAGGACCAGGAAGCCCATCGCCTGCACCGACTGGGCGCTCTTCATGGAGACGCCGAGGACCAGGAAGATCCACATGATCGACGTGCCGAAGAGCGCGGAGAGGCCCACGGAGGCGAGCAGTCCGCCCCAGTTCGTGATGTCGAAGCCCACCAGGACGCCGACGATCATCATGATCGTCGTCGCGATGAGCAGCCGCATCAGCTCCACCACGATCTTGGCGAAGAGCACCGAGCCCTGACCGATCGGCAGGGTCCGGAAGCGGTCCATGATGCCGTTCTGGAAGTCCTGGTTGAAGCCGGTGCCGACGGCCATGGCGATGTTCATGCTCATCATCGCCATCATGCCCGGGACCACGTACTGCACGTACTGGTCCTGGCCGCCGCCGAGCGCCTGCCCGATCGAGCCGCCGAACACGTACACGAACAGGAGCGTGAAGACGATCGGCATCAGGACGGCGTCGAACATCGACTCCGGGTCCTGTCTGATCCACAGCAGGTTGCGGCGGACCAGGGCGCCGGTGTGGCGGACGTGGCCGCGCAGGCCGATGCGGGCGTCCGCCTCCCCCGTCTTGTCGAGGGGGGCCGTGAGTGTGGTGGCGCTCATACGGCGACCTCCTCGAGCTCGTTCTCGGACGGACGGGCGTCCTGCGGGGCACTGGCCTTCTGGCCGGTGATGGACAGGAACACCTCGTCCAGGCTGGGCAGTTCGGTGGCTATCGAGCCGATCGTGATGCCGCGCGCGGTGACCGCGCCGACCACGGCCGTCAGCTGCTCGTCGCTGAGGATCGGGACGAGGACCGTGCCGGTCTCGGCGTCGACCGTCGAAGTGGCGAGGCCCGTCAGACCCAGGTCGTCGAGGGCGTTCGCCAGCGGGCCCAGCTCCAGCGGGTCGGCCGGGCGGACACGCAGGGTGCGGCCGCCGACCTTCGCCTTCAGCTCGTCGATGCCGCCGTTGGCGATGACCTTGCCGCGGTCGATGACCGTCAGCTCGGAGGCCAACTGCTCGGCCTCCTCCATGTACTGAGTGGTGAGCAGCACGGTCACGCCGTCGCCGACCATGCGCCTGACCTCGGCCCACACCTCGTTACGGGTGCGGGGGTCGAGCCCGGTCGTCGGCTCGTCCAGGTACAGGACGGCCGGGCTGCCGATCATCGACGCGGCGAGGTCGAGGCGGCGGCGCATACCGCCGGAGTACGTGTTCGCAGGGCGCTTGGCGGCCTCGGTGAGCGAGAACCGCTCAAGCAGACCGTCGGCGCGGGACCTGGCCTCCTTGCGGGACAGGTCGAGCAGCCGCCCGATCATGTAGAGGTTCTCGCGGCCGGACAGCTTCTCGTCCACCGACGCGTACTGGCCGGTGAGGCCTATCACGCGGCGGAGCTGGCGGGGCTGGCGGACCACGTCGTACCCGGCGACGAGGGCGGAGCCCGCGTCCGGGGTGATCAGGGTGGAGAGGCAGCGTACGAGGGTGGTCTTGCCGGCGCCGTTGGGGCCGAGCACGCCGAGGACGGTGCCCTCGCGTACGTCCAGGTCCACGCCGTCCAGAGCTTTGGTCTCGCCGTAGTGCTTGACCAGTCCCCTTACGGTGACCGCGCTCCCTGCGCCGTCGGGGTTCATGTCG
This sequence comes from Streptomyces sp. NPDC093510, assembly GCF_040683555.1. NCBI lineage: Bacteria > Bacillati > Actinomycetota > Actinomycetes > Kitasatosporales > Streptomycetaceae > Streptomyces > Streptomyces sp. NPDC093510. Next base: position 434,664 of record NZ_JBFBEE010000003.1, read on the forward strand.
ATTCGCGTCATGCCCACAAGGTGTCAGACGCCACCGACAAACCACCGACATCCCGCCGACAGGCGGGCGGCGTCCTGGGGGCTGGGGGCTCGCTTTCACCCGCGGCCCGGTGGGGGCATCCCTATCCCGCCGCTCCGCGCCGGATGCCTCCCACCCACCCACCCGTTCACCCGGCACCGAACGGGGCTGTAGGGGCTCTGCCTGCCCCTGGGGCCGGTGGGGGCTTGCCTGTCCCGCCGCTTCGCGCCGGATGCCTCCCACCCACCCGCCCGTTCACCCGGCACCGAACGGGACTGTAGGAGCCGGCCCTGCCTGTCCCCCTGGGCCTGGTGGGGTGCTTGTCTGTCCCGCCGCTTCGCGGCGGATGCCTCCCTCCCACCCGCCCGTTCACCCGGCACCGAACGGGACTGTAGGAGCCGGCCCTGCCTGCTCCCCTGGGCCTGGTGGGTGGGCGCCGGATGCCTCCCACCCACCCGCCCGTTCACCCGGCACCGAACGGGCCTGTAGGGGCCGGCTCTGCCTGCTCCTCTGGGCCTGGTGGGGTGTTTGCCTGTCCCGCCGCTTCGCGCCGGATGCTTCCCTCCCACCCGCCCGTTCACCCCGCACCGAACGGCACAGTAGGGGCCCAGCCTGCCCGCCCCTGTGTGGGGCAAACGGGCGGGCGGGGGTGGTCCGCCGCGTAGCGGGCGGCACTGGGCCCCGGCCATTCGGTGCGGGGCAAACGGGTGGGTGGGTGGGAAAGATCCGCCGCGGAGCGGCGGTACGAGAGGGGCCCGCCCCGCGGGCCTCGGGCGGTACGAGGGGCCCACACCCCCCGAGGCCCGTGGGGCGGCGGTACGAGAGGGGCCCCCGGGTCCGCGGGGCGCGGTACGAGAGGTGCCCGTCCCCCCCCGGGCCCCGGGCGGTACGAGAGAGAGCCCGCCCGCCCCCGGGCCCCGGGCGGTACGAGAGAGAGCCCGCCCGCCCCGGGCCCCGGGCGGTACGAGAGAGAGCCCGCCCGCCCCGGGCCCCGGGCGGTACGAGAGAGAGCCCGCCCACCCCCCGGCCCCCGGGCGGTACGAGAGAGGCCCCGCCCGCCCCGGGGCACCCGAGCCCACCCCACCGCCCCGGGGCACCCGAGCGCACCCCACCGCCCCGGGGCACCCGAGCCCCCACCCCACCGCCCAGGGGCGAGAAAAGGCAGCCCGCCGACGGGGGAATCGGCGGGCTGCCATGGTGCCGCGATGGTCTCAGGGCGGCGGACGGCAAAGGAGTGGTCCGCCGCCACGGCCTCAGTGGACCGCGTGCTCCGGCGCCGGGAACGCGCCGCCCACGACGTCCTCGGCGAACGCCTTGGCCGCGCCGGCCATGACGTTCCGCAGCTCCGCGTACTGCTTGACGAAGCGCGGCATCTTTCCGCCGGTCAGGCCCATCATGTCCGTCCAGACCAGGACCTGGGCGTCGCACTCGGTGCCCGCTCCGATCCCGACGGTCGGGATGTGCAGGGAGCGGGTGACCTCGGCGGCGAGCTCCGCGGGGACCAGCTCCAGGACGACCGCGAACGCGCCCGCGTCCTGCGCCGCCTTCGCGTCGTTGAGGAGGCGGTGCGCGGCCTCGTCGCCGCGGCCCTGCACCCGGTAGCCCATGGTGTTCACGGACTGCGGGGTCAGGCCCAGGTGGGACATGACGGGGATGCCGGACTGGACCAGCAGCTCGGTCTGTGCCAGGGAGCGTTCGCCGCCCTCCAGCTTCACCGCGCCGACGCCCGCCTCCTTCACGAGGCGCGTCGCCGAGCGGAGCGCCTGGACGGCGCCCTCCTGGTACGAGCCGAACGGCAGGTCGCCGACGATCAGGGCGCGCGAAGTGCCCCGTACGACCGCGGCCGACAGCATGGTCATCTCGTCGAGGGTGACGGGCACGGTCGTCTCGTACCCGAGGTGGCAGTTGCCCGCCGAGTCGCCGACGAGCATGACGGGGATGCCCGCCTCGTCGAAGACGGACGCGGTCATCGCGTCGTAGGCGGTCAGCATGGGCCACTTCTCGCCGCGTTCCTTGGCGGCGGTGATGTCGCGCACAGTGATGCGCCGGGTGCCCTTGCCGCCGTACAGCGCCTTGCTGCTGTCGGGGCTCTGCGGGGCGTCGGCGCTCTTCTGGGCAGCCGAAAGCTGCGTCATCGCAACGGCTCCTTCTGTCATCTCGAGGCGCCCTGACGGCGTCCCCGGATCACCTCCATGGTGGCACCACGTGCCGCTCCGGGGCTAGTGCGGGGTCAGGTAATGCCGATCGGGTAAAGCGGGGCTATACCGTTCGGCAAGACATTCCAATACGAGACGGTCTCGTATCGAAATGGTCTTAGGGTGATGGGCATGTCTTCCCCTGTCATGCCCATCCCGTCCCGCGTACCGGAAGCCGTCCACCGGCGCCGGTGGGCGATCCTCGGGGTTCTGATGCTCAGCCTGCTGATCGTCGTCCTCGACAACTCGATCCTGAACGTCGCCATCAAGACGATCTCCACCCCCGAACCGACCGGCCTCGGCGCCACCCAGAGCGAGCTCGAGTGGGCGATCAACGCCTACACGCTCGTCTTCGCGGGCCTGCTCTTCACGGCGGGCCTGCTCGGCGACCGGCTCGGCCGCAAGAAGGTCCTGCTCGGCGGCCTCGTCGTCTTCGGCATCGGGTCGGCGCTCGCCGCGATGTCCGGCTCGCCCCTCCAGCTCATCGCCTTCCGGGCCGTCATGGGTCTCGGCGCGGCCTTCGTGATGCCGGCCACCCTCGCCGTCCTCATGAACGTCTTCGAACGCGACGAACAGCCCAAGGCCATCGGCATCTGGGCCGGCGGCGTCGGCCTCGCCATCGCCATCGGACCCATCACCGGCGGCGTGCTGCTCGACCACTTCTGGTGGGGCTCGGTCTTCCTCGTCAACGTACCGATCGTGCTCATCGCCCTGGCGCTGATGGTCTGGCTGGTGCCCGATTCCCGCGACCCCTCGCCCGGCCGGATCGACCTCTTCGGAGTCGCGCTCTCCGTCGTCGGCCTGGTGCTGCTCGTCTACGGCATCATCAAGGGCGGCCAGCTCGCCGACTTCACCGACCCCACCGTCCTCGGCACGGTCGTCGCGGGCCTCGCCGTCCTCGTCGCCTTCGTGCTGCACGAGAAGCGCAGCGACCACCCCTCCGTAGACGTCACCTATTTCAAGAACCGGGTGTTCTCCGCGGCGATCTGCGCCATCGCGCTCGTCTTCTTCGCGCTGATGGGCGTGACCTTCTTCTCGGTCTTCTACACCCAGAGCGTGCGCGGCTACTCGCCGCTGCAGACCGGCCTCCTGATGCTGCCCCTCGCCGTCGCCCAGCTCCTCTTCGCGCCGCGCGCCCGCCTCGTCGTGGACCGTTTCGGCGTACGGGCCGTGTGCACCGGCGGACTTCTCCTGGTGGCGGCGACCCTGACCGCCTTCACGCTCTTCGACTCCGACACGCCGATCTGGCTCCTGGAAGTCGTCTTCTTCCTGATGGGCACCGGCATGGCGCACATCATGACGCCCACCAGCGTCGTGATCATGCAGGCCCTGCCGCGCGAGAAGGCCGGCTCGGCGTCCGCGCTCAGCAACACCTTCCGGCAGGTCGGCGGCGCCCTCGGCATCGCGGTCCTCGGCTCCGTGCTCTCCACGGCGTACCGGAACGGGGTCGAGGACGAGCTGGCCGTGCTCCCCGAAGGGGCCCGGCACACCGCGGGCGAGTCCATCGAGGCGACCCTCGGCATCGCGGCGAAGCTCGGCCCGAAGGGCGAGCCCCTGGTGACCGCGGCCAACGACTCCTTCCTGCACGCCATGCACGTCACGGCGGTGTGGGGCGCGGGCGTCGCCGTGCTCGGCGCGCTGGTCGTCTTCCTCTTCCTGCCGGGGCGTACGCCCCCGGAGCCCGGCCCGTCGCAGAAGGAGGACGAGCCGGTGGGCGCCGCGGGGCGCTGAGGCAGAATCGGCCCGGAGAGCGGCGCGGAGAGAGCGGAGAGACGACGTGATGCACCAGGGCGTGCGGGTCGCGGACGACGGTGACATCGCGAAGGGCGTGCCCCTCGTCAAGGGCGGCCGTGGGCGGCCCAGGAGCGAGGCCGTGGAACAGGCGATCATCGAGGGCGTCGTACGGCTCCTGGAGGACGGCGTCCCGCTCCCCGAGCTGTCCATCGAGCGGATCGCCCGCACGGCCGGCGTCGGCAAGGCCACCATCTACCGGCGCTGGGACGGCAAGGAGGCCCTCTTCGTCGACGTCATGCGCGCCTTCGAGGAGCCGGACCCCGAACTGCCAGGCACCTCGATGCGCGACGACCTCGTCTGCATCCTGGAGGGCCTGCGCCGGCGCGGCCTCGGCATGCGCTCGTCCGCCCTGCTGCACAACGTCTTCGCCCAGATGAAAGCCCTGCCCAAGCTCTGGGAGGCGTACCAGGAGACGGTCGTCGCACCCCGCCGCCGCATGGTCCTCGACGTGCTGCGGCGGGGCGTCGCCGACGGTGAGCTGCGCGCGGACACCGACGTGGAGATGGCCAACGACCTCTTCGTGGGCCCCATGCTGCTCCGCACGATCCTGCGGCAGGGCGCGCCGCTCGACGACAACCTCCCGGAGCGGATCGTCGACACCGTCCTGCAAGGGCTGCGGCCCACGGAGTGAGACGGCCCGCCGGGCGCCGTCAGCGCCCACAGGGTTATGCGCATTTCGTCACAGACGACGCTCACCCCGGCGGATCAGGAACCCCGCGCGCCGCCCCGATCGTCCTCGTGCCAGTACGGCCGTCGTGGGCGGCAGGGACGACACCGGATCATCGCCTAGTGTTTCAGGGGCGGGACAGACGGTGTGTACGGCAGTCAGTGAGGCGACGAGAGCATGGCGCAGGCGTATATGACGGAGACGGGCAGCGGCGGCTCGGGCCCCGAGCGTCCGGGGTCCCGGTTCCGCCGCCTGCTCGAGGGCTGGCGGGGCGACCCGGGCATCTGGCGGCGCGGCCTGGTCACGGCGGGGGCCGCGGTCCTCATCGCGCTGGTGATGCTCTTCCACGCGCAGATCCCCAACAACGTGGGCAACCTCGGCAGTCTGACCGAGACCTTCCTGCCGTGGCTCGGCCTCTTCGTCCCGGTGCTGCTGGTCCTCGCGGTGGTCCGCAAGTCCGCCACCGCGCTGATCGCCCTGCTGCTGCCCGGCATCATCTGGCTCAACTCCTTCGGCGGCCTGATCACCGGCAAGTCGGGCACGGGCGGCGACCTGACCGTGGCCACGCACAACGTGAACGCGGACAACCCCGACCCGACCGGCACCGCTCAGGACGTCGCCTCGTCCGGCGCCGACGTCATCGCCCTGGAGGAGCTCACCGCGGACGCCGTGCCCACGTACGAGAAGGCGCTGGCGGGTGAGTACAAGTACCACTCGGTGAAGGGCACCGTCGGCCTGTGGAGCAAGTACCCGCTGACCGACGCCAGGCCCGTGGACATCAAGCTGGGCTGGGTGCGCGCGATGCGCGCGACGGTCAACACCCCCAAGGGTGACGTCGGCGTCTACGTCGCACACCTGCCCTCGGTCCGCGTGAAGCTCGACGCCGGCTTCACCGCCAACCAGCGCGACAACAGCGCCGACGCGCTCGGCGAGGCCATCGCCGACGAGAAGCTCGGCAAGGTCGTCCTGCTCGGCGACCTCAACGGCACGATGAACGACCGTGCCCTGAACGCGGTCACCTCGCAGATGCGGTCCACGCAGGGCGCGGCGGGCGACGGCTTCGGCTTCAGCTGGCCCGCGTCGTTCCCGATGGCCCGCATCGACCAGATCATGGTCAAGGGCGTCGAGCCGGTCTCCTCCTGGACGCTGCCGGAGACGGGCAGCGACCACCTGCCGATCGCGGCACGGGTCGACCTCTCGTCGTAACGTCCGCGTGGTGCGCATGTGACCGCACGGCTGCGATCTCACGGAATACTCGGGGCGCGCGACTTTGTTCCGTACGTAAACTTACGGATTCCCCTTTCTTCACACCCCTCGCACCGCCCCCAGCTCCCGTGGAAGGTACTTCTTCATGCCCCTGGCCCTGCTCGCCCTCGCCGTGGGCGCCTTCGGCATCGGCACCACCGAGTTCGTGATGATGGGCCTGCTGCCCAACGTCGCCGACGACCTGCACCTGTCCATCCCCACCGCAGGACACCTCGTCTCCGCGTACGCGCTCGGCGTGGTCATCGGCGCCCCGCTGCTCGCCGCCGTCACCGCGAAACTGCCGCGCCGCCGCGTCCTGATCGGCCTGATGGTGCTCTTCGTGGTCGGCAACGCGCTGTCGGCGGCCGCCCCCGACTACCACCTGCTGATGGCCGCCCGCTTCCTCAGCGGGCTCCCGCACGGGGCGTTCTTCGGCGTCGGCGCGGTCGTCGCCACCGGCCTCGTCGCCCCCGAGCGCAAGGCCCGCTCGGTCTCCCTGATGTTCCTCGGCCTCACCGTCGCCAACATCGTGGGCGTGCCCGTCGCCACGGCCATGGGGCAGCAGCTCGGCTGGCGCGCCACGTTCCTCGCGGTGAGCGCCATCGGGCTCGCGGCCATCGCCGCGCTCGCCCTCCTGGTCCCGGCCGACCACGGCCACGGCGACGCGGCCGGCCTGCGCGGCGAGCTGCGGGCGCTGCGCAGCCTCCCGGTGTGGCTGGCGCTCGGCACGACCGTCGCGGGCTTCGGGGCGCTCTTCGCGGCGTACAGCTACATCACGCCGATGCTCACGGACGCGGCCGGCTACGCCGAGTCCAGCGTCACGCTGCTCCTCGCGCTGTTCGGCGTGGGCGCGACGGCGGGCAACCTGCTGGGCGGGCGCCTCGCGGACCACTCCCTGCGCGGCACGCTCTTCGGCGGACTCACGGCGCTGGCCGTCGTCCTCGCCCTCTTTCCGCTGCTCATGAGCGCCGGGTGGAGCGCGGCCATCGGCGTCGCCCTGCTCGGCATGGCGGCGTTCACGACGGGCTCGCCCTTGCAGCTCATGGTCATGGAGAAGGCGTCGGCGGCCCCGTCCCTGGCCTCCTCCGCCAACCAGGGGGCGTTCAACCTCGCCAACGCGGGCGGCGCCTGGATCGGCGGCCTCGCCCTCGCGGCGGGCTTCGGCGTGACCTCACCGGCGGTGACGGGCGCGGTCCTCGCCGTCCTCGGCGTCGCGGTGGCCGGGGTGGCGTACCTGGTGGATCTCCGCCGGGGGCCCGTGCCGGGCACGGAGCGGGTGGTGGCTTCGTCCCTGGACCGCGAACGGGTCCACCACTGAGTCCACCACTGACCCCCTCCGCCCCCTGACCCCCTGATCCGCGGGGCGCCCGCCGAACCCTCCGGGCGCCCCGCGGAACCGTGTCCTCAGCCGGCGGCGGACTCGCGCCAGCGGTTGGTGATGGGCAGCCGGCGGTCCTTGCCGAAGCCCTTCGCGGAGATCTTCGTCCCCGGCGGGTACTGCCGCCGCTTGTACTCCGCGGTGTCCACCATGCGCAGCGTCTTGACGACCAGCTCCCGGTCGTAGCCCGCGGCCACGATCGCGTCGGCGCCCTTGTCCCGGTCGACGTACAGCTCCAGGATCCCGTCCAGTACGGGGTAGTCCGGCAGCGAGTCCGTGTCGACCTGGTCCGGCCTGAGCTCCGCGCTCGGCGGCTTGCTGATGGAGTTCTCCGGGATCGGCGGCGTCTGCCCCCGCTCCCGCGCCGAGCGGTTGCGCCACTCGGCGAGCCGGAAGATCGCCGTCTTGTAGACGTCCTTGATGGGGCCGTACGCGCCGACGGAGTCTCCGTAGAGCGTCGAATAGCCCACCGCGAGCTCGGACTTGTTGCCCGGCGCGAGCACGATGTGCCCCTCCTGGTTGGAGAGCGCCATCAGCATCGTGCCGCGCAGCCGCGACTGGAGGTTCTCCTCGGCGAGCCCGGTGAGCCCGAGCGAACCCATGTACGCGTCGAACATCGGTGCGATCGGCACGGTCCGGAAGTTGAGCCCGGTGCGCCGCGCCAGCTCCTCCGCGTCGCCGATGGAGTGGTCCGAGGAGTAGCGGGACGGCATGGCGACGCCGTACACGTTCTGCGCGCCCAGCGCGTCGCAGGCGATGGCGGCGGTGAGCGCCGAGTCGATGCCGCCGGAGAGGCCGATCAGGACGCTGCTGAAGCCGTTCTTCGCGGCGTACGCGCGCAGGCCCACGACGAGCGCCGAGTACACCTCCTCGTCGTCGTCGAGCCGCTCGGCGTACCCGCCGGTCAGCTCGGCCTCGTACGCGGGAATCGGCTCCTCGGAGAGGGTGACGTGCTCGATGCGCAGCCCGTCGTCCACGACACCGGACGGCGGCACGGGCGCGGCGGCCGGCAGCTCCAGGTCGAGCACGACGCATCCCTCGGAGAACTGCGGGGCGCGGGCGATGACCTCGCCGTCCTTGTCGACGACGATCGAGTCGCCGTCGAAGACCAGCTCGTCCTGACCGCCGATCATCGCGAGATACGCGGTGGTGCAGCCGGCCTCCTGCGCGCGCTTGCGGACGAGTTCGAGGCGCTGGTCGTCCTTGTTCTGCTCGTACGGCGAGGCGTTGATGGAGAGCAGCAGGCCCGCCCCCGCGCTGCGGGTCGCCGGCACGCGGCCGCCGTCCTGCCAGAGGTCCTCGCAGATGGCGAGCGCCACGTCGACGCCGTGCACGCGCACGACCGGCAGCGTCTCGCCCGGCACGAAGTAGCGGAACTCGTCGAAGACGCCGTAGTTGGGAAGGTGGTGCTTGGAGTAGGTGAGGACGCACTCACCGCGGTACAGCACGGCGCCCGCGTTGCGCGGCGCCCCCGCGGGCTGGCCGAACTTCGGCTTGGCCTCCTCGGTGCGGTCGAGATAGCCGACGACGACCGGCAGCTCCCCGAACCCCTCGTCCCGCAGCCGCACGGCGAGCGCGCTCAGCGCCTCCCGCGAGGCCTGGACGAAGGACGAACGCAGCGCGAGGTCCTCGACGGGGTAGCCGGTCAGCACCATCTCGGGGAACGCGACAAGATGCGCCCCCTGCTCGGCGGAGTGCCGGGTCCAGTGGAGGATCGCCTCGGCGTTCCCGGCGAGATCGCCGACGGTCGAGTCGATCTGATTCAGAGCGAGGCGTAGTTGAGGCACGGAACCAGTGTAATCGTCAGAGCGACGCGATGCCCTGTGGGGCGGGCCGGGGCGACGAGCCGACCAGCTCACCCGGCGCTTCCGGACCAGGTGGCGCTGTCGTACCGGAGGAAGCCGGGCTCGACCTGCACCTCCAGCGTGCGCGCGGCGTCGGCCGGGAGACTGACGGCGTAGGTGGCGACGGACTGCTTGCCGGGCGCCGCGCCTCTGTTGGTGGCCTGGCCCCTGCGGGCCCGGCCGATGCCGACGAAGCCGAAGACCAGCGCGAGTACGGCGAGCACGCCCGCCGCCCAGAACAGCAGCGGAACCAGCCCGCACAGCACACCGATGATGCCGAGCACGAGGGCGGCGGTACCGAGGCCGTTGCGCATCTGCTGGTGCTGGTGCTGTGGCGGGGGCGCCTGCGGCTGACGCCCCCATTGGAGTGGCGGTGGCCGGCCCGCGGAGCTGCCCGTCAGGTGCGGTAGCCGAGGACCGTCATCATTCCTGCCTCCGCGTGGTACACGTTGTGGCAGTGGATCATCCACAGGCCCGGGTTGTCCGCCTCGAAGTCCACCGTCAGGGTGCCGTTCGGCAGGATGATCGCGGTGTCCTTGCGGGGGCCGTCCGCCGTGCCGACCAGGGCGAAGGTGTGGCCGTGGAGGTGCACGGGATGCCACATCGACGTCGAGTTGGTGAAGGCCAGGCGGACCCGCTCGCCCGCGCGGACGGGGTGGCGCCGGCCGGGGGAGTAGGGCTTCCCGTCGAAGGCCCAGTCGTACGTGGCCATGCCGCCCGTCAGCCGCAGCCCGACCGTGCGGTCCGGCTTGCGGGAGGGCAGGGCCACGGACTCGTGTGCGCGCAGCTTGTCCGCCGTCAGGAGGCGGCCCTTCAACTCCTCGGGACGGGTCGACGCCGTCGGCGCGGCCCCGCCGCCCGTGCGCAGCACCGCCAGCGCCGCCGCCTTCTTGCCCTCGGCCACCGCCGTCAGCGGGAAGACACCGTCCTCGGCGGTGACCAGCACGTCGTACCGCTCGCCCATGCCGAGGAGCAGCGCCTCCGTCTTCGCGTGCCGCACCGGGAAGCCGTCCGTGTGCGTCACCGTCATCTCGTGGCCGCCCAGCGCCACGCGGAAGGCGGTGTCCCCGCCCGCGTTGATGATGCGCAGGCGGATGCGGTCGCCGGGGCGGGCGCGGAACTGCGAAGGCGCCCCGGCCGTACGGCCGTTGATGAGGTAGTGCGGGTAGGCGACATCGCCCGCGTCACCGCCCAGCAGGCCGCTCGTGGCGCCCATCATCATGCGGGAGGGGCCGGACGGGCTGGAGGGGCCGGACGGGCTGGAGGGTGCTGAGTCGGGCACGCCGTGGCCGCCGTGCCCGCCATGTCCGCCGTGGCTGCCGTGCCCTCCGGAGTCCTCGTCGCCCATGTCGTGGTCGGCCATGCCCTTGCTCAGCTCCGCGAGCACGCCGTCCGGGGTCGAGCCGTCCACTCCGTCGACCCAGTCGTCGAGGACGATCACCCACTCCTTGTCGTACTTCAGCGGTTCCCTCGGGTCCTCGACGATCAAAGGTGCGTACAGGCCGCGGTCCTGCTGGGTGCCGGAGTGCGGATGGAACCAGTACGTCCCCGGGTGCGGCACCGCGAAGCGGTAGGTGAAGTCCGCTCCCGGCTTGATGTTCCGTTGGGTGAGGCCGGGGACGCCGTCCATGTCGTTGCGCAGGGCGATGCCGTGCCAGTGCAGGGACGTGGCCTGCGGGAGGTGGTTGGCGAGGGTGAGGGCGAGGGTGTCGCCGGCGGTGACGCGGACCTCCTTGCCGGGGATGCTGTCCCCGTACGCCCACGTCCTGACCGTGGGGCCGCCCAGGTCGAGCTCGGTCTCCAGGGCCGTCAGCCTCACCTCGCGGGTGCGGCCGCCCCTGCCGCGCTTCTTCTCGGCGGCCGCGACCTCCTTGCCCGCCGGGTCCACATAGCCCTCGGGCCCGGACGCGCCGCCCTGGCCGTGACTGCCGTGGCCGCCGCCCGGATCGGTGTCGGAACAGGCCGTCAGGATCCCCGTCCCGGCGACGGCGGCCACGGCGCCGAGCACGGAACGCCGGGAGGGAACGGAGCGTCGGGAGGCAACGGATCGTGACGGGTCGTACGGAGAAGCTTCGTTACGCATGGCTGGGTGACACCTCGTCGTGATGGTGCGTGCAGATGGGCGCATCTGCCGCTTCCGGCGCACCGCTCGACACCCGCGGGGCCCCACAGGAACACGGGAGCACCACGAGTTCGGCGGGCAGCGCGAAGCAGCCGGTGCGCAGGCCTAAATGCGCAGCACCGACAGACGGGAGAGGAGTATCCGGGGCGGCGGCGGGTTGGGCCGCAGGGTGTGGAGGAGCCGCCCGGGTGCGGGCAGATGGGCGAGAGCCCCGCCGGGCCGCAGCAGGCCGGCCCGCAGCAGCAGGATGAGGGTGAAGGCGCCGAGGACCGCCATGCACACGGACAGAGGGTCCATCGCCATCCCGCCGCCGCCGTGCGGTTCGGGCGCGGGACCGGCCGGGGTCGCGGCCACGTCGACGACGCGGTCGCCGTGGTGGTTCGCGATGACAGGGTCCATGTGCCGGCCCCCGGGCCGGAGCTCACCGGCCACGTGACCGCCACCCCCATGCCTCCCGCCGGACCCACCGGACCCGACGGACCCACCGGACCCGACGGACCCGCCGGACCCTCCCGACGGATGCCCCAGCGTGTGCATGGTGACGATCCCGAAGAGCAGCGCGACGAGCAGCAGCAACTGCCCGCACCCCGTGCCGCTCCTCGTCCTCGCCATAGGGCGACCCTACCCCCGCCGGGTATACGGCGACATGCGGGCCCCCGTCGCTCGGACGATCATGAGCGCATGACGAACAAGGACGAACCGGGACAGACCCGTACAGGGACCCTGCCGGAACCGGACCCCGCGATTCCGCGACAGTTCATCTCCTGGGTGACGCTCGCCCTGATGACCACCGCGTCCGTGGCCAGTCTGCGCCCCTCGCCCTCGATGGCCATCTACGGACTGGCCGCCGTCTTCCTCTACCTCCTGCCCGCCGTGGTCTTCCTGCTCCCCACCGCCCTCGTCGGCGCCGAGCTCGCCTCCGGGTGGTCCGGCGGCATCTACCGCTGGGTGAGCGAGGCACTGGGCAAGCCGCTCGGGTTCGTCGCCGTGTGGTGCCAGTTCGCCATGACCATCGCGTACTACCCGAGCCTGCTCGCCTACGTCGCCTCGACGTTCGCGTACGTCGTCCATCCGAGCCTCGCCGAAAACGGCCTCTACGTAGCGATCGTCATCGTCGTCATCTACTGGACGGGCGTCTGGATCACCTGCCGGGGGACCAGGACGGTCGCCGGGCTCTCCTCCCTGGGGCTCGTCATCGGCACTCTCATTCCCGGTGTCGTCCTCGTCGTCCTCGGCATCGTCTTCCTGGGGCAGGGCAACGCCTCCGCCGCGCCGATGAGCACCGACCACTGGCTGCCCCCGTGGACCGGACTCGCCAGCCTCGTCCTCATCGTCAACAACTTCCTGTCCTACGCGGGCATGGAGATGAACGGCGTCCACGTGTCGTCGCTGCGCCACCCCCGCGCCGAGTACCCGCGTTCGATCTTCCTCGCCACCGGCCTCGTCCTGCTGATCTTCATCCTTCCGGCCCTGGCCATCAGCTGGGTCATGCCGTCGGAGGAACTGAGCCTCACCGCCGGTCTGATGCAGGCGTTCCAGGCCTTCTTCGACCACTTCCACGTCGGCTGGATGACGAAGATCGTCGGAATCATGCTGGTCATGGCCGCGCTCGGCGGCATGCTCACCTGGCTCGCGGGACCCGCCAAGGGCCTGGTGACGCTCGCGCGCCAGGAGGGCTATCTGCCGCCCGTGCTGCAGAAGTTCAACAAGGCGGGCGTCCCGCGGAACATCATGGTCGCGCAGGGGGTCGTCACCACGCTGATCGGTGTCCTCTACGCCTTCAGCGACGACGTCTCCAGCGCGTACTGGATGTTCTCCGTCATCACCGTGCAGATCTACCTCATCGCGTACCTCCTGATGTTCGTGGCCGTCGTACGGCTCCGGAAGTCGCATCCGGAGGTGCCCCGCGGCTTCGTGGTCCCCGCCGTGACGCTCGTCGCGTCCGTCGGCTTCGTCGCGTCGCTCGCCGCGCTGGCCATCGGCTTCGTGCCGCCCGACCAGTTCGGGAAGGGGCCGCTCTGGCGCTATCTGCTGATCGTCGGCGGCGGCCTCCTCGCGCTCGGCGTCCTGGCGCCCGCGGCCTTCCTCAAGTACCGCAAGCCCAGCTGGGTCCACCCCGAGCATCGGCCGGCACATGCCCCGAAATAGCACCTGTCCCGCCACGTCCACGTCTTCCTCGACGACGGCAGCCGCCCCCATGGCCTCACAGCAGTCGCGGCAGTGGCAGTGGCAGTGGCAGCGGCGGCCGCGCGGCGACCGGCCCTCCCGGCCCCCCACCGCACGTGCCGTCGCGGTCCTCCTGCTGGCCGGCGCCCTCGCGTACAGCACGTGGTCGGCCGAGGTGTTCGTGCCGACCGGGCTCTCTCCGCGCACGGCGTACGTCAGTGAACTCGCCGCCGAGGACCAGCCGTACGGGACGTTCTTCCGCACCCTGGACTTCCTCGCGGGTCTCCTCGTCCTCGTGGCGGCCGCGTCGGCGCTGCTGCGGCTGCCGCTGCGTGACCGGTGGTCCGCCGCGGGCTGGGCCGGGCTCGCGCTGTTCGGGGCGGCCACGGCTGCCGACTCGCGGCTGCCGCTGAGCTGCGCGGCGACCGCCGACGCCGGCTGCGCCGCGCGGGAACGGGCCGGCGCCGTCCCCTGGACGCACACCGCACACACGGTCAGCAGCAGCCTGGCGGTCGCCGGGGCGCTGATCGGCATGGTGCTGCTCACGGTCGCCGCGCGCCGCCGCGCGGACAGGTGGCCGTCGCTCGCCCGCACCGGGCCGCTCCTCGTCGTCCTCGAACTGGCCGCCACCGGCTGGACGCTGGCGTCCGTCGCCGCGTTCGAGGCCGGGCGGGGGACCTGGGGGCTCGGGATCGGTCAGCGGCTCCAGGTGCTGTCCATCGCGGTGTGGCTCGTGTTGCTCGCCCGGTCGCCGACGTGGACGGCGGGGACGGCGAAGGCGCCGTGACGTTCGTACGCGTCGGGGGAGTGCCGCACCACGTGGAGGTGACCGGGAGCGGTCCTGTGTGCGTGCTGAGCGCGGGCTTCGGGCTCGGCTGGTTCGACTGGGACCCGGTGGTTCCGCTGCTGGCCCCGCAGCGGACCGTGGTCCGCTTCGACCGCCCCGGCCTCGGACTCAGCGGCCACGCGCGCGTGGCGCCCACGCTGCGAGGCGAGGCGGAACGGATGCTGAGAATCCTGGACGCGATCCGGCTCGGCGAGGTGCCGGTGACGGTGGTCGGGCACTCCCTCGCCGGCTTCCACGCCGAGGCGTTCGCGCGGTTGTACCCGGAGCGTACGGAGGGGCTCGTCCTGGTCGACTCCAGCGTGGAGGAGCGGCCGCGCGCACTGCTGCCGCGCGGGGTCCGGGTGGCCGCCACGCGCGCGTGCGGGACGCTGCTGTGCGCGACGGGTCTCCCGAGGGCGGCAGGCCCCACGCTCCGGCGCCTCACGGCACCCACGCCGTGGGCACGGGTGTACGGCAGCAGCCGCGTATGGCGGGCCGCGCTCATGGAGTACGCGACGTACGCGGACGTGGCACGCGAACTCGCCGCCCTGCGCCGAAGCGCGGCCCTGCCGGGCGAGGTGCCGGTGACGGTGCTCGCGGCGTACGAGGGCGGCTCGCGACGCTGGCTCGACCGCCAACAAGCACTGGCCCGCCGCCTCGACGCCACGTTCCACATCACCGAACCGTCGAGCCACCTGGCCATGAGGGACAGCCCGACAGACGTCGCCAAGACAATCCTGACGACAACACCATGACGAACCGCCCCCCGCCCCCCGTCAGGGACGCACTCAACCACGACGGCCCGTCACTGGACACCCGGGCCGGTTCAGGGGCGCGGGGAACTGCGCGATCAACCACAACAAACCCGCACCCGAGGACGGCCCCGTTCAGGGGCGCGGGGAACTGCGCGAGCAACCACGACCGACCCGCACCCGAGGACGGACCCATTCAGGGGCGCGGGGAACTGCGCGATCAACCACGACGGCCCGGCACTCGACAACCGGGCCCATTCAGGGGCGCGGGGAACTGCGCGACCGGACCACCCGCACACTGTCCCGGATCACGATGTGCGTCCCAAGGACATGCCGCTCCTGGCCCGCCGCCGGGGAGCCGGAGAGCGCGCGGCGGACGGCCGTGCGGCCCATCTCCTCCGCGGGGATGTGGACGGTCGTGAGGCCGGGCGTGATGTCGCCGGCCACCGGGTCGTCGTTGTAGCCGACCACCGACATGTCCTCCGGAACCCGCAGCCCGTACTCCCGCAGCGCGATGACCGCCGCCGCCGCGGCCCGGTCGTCGCCCGCGAAGACCGCCGTGAAGTCGGGCTTGCCGCCGGACTTGTCGAGCAGGTCCCGCATGGCGCGGTAGCCGTGGTTCTGCCCGAACCCGACGCCGTGGAGGACGGCGTCGCCGCGCGGCACCCCGTGGTCCGCGAGTGCCCGGAGGTAGCCGGCGAGCCGGTCCTCGCCGGTCGTGTTGCCCGGCTCGTAGCCGAGCAGCGCGATCCGCCGGTGCCCGGCGCCCAGGAGGTGGCTGGTGACGGCGTGGGCGCCCGCTTCGTTGTCGTACTCGATGACCAGCGCCGGCATGTCGGGCGTCGGCGCAGGACGCCCGCACAGGACGAGCCGGGAGCCCGCCGCCGCGAGCGCCTCGGCGTAGCGCGCCATCCGCTGCCGGTACTCGTCGTCCTGGACCGCGCCACCCACCAGCATCACGGCCTCGGCGGCCTGTTCGCGCATCATCTGGACCAGGGCCAGCTCCCGGGCCGGATCGCTGCCCGTGGACGCGACCAGGGTGAGGCGGCCGCGCTGGGCGGCCTCCACCTCCACGCCCTGCGCGACCTGCGCGTAGAACGCCCCCACCACGTCGTACATGAGCACGGCGATCGTCTTGCGGCCCGCGCCCGCCAACGCGCGCGCGTGCGCGTTGGCGACGTAGTCCAGGTCCTTGACGGCGCGCAGCACCTTGGCGCGCGACGCCGTGGACGTCGGGTAGTTGCCCGCGAGCACCCGCGAGACCGTCGCCACCGAGACGCCCGCGCGCGCGGCCACCTCGCGGATGGTGACCCGCTCACCCACTGTGTCTCCCTCAGCTAGCCATCGGCCGACCGCCGTCCGGCGGCCAACCCGCCGGGTCCGGGGCGGAGTTGCCCCCACGGCACCCCGCCCCGGACCCATCATCCCGCGCCCGGCCCCCGGGTCAGTGCGCGGCCTCGTACTCCTTCAGGAACTCCTCGGCGGCCCGCTCGCCGCCCTGCGACCGCCACTTGCGGTAGACGCCGTCCCATTCGGAGAGGCTCTTGCGGCCGGAGACGATCGCCGTGACGCCGTCCTCGATGATCTGCTGCATGGAGGCGCCCTGCCGGTTGTACGTGTCCGACATGAGGCCCCAGTGGTCGTCGGGCACGAGGAGCGGGACGACCTTCTTCTCCCAGGCGTGCAGCCGCTCGGTGAGGTCGGGGAAGCCGGGGAAGTACAGCGGCTGCGGCGCGTCCATGAGGTAGGGGAAGGGGAGGTTGGTCTTGGAGTCGATGAGGCCGAGCTCGGTGGCGACGGGGTCGCCGTCCTTGTTGTACTCGAAGTGGGTGCCCTCCACTCCGTAGTGCATCAGCTCGTACTCCTTGGAGCCGAACGGCGAGGCGAGCCAGTTGAGCACCCGCAGCATGAGTTGGACGCGCTCCTTGGAGGCCTTCTTGACGACGGTGTAGCCGAAGCAGCCGCGGTTCTGCTGGTAGACGGGCGTGGCCCCGTCGACCGTGTAGGGCTCGGCGACATCGAGGGTGAACTCGTCCTTGATGCCCTGGGCGTTGGAGATGGTGGCGCCCCAGCCGTCGGTCATGGAGCGGACGGTCCCGTTGTAGAACTGGGTCTTCAGATCGACCTGGGAGATCGACGTGGCATCGGGGTTGTACGAACCGGCCTTGCGCATCTCGGCCATGTACTCCAGTGCCGCCTTGAACGCGTCGGTCCCGTACATGTCGGTGGCCTTGCCGCCCTTGATCCGCCACTGGTTGGGCGCACCGTGCCACATCGCGTGGTAGAGGTACCCGAAGAAGCCGACCGTGGACGCGCCGAGGGCGGACTTCCTGCCCTGCGAGGCCTCCCTGGCCATCGCCCGGAAGTCGGGCGCGGACATCCCCGGTTCGTACCCCGCCTTGTCGAACGCCTCACGGTTGATGAACATGGCGCCCTGCACCTTGGCGCGCTCGATCGGCAGTCCGTAGATGCGCCCGGCGATACGGCCCATGCCCTCCCAGGCGTACGTGGGGATGTTCGCGAGGTTGGGGTAGTCCTTGATCGCGTCGCCCGACAGGTGCTCGCTCAGATCGACGCACCGCGACTTCACGAACTGCGACTCACGCGGCAGGACGTACCCGCCCCCGAAGTTGATCATGTCGGGCAGGTCGTCGCCCGACATGAGCGTGGACATCTTGGCGCGGAAGTCCGCGTCCGGCACGACGGTGAACTCGACCTCGACGCCCAGCGCCTCGTTGACGGCCTGCCAGTACTCGTTGCGGCCGACGGGCTTCGGCGGGGTGCCGTACGTGATCGTCATGACCTTGATCTTCTGCTTGCCGGTGCCCGGCTTCTCGGCCGTCGCCCGCACCAGTTCCTGGGGGTACTTCGTGTACCCGGGCTGGACGCCCTCGGCGGTCGGCGCGAGGTCGGGGGTGGGGCCCTTCGCCGGCGTGTACTTCGGCCAGGGCACCGCCTTCTTGCCCGCGTTGGCGACGTTGCCGCCGCCGCTGGATCCGGTCGAGCAGGCGGTGAGGACGGACGGGGCGGCCAGGGCGGCGCCGCCGACGGCTATGGAGCGGAGCACGGTACGCCGCGACATCGAGGAACCGGACACGTGAATGAGCCCTTCTGGACGGCTGTCGACTGGTTGAGGTATCAGCTCTTGATGGCGCCGGTGAGCACGCCCTTGGTGAAGTACTTCTGGAGGAAGGGGTAGACGAGCAGGATCGGCACGGTGGCGATGACCAGGACGGCCATCTGCGTCGTCTGCGGGGCGGAGACCAGGCCGGCCTCGCTCAGCCCGGTGTCGGCGATCTGGGAGCCGCCGATGACGTACGTCCGCAGGACCTGCGACAGCGGCCAGTGGCCGGACTCCATGTAGATGGAGGCATGGAACCAGGCGTTCCAGTAGCTCACGGCGTAGAAGAGGGAGACCACGGCGAGCGCCGCCTTGGACAGCGGGAGCACGATCCGCCACAGGATGTGCCAGTCTCCGGCGCCGTCGAGACGCGCGGCCTCGTACAACTCCTCGGGTATCCCCTGGAAGAAGCCGCGCAGCACGATCAGATTGAAGACGTTGATGAGGACGGGCGCGATCAGCGCGGCATAGGTGTCCATCATCCCCATCCCCTTGACCAGCAGGAACGCGGGGATCATGCCGGGCGGGAAGAGGAACGTGAAGAGGATGAGCAGCAGCACGGGCTTGCCGCCGAAGACGCCGGGGCGGGCCAGGGCGTACGCGAGGAAGGTGGTGCACGCGAGCGAGAAGAGCGTGCCGACGACCGTGAGCCCGACGCTCACGCCGAGTGCCTTGGTGACGATGCCGCCGTCGAGGATGGTCCGGTAGGCGCGCAGCGTCGGATCGCTCGGCCACAGCACCCAGCCGCCGTTGTCCACGACCTCCTGGTTGGAGGCGAGCGACGTCGAGATGATGACGAGGAACGGCACGAGCACGAGCGCGAGGACGACCGTCACCGCGACCGCCTTGGCGGCCTTGGTCGCGAACCGCGGCTTCTCCATCCAGGCGGGCCTGGTGACATGTCCGGCACTCACTTGTAGACCCCCTGCTCGCCGAGTCGGTGGGCGATCCGGTTGGCGGTGAAGACGAGCGCCGCGCCGACGACGCCCTTGAACAGCCCGGCGGCCGCCGCGTATCCGGTGTCGCCGCCGACGATTCCCTGCCAGAAGACGAAGGTGTCGAGGACCTCGCCGACCTCAGGGCCGACCGACTGCCGTTGCAGCAGCATCTGTTCGAAGCCGACCGAGAGGATGTCGCCGAGCCGCATGATCAATAGCAGGATGATGATGGGCCGGATGCTGGGCAGCGTGACGTGCCAGAAGCGCCGCCAGGGCCCGGCCCCGTCGATCGCCGAGGCCTCGTACAACTGCTCGTCGACCTGCATCAGCGCGGCGAGGAAGATGATCGTCCCCCACCCGGCGTCCTTCCAGATCACCTCGACGACGACGAGCGGCTTGTACGCGTCCGGATTGCCGATGATGTCGACGGTGTGCAGCCCGGAATCACTGAGGAAGGTGTTCAACAGGCCGGTGTCACTGAGCACTTGCTGGAAGAGAGCCACCACGACGACCCACGACAGGAAGTGCGGCAGATAGATCACGGACTGCGTGAAACGACGCAGCAGATCCGAGGTCAGACTGTGCAGGAGCAGGGCGAGCGCCAGCGGTGCCGGGAAGAAGAACACCAGTTGCAGCACGGCGATGAACAGGGTGTTCCACGTCGCGTGCCAGAAGTCCGGGTCGCCGAACATCCGTGAGAAGTTCTCCGTGCCCACCCACGGACTGGCCCAGAGGCCGTCGAAGGGCACGTACTCCTTGAAGGCCACGGCGTTGGCGACGAACGCTCCGTAGTGGAAGACCAGGAAGTACGCGAGCCCGGGCGCCATGAGCAGCACGAGGAAGCGCGTGCGCCGAAACCGTTTCCACAACGTATCGCGCCCCGACTTACTACCTTCTGACCCGGTATCACGCCTGCCGGGCGGTGTCACCGCCTCGGTTTCCGCCCGGTCCTTCGTCACCGTCGGCACGGCAACCCCTCCGTCGTCGGAATAAGGTGCCCGGAATCTAAAGCGGTTACTTCGCCCGGTCAACCCCCCTTGCCTCGCTGTCTCTTGACCACTCTCCCGGATTGGTCCTAGCCTCCAGGCGCTGGTTGGTAACCGGTTACTACGAGGGACGGTCACGCGTGGCAGATCAGGCAGAGCGGGCGGATCGGCGGGAGCGGAACGGCGCAGGACCACCGGTCGCGGCCCTGGCCATGGGCGTCGAGGTCGCGGAGCGCGTGTTCACACCGGACCTGCGCGAACGACTCGCCCGCAGCGTGCGGCTGGCCCCGCCGCTCCTCTCCGGAACCCTCACGACACCCGAGGCGACGGCAGTCCTCGACGAGACGGAAGTCCTGGTCACCGGCTGGGAATGCCCGCCCCTCACCCCGGAGATCCTCACCCGCGCCCCCCGCCTGCGCGCCGTCGTCCACGCGGCGGGCTCCGTCAAACCGATGGTGACGGAGGCCGTCTGGGACCGCGGCATCGTCGTCTCCTCGGCGGCGGACGCCAACGCGGATCCAGTGGTGGCCTTCACCCTCGCGGCGATCACGTTCGCGGCGAAGGGGGCGCTGTCGACGTCCTCCGCGTACGCGGCCGGGTGGCCGCCGTTCACCGGGCGCACCGGAGCGGACGCGCGCACGATCGGCGTCATCGGGGCGTCCCGGATCGGCCGCCGGGTGATCGCGGCGCTCCGGGCGTCGGACGCGGGCTTCCACCTCCTCCTCACGGACCCCTATGTCGCCCCCGCCGAGGCGGCGGAGCTGGGCGCGGAACTCGTGGAACTGCCCGACCTGTGCGAACGCAGCAGCATCGTCACGGTCCACGCGCCCCAACTCCCCGAGACGCGGGGCCTCCTCAACGCCGACATGCTCAAACTCATCCCGGACGGCGGGGTCGTCATCAACACGGCACGCGGGTCGCTGGTCGACACGGAGGCGTTGGCGGGGGAGTGCGGGGCGGGGCGCCTGGACGCGTTCCTCGACGTCACGGACCCCGAACCGCTGCCTCCGGGCCACGCGCTGCTCCGCCTGCCGAACGTGCTGGTGACCCCGCACATCGCGGGGGCGCAGGGAAGCGAGGTGCGCAGGCTCGGGGAGTACGCGGTGTCGGAGGTCGAACGCTACGTGGCCGGGGCGCGGCTCCGGGGTCGCCTCCTACGGGAGGACCTGCCGCGCATGGCCTGACGTCACCTGGCCCCTGGGCCCCGAGCACCCCCTCGGCACCCGGCGACGCCCTGCCGGGGGCTGGGAGGGGGTGTTCCCGCGACGTCCCGCCGGGGGGGTTGGGTGGGGGGTGTTCCCGCGACGTCCTGCCGGGGGGCTGGGTGGGGTGTTCCCCGTGACGTCCCGCCGGGAGGGGCTGGGTGGGATGTTCCCTGCGACGTCCCGCCGGGGGCTGGGTGGGGTGTCCCCCGCGACGACCCGCCGGGGTAGGGGCACCAAGCCCGCCGCTTCGCGGCGGATGTTTCCCACCCACCCACCCGTTTGCCCCGCGACGCAGTTGCCAGGTAGGAGCAGGGGGGGCGGCCGCCACCGGGTCGCAGCCGCGCAACCGGCCCGAGGCCGCGGAGGGTTGGGCACATGCACCCCCACCGGGCCGCAGCCGCGCAACCGGCCGGAGGGGACGTGGGGGTATGTGCGCACGGAGCACCGAGCACACTGTGGCGCCTTTGGACTTGAGGCGTGACGCAGGGATAGCGAGTACGTACATACCCCCACGGCCCCGCCCCACAACGCAACAGCAGGCGAGCCCCGCGCGCACGCGCAGACGCCCACGGACCCGCCCCCAACCGAACAGCAGGCGGGACCCCCGCGTACACGCAGACGCCCGCGGACCCACCCCCCCCCCCAACCGAACAGCAGGCGAGCCCCACGAGTACGTGCCGGAGGCCCCCGTAACCCCGCCCAGGCACAGCGCCAGCGTCACGGCTTGGCGCCGCGCTCCTTGAGCAGCGTCGACATCAGCGCAATCTCCGACTCCTGAGACTCCACCATCCCCCGAGCCAACCGCCGCTCCACGGACACCTCGCACCGCTCCACACACCCCTGCGCCATATGCACCCCACCCCGATGGTGCCGCGTCATCAGCCGCAGGTAGAGCACTTCCGCCTTCTTGCCGCTCAGCTTCCCCAGCCGGTCGAGCTCCGCCCTAGTCGCCATCCCCGGCATCAGCGCCCCGTCCTCACCCGGCGGCACGTCCCCCATGCCCATCCACTCCATGGGCGCCCCGTCCGGCACCTTCGGCAGCTCCCACAGGTCCAGCCACCCCAGCAGCATCCCGCGCTGGTTGGCCTGGGTCTGCGCGATGTCGTACGCGAGCCGCCGCACCTCTTCGTCGTCGGTCCGGTCCCGCACGATGTACGACATCTCCACGGCCTGCTGGTGGTGGACGGCCATGTCCCGCGCGAACCCCGCGTCGGCGGACGAACTCGCGGGCGTACCCCCGGAGTCGGAGGAGCCCGTGGCGGCCACCGCCGCCGTGATACCGCCCCCGGCGACGACCGCGGCGACGACGCCCCCGACGATCCAGTTGGTACGCCGCCTCACAACAGACCCCACTCCACCGCGCCCACCACACGCACAGCGCGACCCGCGCCGCCCCCGCTCACCGAGCCGCCCTCACGCACCGCGCCCACCACACGCACAGCGCGACCCGAGCCACCCCCGCTCACCGAGCCGCCCCCACGCACCGCGCCGACCCCACGCACCGCACCGACCCCCCTCACTGCCCCATCCCACTCGTGCACGCCGCCCCCGGCTCCGGCGTCTGCTTGCCCTGGACGTACTTGGAGAAGAACTCCTTGACCTTGGGGTCGTCCGCGCCGGAGACCGTCCGCTGGTGCGCCCACGCGGTCAGCATGACGGGGTCCTTCTGGTCCTTGACGGGGCTCATCAGCGAGTACGGCGTGGCCTTGACCTTCGCCTCGAGCTTCTTCAGGTCGGCTGGCTGCGCCTTGTCGTTGTACGTGACCCAGACGGCACCGTGCTCCAGGGAGTGCACGGCGTTCACCTCCGGGATCTCCTTCTTGTAGACGTCGCCGTTGCAGTTCATCCACACCTGATTGTGGTCCCCGCCGACGGGTGGCGTCATGGGATAGTCCACGGTCTTCGCGACGTGCGTACGGCCGAGCTTGCCCCAGACCTTCTCGCCGTCCGCGGACACCTTGTACTTCGGCCAGCCCTTCGCGTCGTCCTTGGAGTCGGAGTCGTCGGACGTCTGGGAGAAGAGGAAGAAGCCGCCCACGCCGAGCGCCGCGACGACGACCGCGCTGACCGTGATCATCAGGACCCGGCCCCGGCGGTCACGTGCGCGATCCGCCCGGCGCATCTCCTCTATCCGGTCCTTGCGGGAAGCCTTGCTCGTGTTCTTGGCGGAACCCATGGTGTGTCCTTCTGCGAAAAGGGACGGACGGGGACGACGAACGAGTCCGCTGATCGTAATGCGAGGGGGGCCGCCACCACAGGGCGTCGCGGGACCGTCCTCGGATCCAGGACGCCGACGCGAAGGCCGGACGAAAAATTTGAGCCAGGGATGCGCATTACCTACGCTCGGAGGCATGCGGCTCATGCGATCCACCGACCTGGCGCTGCGCACGCTCATGCGCCTGGCTGTGGTGAGCGGAGCGGCCCCCACGACGCGCGAGGTGGCCGCCGACATGGCGGTGCCGTACACCCATGAGGCGAAGGTCGTCGCCGAGCTCCAGAAGATGGGGCTGTTGGAGGCCCGCCGGGGCAGGGGCGGCGGCCTCGCGCTGACCGAGGCGGGACGCGGTGCGTCGGTCGGCGCGCTGGTGCGGGCCTTCGAGGGCACGGGCGACGTGGTGGACTGCGAGGGCGGCACCCCCTGCCCGCTGAACTCGGCGTGCCGCCTGCGGGACGCGCTGCGCACGGCGCAGGAGGCCTTCTACACCTCGTTGGACGGTCTGACGGTGGCGGACATCGTGGCGGCACCGACGGGCCCGCTGCTCCTGAACATCACGCCCCGCACGAACACCTGATCCCCAAGCCCCCCAAGCCCCCCGCGGCACCTGTCGCCCCGCCTACCCCTGCGCAAGCCACAGATCAGGCCCGAACACTTCATAGTGGATGTCCGCGGCAGCGACCCCGCGCTCGATCAGCTGGGTGCGTACCGTCCGCATGAAGGGCAGTGGCCCGCACAGATACGCCCGCGTGCCCGGAGCGACGGAGGGCACCGCCGCCAGGTCGACGAGGCCCGTGAGTTCCGATGGGTGTCCCGCGTCCGGCCGCTCGTAGAAGAAGTACGCGGTGCCGTCGGGGAGTTTGGCGGTGTACGTCTCGTGATCGGCGCGCAGCGCGTGCTCGGCGGGAGAGCGGTCGGCGTGGACGACGGTGACGGGCGCGCGGTGACCCCCGGCGGCGAGCTGCTCCAGCATGGCGATCATCGGCGTGACGCCGATCCCCGCGGAGGCGAGCAACAGCGGAACGCCCCCGTCGTTCCCGTCCGCCCCGTCGGCCTCGTCGAGGACGAGATCCCCGTACGGCGGGGAGACCCGCAGAACGTCCCCTTCGCGCACACGCGCATGCAGGTGGTTCGAAACCTCCCCCTCAGGAACCCCAGCCCCAGCCCCAGCCCCTGCCCCTGATCCTGCTCCCACCCCAGCCCCCGCCGGCACCCGCTTCACACTGATCTGCCGCACATCAGAGCCGAAGCCATCGGCCATGGCCGCCGCCCCGACCCCACCCGACAAGCTGTACTGCCGTATCTGACGCGCCCCGTCGTCGAGTTGGACCTGGACGGACACGTACTGCCCCGCGCGAAAGCCCGGGACGGGCGCACCGTCGACGGGCCGCAGCCGGAACGTGGCGACGTCGTCCGTCTCCTCGACGCGCTCCACGACCTTCCACTCGCGCCACGTGCCGTCGCCCGCGGTGACGCCCTGTTCGGCGTAGAGGCGGGCCTCGATGGCGATGAGGGCGTTGGCCATGAGCCAGTAGACGTCGTTCCAGGCGGCGGCGACCTCGGGCGTGACCGCGTCGCCGAGCACCTCGGCGATGGCGGCGAAGAGGTGCCGGTGCACCGTCTCGTACTGGTCGGCGGACACGCCGAGCGAGGCGTGCTTGTGCGCGATGCGGCTCAGCATGACGTCGGGCCGCTCGTCGGGGTGCTCCACCAGGTGGACCGCGAAGGCGGCGATGGAGCCGGCCAGGGCCTGGCGCTGGGTCCCGGCGGCCTGGTTGCCGCGGTTGAACAGGTCCCGCAGGAGCTCCGGGTGGGCTTCGAAGAGTCGTTCGTAGAACCGTTCGGTGATCTCGCCGATGGCGGCTGCGACGACGGGCAGGGTGGCGCGGACGGTCGCGGCGGACTGCTCGGACAGCAACGGGACTCCTCGGCTCCGGGGAGATGCGCAGAGGGATACGCCTCCCTTGTCTGTTTTCAGAAGGTAGAAAACTTGCATATCAGATGCAAGTTAAGAATGGGGGGATGGGATGAGGGCTGGGAGATGGGCTGGGGAGATGGACTGGGGACAGGGGCTGGGGAGAGGGGAGGCGGGAAGAGATCGACGGCCCGCTGTTACCGAGCCGCCGATCAGAAGGCACTATGGGCACAGAGCACGGGCGCCGAGCTCGGGGACAGGGCGGCAGGCGGGTCGGTAGCCGGAGCGGCACGCCGCCCGGCACGGCCCGGCACGCTCCGGTACGACCCGGCACGGCGCGGTGCCCGGCGGCGTCCGCAACGCGCTTGAAACCGCGGAGTGGGATGCTCGGGTACCGATGTGTCCCGAGGCGCGGGCGCAGGTGGCCTGACCAGCAAGGATGGGTGGAAGCGGAAGATGAACAAGCAGCAGGAATTCGTGCTCCGTACATTGGAGGAGCGCGACATCCGGTTCGTGCGCCTGTGGTTCACGGACGTCCTCGGCTTCCTGAAGTCGGTGGCCGTGGCCCCGGCCGAGCTGGAACAGGCCTTCGACGAAGGCATCGGCTTCGACGGCTCGGCTATCGAGGGCTTCGCCCGGGTGTACGAGTCGGACATGATCGCCAAGCCGGACCCCTCCACTTTCCAGGTGCTGCCCTGGCGCGCGGAGGCCCCGGGCACGGCCCGCATGTTCTGCGACATCCTGATGCCGGACGGCTCCCCGTCCTTCGCGGACCCGCGCTACGTCCTGAAGAGGGCTCTCGCCAAGACCTCCGATCTGGGCTTCACCTTCTACACCCACCCCGAGATCGAGTTCTTCCTCCTGAAGGACAAGCCGCTGGACGGCTCGCGGCCCACCCCCGCCGACAACTCCGGCTACTTCGACCACACCCCGCAGAACGTGGGCATGGACTTCCGCCGCCAGGCCATCACGATGCTCGAGTCCATGGGCATCTCGGTGGAGTTCAGCCACCACGAGGGCGCCCCCGGCCAGCAGGAGATCGACCTCCGGTACGCCGACGCGCTCTCCACGGCCGACAACATCATGACCTTCCGCCTGGTCATGAAGCAGGTCGCGCTCGAACAGGGCGTCCAGGCCACCTTTATGCCGAAACCGTTCTCCGAGCACCCGGGTTCGGGCATGCACACGCACCTCTCCCTCTTCGAGGGGGACCGCAACGCGTTCTACGAGTCGGGTTCCGAGTACCAGCTCTCCAAGGTCGGCCGCTCCTTCATCGCGGGCCTGCTGCGGCACGCCGCGGAGATCTCGGCCGTCACCAACCAGTGGGTGAACTCCTACAAGCGCATCTGGGGCGGCTCCGAGCGCACCGCGGGCGCGGGCGGCGAGGCCCCCTCGTACATCTGCTGGGGCCACAACAACCGTTCGGCCCTCATCCGCGTCCCGATGTACAAGCCGGGCAAGACCGGCTCGGCGCGGGTCGAGGTCCGCTCGATCGACTCCGGCGCCAACCCTTACCTGACCTACGCGGTGCTGCTCGCCGCCGGCCTCAAGGGCATCGAGGAGGGCTACGAACTCCCGCCGGGCGCCGACGACGACGTGTGGGCGCTGCGCGACGCGGAGCGCCGCGCGCTGGGCATCGAGCCGCTCCCGCAGAACCTCGGCGAGGCCATCGCACTCATGGAGAAGTCCGAACTGGTCGCCGAGACGCTCGGCGAGCACGTCTACGACTTCTTCCTGCGCAACAAGAAGCAGGAGTGGGAGGAGTACCGCTCCGAGGTCACCGCGTTCGAACTCCGCAAGAACCTGCCGGTGCTTTAGGCGCAGGTCAGAGCGAACTTCCTCGTGACATGAGGCGTGGGGTCGACGGACGTGGGTCGTCGACCCTCGCTCGTTTCCCCCGGTCGTGTTGCTCCTGCGACGGCTGGAGGTCGAGGGCGCATCGCTTGGGCGGAGATGATGTCGCTGGACGATAACTACGTGCCGGAGTTACCGGAAGGCGAGCGCTCGATCGTTGCTGCGTGCTTGAATCGCCTTGCGCGAGTGAAGGTGCGATTGACCATTCGGGGGAAAGCGTGCGAGAAAGCCGTGAAAAGATCGAGGCTGCGATTAAGAGGGAGGTTCGGCAGAGGTGCGGCTTCGGGTGCGTAGTATGCGGAAAGCCATTTTACGAGTACGATCACATCACTGAATACAGTACGGTGAAGGAGCATGAAGCGGACAATCTCACGCTTCTGTGTCCGGACCACCACGCCGAGAAGACCAGAAGGCTACGATCTGTCGCTCAGGTGAGAGCCGCCAACGCTGATCCATTCAATAGGCGAATGGGCTCATCAAGCCCTTATAAGCTGGCGTACGGTGGAGCTGTGAGCAAGGTTTCGATCGGATCGAACACCTTTGTGCAGACCATGGGATCAGTCAGTGAACCACTGGTCTTGAATGGTGAACCACTTGTGAGAGTCCGCACTGAGAGCGGAAACCTCCTCGTGAGTGCAAAACTCTTTGATGCGTCGGGAGCTGTCATTCTGACCATTGATGACAATGAGCTGAAATATAATACAGGGATCTGGGACGTAGAGTTTGTTTCCGACAGGCTGGTCGTTCGGGAAGCTCATCGCAAAGTCATTGCCAAAATTGTCTTCTCTCCGCCTGACTCCATCACTGTGGAGCGCGCCTATTTTGCGCATGAAGGGCTGTCGGTGCAGGTGACTGCGCGCGAGATCCTGTACAGGACGAAAAGCGGAAAGCTGTCACTCTCCGGCAATAAGGTCCTGGATGTTCCATATCCTCGTGGCGTCGTGCTGACAGATGAGCACCACGACGAGGTGGTTAACTTGCCCGCCGCCATCAATCTTCCCGTTAGAATCGGGTAGCGGGCCGACGTTTACATGTGTCGGCCCGCTACCATGGCGGGTCCTGGCTGCAGGACCCTGAGTGCTTGTAAAGGCAGTCCACGGCCTTCCGGGCTCGCACGTCACTACTCGGCATCAGGTCTTTATAGACCCTGATCCGTAAGCCCGGATCGTTGTGCCCAAGGTAGTTACTCAGAGCCTTGCACGTTGGATCACTGACTACCCGGAGCTGGCCCTGGGCGAACCGTTCGGGGTCGAACGGCGACGCCCCGACGCCTATGGCATCACGGGAAAGCCCGAGAATCTCGATCCCAACAGCGACCTGGCCGGCGGCTGGGGCAACGACAGTCGCAGAGGAATTCGGTATCGACCCAACCACGGTCGCTGATGCGGGCTCAACCCACAGCACGGCATGAGCGGCCGTGGATCGTGGATGATGAACTGTGGGAGCTGATCGAGCCGTTACTGCCGGCCTGGCTCGAGTGGTCGCCGGGGCCGAAGCCGGTGGACGACCGACTGTGTTTGCAGGGGATCCTGTACGTCCTGGTCAACGACATTTCCTGGCAACTCCTGCCGCTGAAGCCGGGGTTCGGCTCTGGACGGACCTGCTGGCGCCGACTGGGCCGCTGGCAACAGGCCGGGGCCTTCGACCGGCTGCACCGGATTCTGCTTGCGAAGCTGCACTCGGCCGACGAACTCGACTGGTCGCGTGCGTGCGTGGATGGCTCCCATATCCGTGCGAAAAAGGGGGGCCCGCGACCGGTCCGTCACCGGTCGACCGGGAGAGGAGCAGCAGACACCACCTGGTCTGCGATGGCAACGGCACCCTGCTCCGAGTCATCACCACCGCCGCGAACGTCAACGACATCACGCGGGCCCTCGCCCTGCTCGATGGCATCCCGCCGGTGATCGGACGCCCCGGCCGCCCCCGCAGTCGCCCCGATGCCATGCTCGGCGACAAGGCGTACGACTCACGGGCCGTGCGCCACGAGCTCAGCCGACGCCGGATCCTGCCCGTGATCTCCCGCAAGGATTCGCCGAACATCAAGGGCCTCGGCAAGCTTCGATACGTCGTCGAGCAGACCATCGCCCTGCTCCACCGTCCGGTGGGAGCGGCGCATCGAACTACACGACGCCTTCCTCTCGGTGGCCTGCAGCCTCGTCTGCTGGAGACGCTTCAAGAAGGCCAACTCGTGACGTGCCCTTCTTCTTGCTACGGCGATGGATGACGGCCAGTCGTGCGGAGTGGGCCAGGCAGAGGACGGCCAGGACGGGGAGGGCGATCAGGGTGGGGTTCACCCAGGCCGGGACTAGGTCGTAGCCCGCGTGGCACTTTTCGTGCAGCGGGTACCACCGCCCGAATTCGCCGAAGTGTGCACTGCGGTACGCCGAGTCGTAGGCCTGGCCTGCGCTGTGGCATTCCTCTTCCGTGTCCAGCCCACCGGCCAAGGCGCCGATGAGGTAGATGATCCCGGTCCCCAGCAGAAGGAACACGGCGGTCACGGCGAACCAGACGGAACTGCGCCGCCACGTTCCGGCGAACAGCGGGTAACACCAGAGCCCAATTAGGACCGGCACGAGGATCAAGGTGATGCTCATGGAGTAACTCTGCCCGTTCTTCCTGCCCTACCTGGCCCCCGCCGCCCGCTTCGCGATCTGCCTGCGGTAAGTCGAGCAGATCTTCGTCCTGCTCCACCCGGTCAAGCACCTCGCCGTCCGGTGGGAGCGGCGCATCGAACTACACGACGCCTTCCTCTCGGTGGCCTGCAGCCTCATCTGCTGGAGACGCTTCAAGAAGGCCAACTCATCCTGTTACGAGCTCTCAGGGAAGGAACACTGCCACCCATCACCTTCAAGCACACGCCTTCGGAGGCCAGGTGCATCTCAGTCGTCCGTGCAGTCAGAGCGGAGCGAGCCACCTTGAATCAGTGGAGAGAGTTCCAACTCAGGCGTCGCGTGAGATGTGCCAGAGAGGTGCTTCGTACTGGAGTGGGCGACGGTTGATCAGCAAATCGCGGAGAGGCTGTCGTTGTTTGCCGTCGAAGCCCAGGGCTTCGGTGATTCTGCGGAAGGTCGTGTGCGTGATGCCGCGTCGGCGGGCGTCTGCCTCGAACTCGGCGAGGCGGCGGAGTGTCAGCGTGGGATCGATCTCGTGGGGCGGTTGGGTCGCGAGTCGATTCGCCTTGTTGCGCTCGTAGTCGATCTCCGAGTAGCCGCAGATCTCTCGGCTGCGCTGCTCCGCCTGGGCGAGGGTTTTCGTGGTGAGGAGAGCGCGGGCCAGCTCGTTCCGCTGCAACGCTTCGTCCAGGGCCGCTTCGTGGAGGATGGCGCTCTGGTCGGTGAGCGGGACCGGTAGGCCGGCGTCTCTGACTTCGCACAGGCCTCGGACTCCTCGGGCCGCGGCGGCCAGCATGCCCGTGGCCTCGGAAGGGTGCCATTCCAGTACCGAGCTGATCAGTGCGATGTGTTTGCTCGTAAATGTCAGGACCGGTGGGCCCGTGCGGTCGGTCAGGTCTTCGGCCGGTATCTCGCCGTCCAGCCCTGGGCCAGCAATCAAGAGCCGGACCGGAGCGTCGAGTTGGGAGCACGCGGAAAGCGTGAGCGCGTCTGCGAGGGGGCTGCGAAGTGTGGGCTCGTCGCCCTTGGCGAGGATGTCGCCGCCGACGTCCATGAGGTCGATGGACTCGGGGTTCAAGTGGTGTATCAGGGACGTGAGTTGGCGCACTATTCCCTCGGCGCCGTGCTGGGGGTCGAGCAGCGCGAAGGTGTGGGGGAGTTCGCTCGCCAGTCGGGGGAGCGTGGAGCCGGCCGGTGCGATCGGCCTTGCGGTCGGCGGGACCGTCCAGACGCTTGGCGTGAGAGGGGCCAGCCCCGTGAAATCGTCCGGCCCTCGGGGGCCCGGCAGCGGGTCGATGAGCAGCCGGTCCCACGCGTACGTGAGAATCACCGCTGGACTTCCGCTGTCCCCGTACAAGGCTGCGTCGACTGCCGCCGCGGCGACGGCGTCGCCCCCTCCTCCGGCTGCCACGATCAGGCGTGTCACCCGCGTCAGCGTAGGCGTTCGCGTATTGGCCACTCACCCTATAGTGGCCACTGGCCATAGCCACTTAGCAAGGGGAGATCCGATGCCGCAGATCGAAGAGGCCCAGCCCAAGTACCTCCAGATCGCACACCACATCCGCGATCAGATCCTGCGGGGCGACCTGAGGCCCGGCGACGAGGTTCCGTCCGAACGGCAACTCGCCGCCGCCTGGACGGTGTCACGGCCGACGGCGGCTCGATCGCTGGAGGTGCTGAGTCATCAGGGACTGGTCGAGAAGCGGCAAGGATCGGGTACCTACGTCCGCGGCCTTGCCCTCAATCGCCGGGCTCGGGAGCTCTACGGGCGCGCGAGGCAGACCGGAAAGATCTACACGCCCGGTGAATACGCGGTGATCACCTCGGCGGGTTGGCTGGAGGCTCCTGAGCATGTGGTCGAGGCCCTGAGTCTGTCGCCCGGGTCCCGTGCCGTTCATCGCCGCCGCGTGACCAAGGACGCGTCCGGGCCGATCGCGATCTCCACCTCGTGGTTCAGCGGCGATGTGGGTGAGCATGCGCCCAAGCTCCTCGATCCCGAACGCATTCAGGAGGGCACCCTCATGTACGTCGAGAACGTGACAGGTCGCCAAGGGAGTTACGCGGAGGATCGGATGTGCGCTCGACTGGCGACCGAGGACGAGGTCTCGGACCTCGAACTCGCCGCTGGGGACGCTGTCTTGGTTTGCCGTCACGTTGTCTATGACGTGCAGGATCGCCCCCTGGAGTTCGCTGAGGCCACGTATCCGCCTGGCCGTTGGGCGTTCGAGCAGGGTTACCCGATCGGTTAGAGAACCCGCTCTGCGACGCGAACCGCTTGTGACCTCAAGTGGCCAATGCCACTATCCGGTAAGTGGCTAAGGCCACTTCACAGGAGGAGTGGTGCTCATGACGGATGTGTGTGGCCGGCCGGAGGGAGCTTGCCCGCTCGGGGGCATGACTCTCTATCCCGTGCCCGAGTCCGTGGCTCGGGCACGGGATAGAGAGAGTGCGCGTCGAATGGTGGCGTGAGGGAGAAGCCCTGGGAGTCGACGTGCGCAATCCGGGGTTTCCGGCTGACGTCCGGCGACGCGATCCTGATGCGGATGACGCGCATGGGAGAGGGCTACTCCTCGTCGATGCGCTGTCCGACTCCTGGTGCGCCGGACCCAGCCGTTTCGGTGGCACTGTCGTCTCCTTCAGGGTCGATGCGGCTTGGAAGCCGAGTCAGAGGAGTCTTACGCCGGCGTGGGCGCGGACGGCCGGTGGGGGCCCCGCGGGGAGCGGGCCCCGCTCCCCGCGGGGCTCCGCGAGAAACCCCCGCTCACCGGCGCATGATCAGAACGAGGACGGTCACCAGGCTCGCGCCGACGAGTAGTGCCGCTCCCAGTTCCGCTTTGTGCAGAGCCGCGTAGGTGCCCAGTGCCCCCACCAGCAGCAGGACCAGGGCTCGCAAGCTCGTTTCCTCGTGCACCGAGAACCTCCGTGTCGATCGCCTTGTTCCGATGACTTCAGCAGGAACGGGAGAGTTCATGGGGCTACCTGAGCTTTGAACTCCGAAGCGGAGTGCTCTGAAGGGGAGTGGGGTGCAGTAGTGCAGGGGATGAAGCGGGGGGAGCTGCCCGATCCGGCCGCGGTGTCGTCCGTGGCCGGACTTGCGGCCGCGGCCAAGGCGTTCGTCGCGGCGCTCGGGCTGAAGCAGAACCAAGTGGCTCAGCGCAGCGAGTTGTCCGAGGGCACGATCTCGGGCCTGTTCAAGGGGCGGTCATGCCCGCGCGAGGACACCTTCGAGCGGTTCATCACCGAGGGGTGCGGCCAACCGTGGAAGCCGTGGCACGAGGCGTGGGTCCGGGCGTATTCGGAGCGTCGGCGGCCGTCGTCCAACGATCTCGCCGCTGAGGTGGAGGAACTGCGCGCACGGGTCGAGGAGCTGGAAACGGTCGTCGACGGCCTGAGCACCGTGGCGCGCGCGCAGGCACGGACGCCGGCGCAGGCGGACGGCGTGAACGACTGGGCCCGGCAGTCGCGCCGCCAGCAAGGAGCACAGTTCCTGGCGACGGTCGGACCTGCCGACTTTCCCGTCGTGTCAGGGCTGACCGCCACGGTGCTGCATGTCGCCGAGGTGGACGAGTTCCTGGGGAAGGTCAAGGAGCTGGCCCTCCAGGACATGGCGGAACTGTCCGTCTTCGTCCTGACCCACGCCGGATCGTTCTCGCCCGTCCTCGCGGACGAGCACTGGGACACCGGTTACGACGAGGTGACCGTCGACGCGTACGTGAGGCGCCTCAGACACGAGGTCGTACGCCACCTCGGAGTCGCCGTGCCGCCGGCGGAAGCGCCCGCGCAACGTGCTGCCTGGCTCGCGAAGGACCCGTGGGCGGAGCGCCCTACCGGTGGGTCGCTCCCGGCCGTGGAGAGTCACAGCGCGTGGGTCAGCGACGAACCGCCCTTCTGAGGGGCAGGGCCGTCCGGCAGGGCCGTCCGGGTGGGGCAGCGGCGAACCGCGGCACCACCCGGACGGCACCACCCGGACGGCCCTGCCCCTGCCCCTGCCCCTCCCCGTCGGCGGCGGCGGTCAGGCCTTCGGCACGATCGCGTCCCGCAGCGAAGTCGTCGCCCGCACCCGGTACTCCTGGATCGCCCAGCCGTTGCCGTCCGGGTCCTTGAAGTACATGAACGTGCCGCCGTCCTGCGGGGCGTGCTGCACCGGCTCGCTGATGTCCAGGCCGCGTGCGACCAGCTCGGCGTGGGCGGTCTTCGCGTCGGCGACGCACAGCTGCAGGCCCTGGTAGGAACCGGCGGCCGGCTTCGGTCCTGCCATCGTCTCCCAGAGCGCGTCACCCGCCAGGGCGATGGAGCAGCCCGAGCCGGGCGGGGTCAGCTGGACGATGCGCATGCCCGGCATGACCTCCGTGTCGATGTCGACGTGGAAGCCCAGCTTGTCGCGGTAGAACTCCATCGACCGGTCGATGTCGGCGACCGGGAGCGGGATCACTTCGAGTGTGTATTCCATGGGCCGCAGTACATCAGGCAGTTGGGGGCCTGTCAGCGTTCCGCGAGGGGTGTCGGCACTCACGCGAACCGCCACCGCGTCTGGCTGAACGGTTCCCCCTTGCCGAAGCCGAAGGCCGTGCGGGGCGCCACCGCGAACACGTACGCGTGGCCGTCTCCGTGGTGGAAACAGCCGTCCCGCACCTCGTAGTGCCAGAAGCTGCCGTACTTGTCCTCCCAGGCCGTCGCCAGGCGCCGCAGCCGCGCCTCGTCGGCGACGCGCACCGCCGTGCCCTCCACGACCAGGTCGTAGCCCTTGTCCCAGAGGTTGACGCCGGTCGTCAGGACCGTCTCCGGGTTGGCCGCCAGATTGCGGGCCTTGCGCTCCTCGGGGCCCGTCGCGAAATGCAGGGCGCCGTCCAGCCACACCGCGGGCAGCGGGGTGACGTGGGGGCGCCCGTCGGGTCGTACCGTCGAGATCCAGAACAGCTCGGCCGCCTCCAGGTGGGTCACGGCCGACGGCCACGGCGTCGCCTCGGCTCCAGGGCTGCTGTACCTGCTGTCCAGTTCCGTACGGGGCTCTTCGCTCGGCATGGTCCCTACCTCCCGGTGCACCGGCGGTGCTCCTTCGAAAGGGCAGACTCCGTGAGTGCGCCGAGTTCATCGGTGAGGCCGTAGGCTCGGGCCGAGGGTGATCGAACGGAGGCTCGGCATGACGGTGCCGCAAGGGCGACGCAGCAGTACGTTCACACGGCTGCTGCGGCACGGTTTCACCGACCCGTCCGCGGCGGAGCGGCTCCTCGACGATCCCGCGCTGAGCGCCGTGCGCTCCGACCCGCTGCTCCTGGACGCGCTCGGCGCCACCGCCGACCCCGACCTCGCGCTGCTGGGCCTCGTCCGGCTGGTGGAGGCGCAGGAGAACGACCTCAGGCGGCGGGAGCTGCTCGACACCCTCGTCACCGCGAAGCCCCTGCGCGACCGCCTCCTCGGCGTGCTCGGCGCCTCCGAGGCCCTCGCCGACCACCTGGCGAGGCACCCCCGCGACTGGCGTGCCCTCGTCACGTACGAATCGGCCGACCTGCACCCCGGCGTGGCGGAGTTCGAACGGGGCCTCGCCGACGCCACCGACCCGGAGTCGCTGCGCGTCGCCTACCGCCGCTGCCTGCTCTCCATCGCCGCCCGCGACGTGTGCGGTACGACGGACATCGCCGAGGCGGCGGCCGAGCTCGCGGACCTGGCGACGGCGACGCTGCGCGCGGCGCTCGCCATGGCCCGCGCGGCGGCGCCCGGTGACGCCTCGCAGTGCCGGCTCGCGGTCATCGCGATGGGCAAGTGCGGCGGCCACGAGCTCAACTACGTGTCCGACGTCGACGTCATCTTCGTCGGCGAGGCCACCGAGGGCGCCGACGAGGACAAGGCGCTGCGCGCCGCGACCCGCCTCGCCTCGCACATGATGCGGATCTGCTCCGAGACGAACGTCGAGGGCACCATCTGGCCCGTCGACGCGAACCTCCGCCCGGAGGGCAGAAACGGTCCTCTGGTGCGTACGCTCTCCAGCCACCTCGCGTACTACCAGCGCTGGGCGAAGACCTGGGAGTTCCAGGCGCTCCTCAAGGCCCGCCCGGTCGCGGGCGACCTCGCGCTCGGCGAGGAGTACGTCGCCACGCTCGCACCGCTCGTCTGGCACGCCGCCGAACGCGAGAACTTCGTGCCCGACGTGCAGAAGATGCGCCGCAGGGTCGTCGAGAACATCCCGGCAGGCGAGGTCGACCGGGAGCTGAAGCTGGGCCCCGGCGGCCTGCGCGACGTCGAGTTCGCCGTACAGATGCTGCAGCTGGTGCACGGCCGCAGCGACCCCTCGATCCGCAGCGGGTCGACGCTGGCGGCACTGCACGCGCTCGGTACGGGCGGCTACGTGGGACGCGTGGACGCCGCCCAGCTCGACGACGCGTACCGGTTCCTGCGCTCCCTCGAACACCGCATCCAGCTCTACAAGCTGCGCCGCACCCACCTCGTGCCGGAGGGCGACG
Organism: Streptomyces sp. NPDC093510; assembly: GCF_040683555.1. Taxonomy (NCBI): domain Bacteria; kingdom Bacillati; phylum Actinomycetota; class Actinomycetes; order Kitasatosporales; family Streptomycetaceae; genus Streptomyces; species Streptomyces sp. NPDC093510. Next base: position 470,975 of record NZ_JBFBEE010000003.1, read on the forward strand.
CGGACCTGCGGCGCATCGGCCGCTCCCTGGGGATGCGCACCGAGCCGATCACCGAGCTGAGCCGCGCGTGGAAGCGGCACACCTCCGTGGTGCGCCGCCTGCACGAGAAGCTCTTCTACCGTCCACTCCTCGACGCCGTCGCCCAACTCGCGCCCGGCGAAGCCCGGTTGAGTACGGAGGCGGCCCGCGAGCGCCTCGTCGCGCTCGGCTACGCGGACCCGAGCGCCGCGCTCAGGCACCTGGAGGCGCTGGCGTCCGGCGTGTCCCGCAAGGCGGCCATCCAGCGCACCCTGCTGCCGGTCCTGCTGGGCTGGTTCGCGGACTCCGCCGACCCGGACGCGGGCCTCCTCGGCTTCCGCAAGGTGTCCGACGCGCTGGGCAAGACCCCTTGGTACCTGCGGCTGTTGAGGGACGAGGGCGCGGCGGCCGAGAACCTCACCCGCGTCCTGTCCGCCGGACGCCTCGCCCCCGACCTGCTGCTGCGCGCCCCCGAGGCCGTCGCCCTCCTCGGCGACCAGCGGGGGCTCGAACCGCGCGGCCGCGCCCACCTGGAGCAGGAGATCCTGGCGGCGGTGCGCCGCGCCGACGGCGCCGAGCAGGCCGTGGCGGTGGCGCGCGGCGTGCGCCGCCGCGAGCTGTTCCGCACCGTCGCGGGGGACATCATTCGCTCGTACGGCACGGAGGACAGCCCCGCCGAGGCCGATCCGGGCGCGCTCGCGGACCGGGTGGGCGACGCGGTCTCGGACCTGACGGCCGCCACGATCGCGGGCACGCTGCGCGCGGTCGTCCGCGAGGGCTGGGGCGACACGCTCCCGACCCGCTTCGCGGTCATCGGCATGGGCCGCTTCGGCGGTCACGAGCTGGCCTACGGATCGGACGCGGACGTCCTGTTCGTGCACGAGCCGCGCGAGGGCGCCGACGAGCAGGAGGCGGCGAAGGCCGCGGCCAAGGTCGTCGCCGAGATGAGTCGCCTCCTCCAACTGCCCTCCGCGGACCCGCCGTTGCTCATCGACGCCGATCTGCGCCCGGAGGGCAGGAGTGGCCCGCTGGTGCGCACCCTGAAGTCGTACGAGGCGTACTACCGCCGCTGGTCGCTCGTCTGGGAGTCCCAGGCACTGCTGCGGGCCGAACCGGTCGCGGGCGACGAGGATCTCGGCCGGGCCTTCATCGACCTCGTCGATCCGCTCCGCTATCCGGTGGAGGGGCTCGGCGAGGACGCGGTCCGCGAGATCCGCCGCCTCAAGGCCCGGATGGAGGCGGAGCGGATGCCGCGCGGCGCGGACCCGACCCTGCACGCGAAGCTGGGCCGCGGTGGCCTCTCCGACGTGGAGTGGACCGTCCAGCTCATGCAGCTGGAGCACGGCTGGGCCGAGCCGGGCCTGCGCACGACCCGCACTCGCAGGGCCCTCGCGGCGGCCTGCGCGGCGGAGCTGATCCCGGCGCAGGACGCGGCGGTCCTCGACGAGGCGTGGGTCCTCGCCACCCGCGTGCGCAACGCGGTGATGCTGGTACGCGGCCGCGCGGGCGACACGTTCCCCTCCGACGGCCGTGAACTCGCCGCCGTCGCCCGGTACTTGGGGTACGACACCGGGCACGTGGGTGACATGCTGGACGACTACCGCCGGACCACGCGCAGGGCGCGGGCGGTGGTGGAGGAGCGGTTCTACGGAGCGTAGGGCACGCGCAGGCCGTCCGAGCTGCCCCAACAGCCACGGAAGGCTGCCCTCACGCACCTGGCCCGGCACCGTCCCATGGCGTATCCAGGAAGAGTCAGAGTCCGTCTCCCTGGAGGCCCCATGCGTGCCCGTGAAACCGCCCGACCCGCCGATGGGGAGAGGAGTGGCCGCGCACCGGCCCGTCCCGCCGCGTCGCCGTCGAGCGCGGAGGGCATGACCGCGCAGGAGCTCCGGGCACTGCAGCGCAGCGCGGGCAACGCGGCCGTCGTCCGGGCGGTGCAGCGGTCCGCGGTCCACGACGTGCTCCGCGGTGGCGGACGGCCTCTCGACGCCGGTACCCGTACCGACATGGAGGCCCGCCTCGGCGCGGACTTCTCCGACGTCCGCATCCACGACGACAGTGCCGCGAAGGCCTCCGCGGCCGAGGTCGGCGCCCGCGCCTACACCTCCGGCAACCACGTCGTCATCGGTGACGGCGGGGCGGACCGGCACACGCTCGCCCACGAGCTGACGCACGTCATCCAGCAGCGGCAGGGCCCCGTCGCGGGCACCGACCACGGCAACGGGCTGCGCGTGTCGGACCCGTCCGACCGGTTCGAGCGCGAGGCCGAGGCGAACGCCCACCGGGTCCTCTCGGGACCGGCGCCCGGGGCTCGCGCGGAGGCTGCGGTGGCCCAGCGCGCGACCGCGGGTCCTGAGGCGGCCGCCGTGCAGCGCGCGCCCAGCACCCAGACGGCTCCCCGGGTCGACTGGGACCAGCTCCTGAACATCATCGTCGGCCAGGACCGGTCGCTCGCCGGGTTCCAGTTCGGGCCCGAGTGCCGGAACAACGGCGGCAACAACCTCATCTCCCGGCCCGTGGAGGTGACGGTGAGCGCCGGCGGCACGACGGCACGGCTGGCCGTCCACCTCAACGTGATGCTCACCAGCGGCGGCGAGGTGCGGGACCGCAAGACGGGCGCGTCCACGGCGGCGATCAGGGGTGCGCTCTTCCATCTGACGGCACGTCCGCTGGCCGGTCAGAACCTGATCCACGAGGCGGGCGCGTCCGCCCTCACGGCGTCCGAGTCGATCCACGTGGGGCGCAACAACGCCGACGGCTGGAACAACCGGCCCTCGAACACCCAGATGCTCGCCGACGCCGTCGACGTGCCGCGCCAGGCACTCCTCGACGCGCTGAACTCCAAGTACCCGCCGGGCGGCATCGAGGACCTGATCGAGCGCTTCAAGAGGGACGTCGGCCGCGCCGTGGTCCACGGCCTCGCCCCGGAGGTCGTCCACGTGAACTGGGACGGCGACGAGTCGTTCAAGTAGCGCCGCGCGCCTCGCCAGGGCGCCGAGTCCATCCGTCTCGACTTCACCGTGTGGAACGGCCGTCACTGGCCGGCGTACTCACTCGTCGTACGCCGCCAGCATCGCCCGCGCATGCGCGAGGAACCCCGCGAGCGCCAGCTCGAACGCCTGTTCCGTGCGGCCCCGCGGTGTCGCGCCGAGCGCCCGCGCCAGATGCGGAGTCGCCGTCTCGTCGGCCAGCACCCACAGCGTCTCCGGCGCCGCCAGGTCGAGGGCGGAGCCGAGGACGACGTTCTCCAGGCCCGTGATCACCGACATGACGTCGGGCAGCGCGAAGCCCGCGTCCAGGAGCAGTGCCACCGCCCGCTCGTACTGGTCGAGGACGCGCGGCGCCCGCACCGGTGACGTCGTCAGGAGCGGGATCGACTTCGGGTGGGCCGCGAAGGCCGCGCGGTAGGAGCGGGCCCAGGCCGCGAGCGCCTCGTCCCACACGCCCCCATCCAGCGCCGCCGTCTCGATCGACTCGGCCACCCGCTCGCGCAGCAGCTCGACGATGCCGTCCCTGCCGTCCACATGGTGGTACACCGAGCCCGTCTGCACGCCGAGCCGCCGCGCGATCTGCGGCACGCTGAAGTCGCCCTGCTCGTCGACGAGTTCCATTGCGGTCGTGGTGATGCGCTCCCGGTCGAGGAGGGGTGTGCGCGGCCGTCCCATGATCCCGGTCTCTCTCTGAAAAGTCTTCCCGAACTGCCCTGGGTGAGGCTACATTGCCAAAACCGAAAGCCTTTAGGTTTTCCTGGCCGGATATCTACGCGAACCCATAGGAGCAAAGAACCGTGCCCGCAGCCGACCTCGTCCTCACCGGTGCCCACATCCGCACCCTCGACCCCGACCGCCCCCACGCCACCGCCGCCGCCGTCCGGGACGGAGTGATCGTCGCCGTCGGTGACGACACCGACGTACGGGACGCACTCGGACCCGGCACAGAACGGATCGACCTGGCCGGGGCCACCCTCACGCCCGGCCTCGTCGACTCCCACAGCCACCCGGTGTGGGGGCTCGAGATGGCCACCGGCACCGATCTCTCCGCCGTGCGCGACCTCGACGCGCTGCGGGCGGCCCTGCGCGGCGCCGGGCGGACCGAGGGGTGGGTCATCGCCTGGGGACTCGACCACAACGCCTTCGGCGGGCGTCCCGTGGACCGCGCCCTCATCGAGGACGTGCTCGACGGCTCGCCCGCCTTCATCCGCCTGTACGACGGGCACTCCGCCCTGATCAGCGGTGCCGCACTGCGTGCCGCGGGGATCGAGGGGCCGCGCGAGTTCGCCCAGCGGTCCACCGTGGTGTGCGACGCGGACGGGCGCCCCACCGGCCACCTCGTCGAGCACGCCGCCATGGACCTCGTCCAGCACGTGCTGCCCCGGCCCTCGTACGCCGAGCGCCGGGCCCGCCTCGTCGAGCTGCTGTCCGCCATGGCGGCCACCGGCCTGACCGGCGCCCACGTGATGGACCTCGGCGACGATGTGCCGAGGCTCCTCGCGTCGGCCGAGGAGGACGGTGACCTGCCGCTGCGGCTGCGGCTCGCCCCCTGGTGCATGCCCGGCGTCGGGCAGGAGGGCATCGACGAGATCATCGCTCTCCAGGCCGAGGCGGGGCGGCTGTGGCGGGTCGGCGGCGCCAAGTTCTTCATGGACGGGACCATCGAGGGCGGTACCGCCTGGCTGGAGCACGCGGACTGCCACGGCCAGGGCACCGACGCCTTCTGGCCGGACCCCGCGGCGTACACGGACGCCGTGCGGCGGCTGCACGCGGCCGGGGTGCGGACGGCGACCCACGCCATCGGTGACGCGGCCGTGCGGCATGTGCTCGACACCGTGGCGTCACTGGGCGAAAGCGGTCGTCTCGCGCATCGGATCGAGCACATCGAGACCGTTCCCGACGACACCGTCCCGCGCTTCGCCGAGCTGGGCGTCATCGCGTCGATGCAGCCGCCGCACACCGCGTACACGCGGGCCGACCACAGCGACGAGTGGTCCAAGCGGCTGGGCGGCGCCCGCGCGGCCAGGGCCTGGCGCATCCGGGACCTGCGGGACGCCGGCGCCCACGTCGCCCTGGGCTCCGACTGGCCGGTCGCGCACTATGACGCGCGTGAGGTCCTTGCCACGGCCCGGGTGCCCCGGGGTGCGGCGGGCCCCGGCCAGGGCCTCACGGGGCTCATGGCGCTGGAGGGCTGCACGTCGCACGCCGCGGTCGCCGCGGGCGAGGCGGACAGGGCCGGGCGGATCGCCCCGGGGTTCCGCGCGGATCTCACGGCCTTCGGCCTCGACCCGGTGACGGCGCCCGCGGACGAGGTGGCGCAGGCGCCGGTCCGGCTGACGGTGGCGGGCGGCAACGTCACGTACCGTGACAGCTGAGTCCTTGGGCCGCCACCTCGCGGGGCAGCGCGTACGGCATCGCGCCGTACCAGAGCCGGGCCACCAGGAAGCCGAAGGCCAGGCAGATCATGCCGCCGACCGCGTCCAGCCAGAAGTGGTTGGCGGTGGCCACGATGACGACGAGCGTCGTGACGGGGTAGAGCAGGCCGAGCACCTTCACCCACGGCACCGATGCCAGGGCGAAGATGGTCAGACCGCACCACAGGGACCAGCCGATGTGCATCGACGGCATCGCCGCGTACTGGTTCGACATGTTCTTGAGGTCGCCGGAGGCCATCGAGCCCCACGTCTGGTGGACCACCACGGTGTCGATGAACGTGGTGCCGTTCATCAGCCGCGGCGGCGCCAGCGGGTACAGGTAGTAGCCGAGCAGGGCCACCGCCGTCGTCGCGAAGAGGGTGAGGCGCGTGGCCGCGTACCGCCCCGGATGCCGGCGGAAGAGCCACACCAGGACGCCGAGCGTCACCACGAAATGCAGTGTCGCGTAGTAGTAGTTCATGCCGACGATGAGCCATGTCACCGAGTCCACGGCGTGGTTGACGCTCTTCTCGACGGCGATGCCCAGGTCGTGCTCGACGCGCCAGATCCAGTCGGCGTTGCGCAGTGCCTGCGACTTCTGCTCCGGCACGGCGTTGCGGATCAGGGAGTACGTCCAGTAACTGACCGCGATCAGCAGGATCTCGAACCACAGCCGAGGGCGGCGGGGGGTGCGGAACCGTTGGAGACGACGCAGCGCGTTCCGCCCATTGCGGTCTTTTTCCTCGGCCGCGATGGGTGATGCATCGGGCCTCTGCCGGCCCTCAAGTGTCGTCACGGTCGTCTCACCCATAGGGACAGAGTCTGCCAGATCCCCACCCTTCGACCGATCATCCCCTGGTCGGGTTCGGGCCGCATTCTCTACGCCACAGGAACGACTCCGCTGCCCCGGGGTGACACCGGTGTGCCCCTAGGGGCGCCTGGGGCCTGAGGCTGTTGAACCGCGAACCACCAGTTCGGGCATGAAGACGAATTCGCTGGGCGGCGCGGGCGTGCCGCCCAGCTCCTCCAGGAGCGTGCGGACCGCCGCCTGGCCCATCGCGGGCACCGGCTTGCGCACGGTCGTCAGTGGCGGATCGGTGAACGCGATCAGCGGGGAGTCGTCGAAGCCGACCACCGAGACGTCGTCCGGCACCTCCAGGCCGCGCTGCCGCGCCGCCCGTATCGCACCGAGCGCCATCATGTCGCTCGCGCACACGACGGCCGTGCAGCCGCGGTCCATCAGCGCCGCGGCCGCCGCCTGGCCGCCCTCCAGCGTGTACAGAGAGTGCTGGACGAGATCTGTCCCGATGTCGTCGGGAGCCAGGCCCAGCTGGTCCCGCATCGTGCGTACGAAGCCCTCGATCTTCCGCTGTACGGGCACGAACCGCTTCGGGCCGAGGGCGAGACCGATGCGCGTATGGCCGAGCGAGACGAGGTGGGTGACCGCCAGGCGCATCGCCGCGCGGTCGTCGGGGGAGATGGACGGCGCCTGCACCTTCGGGGAGTGGCCGTCGACCAGCACGAAGGGGACGCCCTGCGCCCGCAGCTGTTCGTAGCGGTTCATGTCGGCGGAGGTGTCCGCGTGCAGGCCCGACACGAAGATGATCCCCGCGACCCCGCGGTCGACCAGCATCTCGGTGAGCTCGTCCTCGGTGGAGCCGCCCGGAGTCTGCGTGGCGAGCACCGGCGTGTACCCCTGCCGGGTCAGGGCCTGCCCGATGACCTGCGCCAGCGCGGGGAATATCGGGTTCTCCAGCTCCGGCGTGATCAGCCCGACGAGGCCCGCGCTGCGCTGCCGCAGGCGTACAGGGCGTTCGTAGCCGAGCACGTCGAGCGCGGCGAGCACGGACTGACGGGTGCCCGCGGCGACGCCCGGCTTGCCGTTGAGCACGCGGCTTACTGTCGCTTCGCTGACCCCCGCCTGGGCTGCGATGTCGGCTAGCCGTGCGGTCACAGGATTGGACTGTACCGGTCGTATCTCAGGCTGCCCACCAGACCGTTGAATCAGCCGGAAGCACGGTCCCCGCGGCGTCCGGCCCGGCGCCGGGCACGACATGCGCGCTCGCCAGGAGCAACGTGCCGGGAGTGGGCACCGTGACGGGCGACGCCGAGAGGTTCGTCGTACACACGAACGAGCCGGCGGAGGTGGTGCGGCGGAAGGCGAGAACGCCCTCGGGCGACGGCACCCACGCGATGTCACGGCCCGCGCCGAGCGCCGGATGGGCGCGGCGCACCGCGAGAGCGCGGCGGTAGAACTCCAGGGTCGACCCCGGGACGCCCGTCTGCGCCGCCACCGACAGGTCCTTCCAGGAGTCCGGCTGCGGCAGCCAGCTCGGGCCGCCCTCGACGGGCCCGAAACCGAACGGCGGCCGCTCACCTGACCACGGCAGCGGCACCCGGCAGCCGTCACGCGTGCCGTCCTGCCCCGAGCCGCGGAAGAACGCCGGGTCCTGGCGCACCTCGTCCGGCAGTTCGGTCACCTCCGGCAGGCCGAGCTCCTCGCCCTGGTAGAGGTACGCGGAACCCGGCAGCGCCAGCATCAGCAGCGTGGCCGCGCGTGCCCGGCGCAGCCCGCGGACCTCGTCGCCGTCGGCGAAGCGCGTGGCGTGGCGTACGACGTCGTGGTTGGAGAGCACCCATGTGGCGGGCGCGTCCACCGCGTTCATCGCGGCGAGGGAGCGGTCGATGACGGCGCGCAGCGCGGCCGCGTCCCAGCCGGTCGTCAGATACTCGAAGTTGAACGCCTGGTGCAGCTCGCCGCGGCGCAGGTACAGGGCGCTGCGCTCGACCGTCGGCGTCCACGCCTCGGCGACGGCGATCCGCTCGGTGCCGTTCCCGGTCCCGTACGCGTCGAGGATTCGTCGCCAGTCGCGGTAGATCTCGTGCACGCCGTCCTGGTCGAAGTAGGGCACGGCCTGCTTGCCGAGCAGCTTGACCTGCTCCGCGTGGCCGATGTCCGGCAGACCCGGCGCCTTGACCAGACCGTGCGCCACGTCGATGCGGAAGCCGTCGACGCCGAGGTCGAGCCAGAAGCGCAGCACGGAGCGGAACTCGTCGTGGACGTCCTGGTTGTCCCAGTTGAAGTCGGGCTGCTCGGCCGCGAAGAGGTGGAGGTACCACTGGCCGTCCTCGACGCGGGTCCAGGCGGGACCGCCGAAGACGGACTCCCAGTCGTTCGGCGGCAGCGCGCCGTCCGCGCCCCGCCCGGCACGGAAGTGGAAACGGTCGCGCGCCGCCGACCCCGGGCCCTCGCGCAGCGCCTCCTGGAACCACTCGTGCCGGTCGGAGCAGTGGTTGGGCACGATGTCGACGATGAAGCGCAGGCCGAGCGCGTGCGTCTCGCGGACGAGGTCGTCGGCGTCGGCGAGGGTGCCGAACACGGGGTCCACCGCGCGGTAGTCCGCCACGTCGTACCCCGCGTCGGCCTGCGGCGACGCGTAGAAGGGGGAGAGCCAGACGGCGTCCACCCCCAGGTCGCGCAGGTACGGCAGGCGGGCCGTGATGCCGGGCAGGTCGCCCATGCCGTCGCCGTTCCCGTCGGCGAAGCTGCGCGGGTAGACCTGGTAGATGACCGCGTCGCGCCACCACTCCCCGGCGGACGGGGAGCCGGTGGTGGGCGCGGCGGTGACGTTCTGGGTCATGTAGTCCCTCGGAAGTACGGGGAGTCACGGCAGGAAGGGGGCGGTCCTGCGCCTGCGGAGCGGCCGGACTCCCCGGGAGAACGTCCGGCGGAACACGAAGGTCACGACCGCCTCCGCCGCCCCGGCGTGTTCCGGCCCCGGGCGGTCGCAGATCCTATCGTCAAGTACACCCTGTCCGAGCAGAGTTCTTGGATCTTCACCGATCCCGGTCGGAGGACCGTCATCATCTCCCGAAGCCCGCGTCTGAGCGCTAACTTGGTCGGGCAGGCCCGAGGGGGGTCTGTCCCACCAGCCCCTGAGGGGCCCCGCGTGAGCGTCAACGGCAAAGCAGGCACCACGGTCCTGGTGGTCGACGACGTCGCCGCCAGCCGGTACGCACTGGGTGCGGTCCTGCGCAGGGACGGCCACCGCGTCGTCCTCGCCGCCAGTGCGAGCGAGGCTCTCATCGAGCTCGACGCGCGCCGGCGCACCGGCGAGCTGCCCGATGTGGCGCTCGTCGACGTCGGCCTGCCCGACATGAGCGGCTTCGAGCTGTGCCGCCGCCTGAAGGAGTCGCCGCCCTTCGCCGCGCTGCCCGTCGTGCACTTCTCGGCCGCCCGGATCGCCCCCGCCGACCGGTGCCGCGGCCTCGACGCGGGCGGCGAGGCCTATCTGACGGTGCCCGCCGAACCGGAGGAGATCCAGGCCGTCGTGCGGGCCGCCGCCCGCGGCGCACGCCACCGCAACGACGCCGAGGCACAGGCCGGACACCTGACCCGGCTCGCCGAGACGATCCTCGACGTGCAGTCGGCCCGCTGCCCGCGCGAACTCGCCGAGGCCGCCGCGGCCGGCGCGGCCCGCCTCACCGGCGGCCCCGCCGTCGCCTTCGTCCTCGGCGACGACGGGGAGGTCCACCGCGGCCTGTCGCGGCGCAGAGCCGCCGCCTCACTGCCCGACGACGGGGCGCACGAGGCGGTGGCCCTCCTCATCGAGCGCGACATGTCGGGCCGGGTCGGCGTGCGCGACCTCGTCGTGCCCTCCCCCCTGTGGCCGGCCGGCTTCTTCCACACCGAGCCGTCCGACGCCACCGCCACCGGGCCCTCCGTCGGCCCCGGCGTCCCCGAGGGCGCCCGGCTCACCATGGCCCGCGCCCGCGAAGGGGCCGCGCCCGTCTGCCTCGCCACACCCGCGTACGACCAAGGGCTCGTGCCCGGCACGGTCAGGTTCGTGGGGCGGCTCGCCCACGCCACCGCGGTCGCCGCCGAGCGGCTGCTGATGTACGAGGTGGAGCGGCACATCGCCCTGACCCTCCAGCGCAGCTTCCTGCCCGCGCACGTGCCCCAGATCCCCGGCACGGAAGTCGTCGTCCGCTACGAACCGGCCTCCCGCGACACGGAGATCGGCGGCGACTTCTACGCCTCGCTCAGCACCGCGCAGGGCCTCCTCACCGGCATCGGCGACGTCGTCGGCCACTCCCTGGACGCCGCCACCGTGATGGTCGAGATCCGGCACGCGCTGCGCGCCTACTGCGTCGAGGACCCCGACCCCACCACACTCGCCCGGCGCCTCGACAACATGCTGCAGCGCTACCACCCCGAGGTGACCGCCACCCTCTGCCTGGCCCTCACCGACCCGGCCACCGGGCACACACGCGTCGCCAACGCAGGGCACATTCCGCCCCTCGTCGTCGCCGACGACGGCACCGCCGACTACCTCCGGGCGCGAGGCCCGCTGCTCGGCCTCGGCCTGAACAGACCGCCGGCCACCGAGACGGTCCTGCGCCCCAGCGACCGGCTCCTGTTGGTCACCGACGGACTCATCGAGACCCGCGGCACCGACCTGGCCGTCTCCATGGAACAGCTGCGCGTGGTCGCGGCCCAGGCACCCCTCGGCGTCTCGGCGCTCTGCGACACCCTGCTCGCCTGCCTGGGCCACGGCCGCGACGACGACATCGCCCTGCTCGCCATGAGGCTGCGGGCGGACGGCTGACGTCGGGCTCAGCCGAGCGGCCGCTCCATCAGCAGGACGCCGTACGGGCTGCCGTCGGCGGCGGGCTTGTCCGCGAGCTCTCCGACCGCCGCGTAACCGGCCTCTTCGTAGTACGTGCGCAGCCGCGGATTGGACACCACGACGTCCAGGCGGCTCAGTTCGCGGCCCGCCCCCGCGATGCGCCGCTCCGCGTCCCGCAGCAGCGCCCGGCCCGTCCCCGCGGGCGCGCCGCGGCGCGTCATCAGCCGGTGCACATACCCGGCGACCGGCGGCTGGACGCCCCACGCCTGCTCGTCGGACCACCACAGCTCGTACGCCCCGAGAGCCCCGGACCCGTCGTGCGCGAGCCACACCTCCTCGGAGCGGGACTCGATCAGCCGGCGGAAGTGCCGCTCGTCCTTGGCACCCGGCTTCCACTGGTCGATGCCGTGGTCCAGCATCCAGCGGGCCGCCCCTTCGTAGAGGCCGACCAGCGTGGCTATGTCGTCCATGTCCGCACTGCGGAAGGTCAGTTGCGCCGTCATGTCGATCACCGTAAAGGTGGGGACGACATCGGACGAACAAGGGGTGGCCCATGCCGCAGATCACCGTCGACTACTCCGGACAGCTCGCGGAGGGCTTCGACCGCGGCGGATTCGCCCGCGCCCTGCACCCGCTGCTCGTCGACGTCGCGGGCGCCTCGTCGGACACCTGCAAGACCCGGTTCGTACGGACCGAGGAGTGCGTCGTGGGCGACGGCACGGGCAGCGACGGCATCGTCCACGTCATGATCGGACTGCTCCCCGGCCGCTCCGACGAGACCAAGGCACGGGTGACGGAAGGCGCGCTGGATCTCGTACGGCAGTACGTGAAGCCCGCCGACGGTCTGCGGCTGCACGCCTCGGCCGAGATCCGGGACCTGGACGCCTCCTACCGCAAGTCGGCGGAGGCCTGAGGCGTCAGTGCGAACAGCCGGCCGATGAGCTCGGCGAACGGTCCGTCGGCCGGCTCCGCGACGAGGATGCGGCGCAGCAGCTCCGCCATCTCCTCGTCGTAGGCGGCGCTCACCGCGGTCAGCGCCGCGAAGTCGTGCACCAGCTGCAACTCCAGCTCCGCGCGCGGAATGCGCCGCCCGTCCAGCCAGATCAGCGCCGTCGACTCGGCGAGCGATATCCAGGACCGCACGACGAGTTCGAGGCGCGCGGGCGGGTCGGTGACCCCCAGATGCGCGAGGATCTGGTCGTACGCCGCCTGCCGCACCGAGTCGATCAGCGCGTTCGTCGCCGAGGCCGTCTCCCGCGAGAGGGCGCCGCCCGCCGAGACCGCGGGACCGCCCCGCATCAGTGCGGAGAAACCGGGGCCGTGCTCGTCGACGAAGGAGAGGTAGCGCCCCATCACCCGCAGCAGCCGCGCCCCGAGCGGCCCTTCGCGCGGCTCCACGAACCGCCCGGCCAGATCCTCCGCCGCCCGGCGCAACGCCGCCTCGTACAGGCTGAGTTTGCCGGGGAAGTAGTGGTAGACCAGCGGGCGCGAGATGCCCGCGGCCGCTGCTATCTCGTCGATGGAGACGTCGTCGGGCGAGCGGTGGCTGAACAGTTCGAGCGCGACCCCGATCAACTGCTGCCGCCGCTCCTCGACACCCATCCTGCGGCGCACCCCGGTTGTCATGCGAACACCTTACCGAGCAGAACCGGCCTCTCCACCGGCCGGTCCGCGTCCGTCCGGGGCGCGCGTCTCACATATCCAGGACGATCCGCTCGCCGCGCGCCCGTGAGACGCAGATGAGCATGGAGCCGGCCCGCTCGCCGTCCGTGAGCAGCTCGTCGCGGTGGTCGATCTCCCCTTCCACGACGCGCTGTTGGCACGTTCCGCAGAAGCCCTGCTCGCAGCTGTACGCGATGTCGGGCAGCTCGGCGCGGACCGCGGCGAGCACCGTGGTGTCGGCTGCGACCGCCACCGTGCGTCCGCTGCGCCGCAGTTCGACCTCGAACGCGGTGTCGCCGTCGGTCCCGGTGCGTGGCGTGAACCGTTCCAGGTGCAGGGAGCACCCGTCCGGCAGGGCGGTGCCGACGGCGTCCATCAGGGCCTCGGGGCCGCATACGTGGACGGCGGCGCCGCGCGGGGTTCCGTCGAGGAAGGCGGCCAGGTCCGGCAGCCCGTCCTCGTCCTGTGCGACGACGGTGACCCGCCCGCGCTCCGGGCCGCCGAGCTTCTCGACCTCTTCGAGGAACGGCATCGAGGCACGCGAACGCCCCCCGTACAGCAGCCGCCACGGGGCCCCGGACGCCTCGACGGCCCGCAGCATCGGCAGGACCGGCGTGATCCCGATGCCGCCCGCCACGAACACGTACGACGCCGCGTCGGCGAGCGGGAAACGGTTGCGCGGCCCGCGCACCTCGACCTCGGCGCCCTCACGCAGCCCGTGCACCTCACGCGAGCCGCCCCGGCCGCCCTGCTCGGCCGTGATCAGCCGGGTCGCGACGGTGTACGAGGAGGAGTCCTCGGGGTCGCCGCAGAGCGAGTACTGCCGCACGAGCCCCGACGGCAGCACGACATCGAGGTGGGCACCCGGCTCCCAAGGCGGCAAGTCCCCACCCTCCAGCCGCAGTTGTACGACACCGTCGGCGACCGTCTCGTGCCGCGCGACGCGCAGCCGCAGCGCCCGGGAGCGCGGCCGCCCGGAGACCGGCTCCTCCAGGGCGGGCAGCGGCCACAGCGGGGAGGCCTCGATGCGGCGCCGCACGGCCCGCCTGGAGAGCAGGGCGACGCCCGCGACGAGCGCGACGGTGCGGATGCGGGGCATGTCAGACGGTCCCCTTCTCGGCGGCGAGAGCGGCGCGGGCGGCGGGCGATGAGGCGAGATAGGCGACGGCCTGCTCCGTGCTGCCCTCCTGCGAGGGGTGGTAGCTCCGGCTCAGATAGCGGGGGATGGAGCGGATCATGGCGCCGGTGGAGGGAAGCGTCCCGGCGCGCCCGCTCCGGTGCAGGTCCTTGAAGCTCGCCCTGCCGTCGACGAGCGTCGGGTCGTTCTCCATGAAGAACCGCGCCCCGCGCTGCCAGAGGAACACCAGGGCGCTGAACGCGGTCGCCCACGTCCTGACCCGCCGCCGGTAGCCGCCGTCCACGTGCATGAACAGCTCGAAGGCGACGGAGCGGTGCTCGACCTCCTCCGCGCCGTGCCAGCGCAGCAGGTCCAGCATCGTCGGATCGGCGCCCCTGCGGTCCAGCTCCTCGGCGTTGAGCACCCAGTCGCCGAGGAACGCGGTGTAGTGCTCGATGGCCGCGATGATCGCCACACGCTCCATCAGCCACCACCGGCGCGCCTTGCCCGGCGGCAGGGTCCGGTCGCCGAGCAGCTTCTCGAAGAGCCAGTCGACCTGCGCGGTGTACGGCGTCGGGTCGAGCCCCTGCTCCTTCAGATGTGGCAGGACCTCGTCGTGGGCCTGCGAGTGCATGGCCTCCTGACCGATGAACCCGATGACGTCCGCGCGGAGCCGCTCGTCGCGGATGAGCGGCAGGACCTGCTTGTAGACGTGCACGAACCAGCGCTCACCGGCGGGCAGCAGCAGATGCAGCACGTTGATGGTGTGCGTGGTGAACGGGTCGTTCGGCAGCCAGTGGAGCGGGGTGTTCTCCCAGGAGAAGGAGACGTTGCGTGCCTTGAGCGGTATGTGCTCGGACGCGACGGGCTCGGGCGCCCGGCTCTGCGTATTAGACATGGCGTCAATGTACTGATGGGTAGTTCGGCGGTACAGGGGTGTGCGGAGGGAACTTCGCTCAGCGGAGCGTCGTCACCTTCCTGCCGTCGGCCAGCACACCGCTGAGCCGCGCCTGCGCGGACCGCTGCGTCCTGGTGGCCAGGACGTTCCCGGCCACGCGCGTGCCGCCCGACGCGGTGATCGAGGTGACGTTCTTGCTGCCCGCGCCGAGGAGGTACCAGCTCCCGGCCCGGGACTTCCACAGGACGCCCGCGAGCACGTGCGGACTGCGGGTGCCGCAGGCGGGGGAGTCCCCGGCCTGCGCGGCGACGGCGCCCGCGGGCCCGTCGGCGGTCCGGAACTCGGCGAGGACCCGGCTGCCGAAGCCGCGCCAGGTCTCGGCACGGGTGCAGGCCCAGTCCGCGACGCCGTTGCCCTCGGGCAGTGCCTGACGGGCGTACGTCCACGAGTTCACGGACCGCACGCCGTGCGAGCGCACCGACGCGAGGGAACACGCGGACTTCGACCAGTCGGCGGGCGTCGCCTCGCGCGGGGCCTGCGGGCGGCCCGCGGTCAGATGGGCGGGAACCAGCTCGCCGAGGTCGGTCGACATGCGGACCGCGCCGGTGTGGTCGCGCAGCCGCAGCGCGTTCCACGACGTGCACTGGCCGGCGGCCTGCGCGGGCCCGGCGAAGGGGGCGGTGACACCGTCCTTGGACCGGCGCAGCGCGACGGCCTTCACGGCGGGCTTCAGCAGATCCTGCACCGAGGCGGCGCCCACCCAAGGAGCGGTCAGGTAGCGGATGTTCCCGTCGGCGCGATCGACGACGACGGCGTTCGCCTCGGTGCCGGTCGCGCCGTCCACGCGTGCGAAGTCGAGCGCCGCGCCGCTCGTGCCCTCCCGGGGCTCCGCGTACCGCACGATGCGCAGTCCGTCGTAGAGCAGCACCACGCGCGCGGAGTCGACGTCACCGGCGAAGAGCAGCTGGGCGGGTCCCGGCGGCGCCCCGGCCGCGGTGCCCGGCGTCGCCGAGACCTGCACGGACTCGCCGGGCCTGGCCCAGACGGCGAGGGCGCGGCGGAGCAGTTCCTTGTCGCCGGTGAGGTTGCCGCGGGCGGGCCACACCGAGAAGTCGGTACGGGCGGAACGTTTCCACGCCGCCGCGGGCGCCGCCCTCAACTGGGCCGGATCGAGCGCGGCCTGCCCGGCAGGGTTCTTCGCGTAGGGCGGGGCGGCGGCACCGTCCGGCCCCCAGCCGTCACCGGGCATCCCGAGCAGGGCCCCGCACACCAGCGCGGCGGCGACCGCGACACCCGCGGCCTTCATGTGCTGCCTGCGCCGCATCAGGTCCGTCGGCCTGGCCTGCAGCGTGCAGGGGTCGAACTCGGGCGACGCCAGCAGCTCGTACCGTGCCTCGACCTCGTCGGCCTCGTCGAGGGCGTCGTCCGGGTCGTCACAGCCCACGGCGGCGAGAACGGCACACACGTCGACGTCGTCGAGCCCTTCGAGACCCCGCAGCACATAGGCGACACGAGCGGCACCGGAGAGCCCGGACAGCAACTGGTCAAGGGCGAGTTCCTCGGCGCCCCCCGAACGCGGGAAGAGCCGCAGCCCCCGTACCTGAGGCAGCAGCGGCGGCAACTGGGCCCGCTTCGGCCAGGAGCTCCACCGCAGGGGAAGCCCCGCATCAAGGGCACTGCGCACTACTTGGAGCCGCACGCACGCATAAGCCGGATCACCGTACGGCTCACCGCCCCCACCAGTCCGCTGCGTAGGGACGACGACCGCCTCACCCGTCTTCCGGTTGCGCGGCAGGGCGCGCTGGGTGAGGGAGTGGGCGGTCAGGACCCGGCGGTTGCGGCCGAGACTCGGCGGCAGCACGAGATAGGCGAGCCGCACGAGCCGCGGGTAGTGCTCGACGAGGGCGGCCTCGGCCTGCTCCACGTCGACGACGGGGGCGTGGCCGCTGGACTTCGCGGACTTCGGGGACTTCGGGGACTTCGACGGAGACTGCACATTCGACGACACGTTCAGCAAAACGAGCGAATCCTCGGTTGGTCACCTCATGACCGGTCGTCCGCCACGAGCGCACGGGCGTAATTCGCCATCGACCGCTGGTAGCGCGGCAGATGGGGCGCGAGCGCCTCCAGCACGAGGGCGAGGCCCTCGCGCTCGCGGCCGAGATCCGCGAGACACAGGGCGAGACAGGCACGCACGGCATCGTCCAACTCATCGCTTTGCGCACTGAGTTCCCTGGTCAGCAGCGCGACGCCCTCGTCGGCCCGCCCCACATTCCGCAACGAACTGGCCAGCTGCACGGCCGTACGCCGCCTGCGATGTCCGTCGAGGCCGCGCTCCAGGGCTTCCTGGTAGAGCGGTACGGCGCGGTCGGAGTGGCCGGTGGAGTCGAAGGCGCAGCCGCGCTCGAAGAGGCCGACGGGGTGCCCCGGAGGCAACTCCTCAACGAGCGCATCAATCACCCCCCGAAACAGCCCCTCTTCCACCTCCCCGCCCTCAAACGCCCTCCAAGCCCCCAGAACCCGCCGCTCCCACACCTCATCCATCCCCCCACCCTGACACCCACCCCACCCCTAGTCACACTCTTTTCCACTCGAGACCCGGGCGGCGGCCCCTCAATCAACCCCGCCGCTCCGCGGCGGATTTTCCCCACCCACCCACCCGTTTGCCCGCAACGCCCGGCGGGAGCAGGAGCGGGTCGGACGGCGCCCGACCCACGACGCGGCTGCCGGCCAGGAGCGGGTGGGCGGGCGGGCGGAAAGGATGTCTGAGCCGACGCCGGGCCGCGGCCGTGAACTGGCTGCCCGACCGGCCCCCGAGGGACGCGGAGGCTTGGGGCCCGGGCAGCCCCACCGGCCGCAGCCGCGCAACCGTCCCGAGCCCCTCGCCCGCACCCGGCGACGTCCTGCGGGGGGCTGGACGTCGTTCCCACCCTCCCGCCGGGGGGTGGGTGGGAGATTCCCCGCGACGTCCCGCCGGGGGGAATGATGGGGTGTTCCCTGCGACGTCCCGCCGGGGGCTGGGTGGGGTGCCCCCCGTACGTCCCGCCGGAGGGCTGGGCGGGAGCCGCCCGCGACGACCCGCCGGGGTAGGGGCACCAAGCCCGCCGCTTCGCGGCGGATGTATCCCACCCGCCCACCCGTTTGCCCCGCGACGCAGCTGCCGCGTAGGAGCAGGGGGCGGCCGTCACCGGCCAACAGCCGCGCAACCGGCCCGAGGGCCGTGGAGACCGGGCGCAGAAGCGCCCACCGGGCCGCAGCCGCAAGCGCTCCCGAGGGGACGTGGGGGTATGTGCGCACGGAGCACCGAGCACACTGTGGCGTCTTTGGACTTGAGGCGTGACGCAGGGATAGCGAGTACGTACATACCCCCGCGGCCCCGCCCCACAACGGATGCCAAGGCGCCCCCGCGAGCACGCGCGGACGCCCACACCCCCCCGGCGCCCCCCCTACCCCTCCAACCGCCACCCGCTGAACTCCACCGTCCCGCGCCCCCCATCACCCCCATTCGTCGCGCTCATGAACAGGCCGACATCCAACGCCGCCCCCGCCCCGGGCACAGTCACCGACGCCACGGTGCGCCACGTCGCGCCCTCGTCCGTCGAGCACGTGGCCGTGAACGACGACCCCGCGCGGGTCAGGCGCAGCAGGACCGGTGCCTTGATGCCGGTGACGCGCTGGTACGTGTCCAGCGTGCCGTCGCCGTTCGTGTCGTACGAGAGGACGACCCCGTTGGCCGGCGTCACGGCGAGGTTCAGGAAGCCCGGTGACAGCGGCGTCCGCAGGGAGTTGCGGGCGATGAGCCCGGCCCGCGCCCACGGCCCCGTCACCGCCTGCGCATCGACCCGTACCGTCACCGACACCCCGTCCCGCAGCGCCCCACCCCGATACAGCGCCCCGAACTCCGCCGTCCCCTTCCACAGATCCGCACCGCCCCCGTCGATCGCGTACCGGCCCTCCAGCTCCCCGAAGACCGCCGCGTTGTTGCTGTACGTCTGCCATGCCGAGCTGACCGGCCCGGCTTCGTACAGCGTCCCTTCGTGGACGGACCGCACGCGCCGCTCACCCGCGGGCCCGTACCGTACGGCGATCTCGTACGGCAGTGGCCGCAGTGGCCGGTCGAGCGGGACGTCCGGCACGGAGGTCCGCCACGTCACCTTGCCCGTCCCGCCGGGTCCGACCCGCTCCAGCGACTCGGGCCCGACCGGCTCCGCCTCGATGCCGGTCAACGCGAAGTCGACGCGGCCCGTGGCGCGCAGTCCGTTGACGTTGCGGAAGGTGGCGGAGAGGAGCGCGTGCCCGCCGGGCGGGACGGTGGGCGGGTCCGCGGTGACCTGGACGCTGCCCTGGTAGGGCGCCCGCGCCAGTACGTCCCGCACGCGTGAGGCGACCCCGAACGCCGTGCCGACGGGCCGCAGCGGATAGTCCTTGCGCTCCCGGGTCCACGCCTCCTCGAACGCGAACCAGTCGACAGGAGCAGGAGCCGCAGCCGCAGCCGAAGCCGACTCCCGCCCAGCCCCAACCCCAGCCCCGGCCGCCCGCCCCGAACCCAGCGCATCCTCCAGCTCGTCCAGCCACTTCTGCCACCGCGGCACATAGAAGTCACCCATCAGACCGTGCCATTCACGGTTGCCGTAGTCGTGGAGCCGACCGGCGTCGGAGGTGGCCCGGTCGCCCCACACCGTGATCAGGACCTTCGCGGTGCGCTCGAACTCGGCCCGTTCGGCCTCGCTCGTCCCCATGCGCCGCGCCGCCTCGATCCAGGGGCCCAGCAGGAACGCGGAGTGGGTGCCCGTCACGTCGTCCGACAGCCGCATGAGGCGCAGCCACAGCTTCGACAGGGAGCTGAAGGTCTCCCGGTCCTGCCTCGCGTACGCGGCCCGCAGCTGCGGCAGGAGCTGGCGGCTGCGGTGGGCGAGGGCCTGCCGGGCGACGTCGACCAGGTCGTGCCGGTACGCGGCGCTGCTCCGGAGCGTCCCGGCGACCCCGAGGAGCCCGGCGAGAGCGGCGTCGAACCGCCCGGGGTCGTAGGTGAGCGCGCGCGGCGCGTACTCCGCGGCGCGGGCGGCCGCGAGGTCGGGCCGCGCGGCGAAGAGCGAGTCGTGGGGGTCGCTGCGCTCGACGGCGGTGTGCTGGTAGGCGGTGTCGTGCAGGGCGCGCCACGCGGCCCGCGCGTGCCGGTCGCGGCCGCCGTACCGGAAGTCGGCGTACGAGGAGAACCATGCGGCCCGGTCCACGGGGCGCTTCGTCCAGGCGAGTTCCGAGAAGAGCTCGAAGGCGGCGGGGTCGCGGTCGGTGGCCTCGGGCATGAAGGCCGTGCCCACCAGCGCGCTGTCCTCCTTGTCGCGCCAGGCGAAGAACTTCTCGTTCCAGAGGTGGGTGCGGGCGCCGATCGTCGTGCGTCCGCCGAAGTTGGGGATGGTCCCGAAGGCGTACGGCGTGCCGCCCCAGTCCTTCTCCCGGTCCGTGACGCTCGCGTACCGGTCCGAGACGCCGTCGACGATCAGCATCCGCTTCTTGTCGACGGCGTCGAGCAGGACGGGCAGCGGGTTGGCCTCCCAGCCGAGGATGACCCAGATCGCGCCGGGCCTGGCCCTGCGCAGGGCGCTCTCCACGCCGCGGGCGGCGGCGGGCACGGGCACGTCGCCCGCGGTGCCGCCCTCGTGGAGGAGGTCCATCTTGAAGAGGTCGGCGGGGCCGAAGAGCCTCTCCTGGTGTTGGTAGAAGGAGGCCGCGACCTTCGCGAAGGCCGAGGTCCGCGGGTCGAGCCAGTCGGGCCGTCTGAACCCGTGCCAGACGCCCTGCGGCACGACGCGCGCGTCGCCGCCGTTGCGTTCGACGAAGCCGTCGGGGACGTGGCCGTAGTAGCCGGGGAAGACGGGCGCGATGCCGAGGTCCCGCAGCCGGTCGACGATGCGCCGACCCAACTCGGCCCGGTCGTCGATGAGTTGCTGGGAGAGCGGCCCGCCGTACCCGGACAGGTTCTGCAGCAGCCACCACGGCTGGTGCGAGGGGGAGGGCAGCCACGCCCTGGCCTCCGCGTCGGAGTAGCCGAACTCCTTCAGGACCCGCTGGTACACGGCCTCGGCGCCCGCGATCACGAGGACCTCGTTGCAGCCGTGCAGGGCGAGTACGTCGATCATGCGCTCCCAGTACGCCCAGTCGGCGTAGGGGGCGGTGTATCCGTCGTTGGTGTCGTTCAGGGCGAACCGGTGGGGGAGCGAGGTGGAACGTTCCAGCGGGCGGGCCGGTGCGGGCAGCCTGCGCGGCAGGTCCAGCTGGTTGCCGTTCCAGGTGATGTGGGCCCCGCACACGTACTTCAGGTACCAGTGGACGCCGGTGAGGAGCACCGCGGGCGTCGTGCCGGACACCTCGATCCGGCCTGTGGTGCCGGTGACTCTGAAGCGGTCCTCGCGGCGGCGCGCGGGGAGGAGTCTGAGCCGGAACTGTTCCGCGTGATGCGGCAGGAGTCTGTTGAGCGCGGAGCGCGCCGCGTCCGTATCCAAGGCGGAAGCCTCGGCGGGTTGCGCCGTGGCGGTGCCGGTCAGGACCGGCAGGCCGCCGGCGGCGACGCCGAGGCCGAGGGCGCCGGCGCTGCCGAGCACGGTACGTCGGGACGGTTCGGACATGTGTACCCCCAGGAGTGTGGGTTGCGCGCGCACGGTATCCGCGTCACCCCTCGTGCTCAACGGTGCGCGTGGAGTGGGCGGGTCGAGTTAGCTGAAAGGGAGTGCTGGGACGGTGGACGCGGCGCGAATGGCGTGGGGGAAGCGGGCAGCACGGAGCGCGCTTCCGGGCATGGCTGTGGGAGTCCTGCTGACGGTGGTGGGGTGCGGCTCGGGGGGTGACGACACACCGCGCACGGCGAGCGGCAGCCTGGAGCAGCTGGCGGCCGAGGCGGGGTGCAGGCCCGACGTCCGGACGGACGCGGCCGAACTGCGCCAGGCCACCTGTGAGAACGGTGCCCGGCGCTACGTCCTCGTAACCTTTACAAACGCCCGTGGCCAGGCCGAATGGCTGGACGAGGCGAACGATTACGGCGGTACGTTCCTCGTCGGCGGCAGCAGCTGGGTGGCGGTCGGCGACGCCGACGACATCTCGGCGCTGCGCGACCGTCTCGGCGGAACCGTGGTGGACGCCGCGGGGAGGCACGGCGGCCACCACGGCCGGCACGAGGGGTGAACGTTCTCGCGATCAGGTGCCCGACAGCCAGATGCCCGACAGCCAGGTGCCCGGCGCTCAGGTGCCCGACGCTCAGGTGCAGCGTTGGCCGTTGTTGACGCACTTGGCGACGCGCCGCATCAGCCGCTCGTCGAAGACGTTGATGAAGTCGCCGTGGTCGGTGACCGGCTTGTGCAGCTGTTCGGGGAACGAGTCGACGGCGAAGCCCGGCCCGGGCGGCACGTCGTACACGACCCGCTGCACCAGCTGGGGAACGGCGCGGAAGCCCTGCGGGCAGGTGCCGGTCCGCGGGTCGGCGAAGGCGACGTGGGTGCGGTGGTTGGCGCTGTCGGTGTTCTGTCCGTCCCAGCAGCTCTGGAAGTTGAACGTCCGGACGACCTTGCTGCCCTCGGGGCAGATCGGGTACTTGTCCTTCAGCTGCCGGTTCTCGAATCCGGTGCAGCTCCAGGAGGCGTTCGCGTTGGCGTCGCCGTTGGTGAACGCCTTGGCGTCACCCGTGATGATGCGCAGGAAGCGGGGCATCGCGACGACCTTGCTCACCGGGTTCCCGGCGAACTTCAGCGTCACCGAGGCCGGTGTCTGGATCTCGCCGGTGTTCTGGTCCTTTCCGCCGCCGTCGGCTTGGGCGTCGTCCTCGTCCTCGCCGTTCTGCAGCCTCAGGACGGGCCAGTAGTACGTCGACTTGTCGCCCTGGTTGCGGCAGCTGGTCTGTCCTGCGGCGAGGTCGTCGTCGCTGGAGAAGGCGTCCGTCGCCTGGTTTCCCACGTAGTCGTGCATGTGGTGGGCGCCGTTGCTCACGCCGGGCGCGACGATGACGTTGTCCGGATTGAACTTGCCGTTCTCGTTCCGCCCGCACTTCGTGGTGAAGGTGCCGCGTGAGGCGTTGCGGCCGTCGCGGGGGCGCTTGACGTTCGGCCGGACGGACTCGATCGCGACGAAGTCACCGGCCTCGGGCCCGTTCCCGCTCTGCCCTTGACCCTGGTCCTGTCCCTGTCCTTGGGCCTGGCCGCCCTGCCCCTGGTCGTCGGCGCGCAGCGTGCAGGGTGCCATGCCGTCGAGCCCATCGGGCCGGGCGCCGGCCCGGGCCAGGGTGCTCGTGATCCCGTCGAGGGTCTCCCTGCGCTTCTCCTCCAGGGGCGCGAGCAGGGTCTCCTTGTCCCGGGTCCGCTCGAACCGTCCGTACGCCTCCGTGATCTGGCCGTCCAGGTCGGCGAGTTGCCGGTCCACGTCGCCGCGCGCGGCATCGGGCACCTCGGGCAGCTCGTTGCCCACGTCCGGACAGCTGATGGTCGACGCCTGCTGCCCGGCGCTCTGCGGCGGAGGCTGATCCGTTCCTTCGTCGGCGTTCGCGTAGACGTTCACGGCGATCAGGCCGCCGCCGCCCATGATGAACGCTGCGGACGCGGCGACCGTGCGCCGCGCCAGCCTTGATCGTTTTCGTGAGGTACGTCCCATGGGGCTACATACGCATCAACGACCCGGTGCGTTCAGCCGCGTACCGGCCCCTTCAGCGCCCCTGGTCCAGGTACGCGAGGACCGCGAGCACGCGCCGGTTGTCGTCGTCGGAGACCGCCAGGTCCAGTTTCCCGAAGATGTTGGACGTGTGCTTCGCGATGGCCCGCTCGGTGACGACGAGCTGCGCCGCGATGGCCGCGTTCGACCGGCCCTGCGCCATGAGTTCGAGCACCTCGCGCTCGCGCGGGGTGAGCGCGCCGAGCGGCTGGTCGTCGGCGGCCCGCCGCGACAGGAGCTGCTGGATGACCTGCGGGTCCATCGCGGTGCCGCCCGCCGCGACCCTGCGTACGGCGTCGATGAACTGGGCGGCGTCGAAGACCCGGTCCTTGAGGAGATAGCCGACACCGCCGGTCCCGTCGGCGAGGAGCTCGCGCGCGTACAACTGCTCGACGTGCTGCGAGAGGACCAGGACGGGCAGGCCGGGTCTGGCCCGGCGGGCGGCGAGCGCGCACTGCAGGCCCTCGTCCGTGTGGGACGGCGGAAGCCGGACGTCCACGACGGCGACGTCAGGCTGCAACTCCTCAAGGGCCTTGGTCAGTTCGGGCCCGCTCTCCACGGCCGCCGCGATCTCGAAGTCGAACGCCTCCAGCATCCGCACCAGGCCGTCGCGCAGCAGGAAGAGGTCTTCGGCTAGGACAACTCGCAAGGGATCTCCATGGTCACCATGGTCGGACCGCCCGCGGGGCTGCTGACGGCCAGTATGCCGTCGAATGTACCGAGTCGGCGTTCGATGCCGCTCAGCCCGGACCCGGAACCGATCGAGGCGCCGCCCTTGCCGTTGTCGGTGACGGCGATGCGCAGCGTGCCGTCGGCGTGGTGCATGTCCACCCAGACGCGGTCGGCCCCCGAGTGCTTGATCGCGTTGGTCAGGGACTCGCTCACCGCGAAGTACGCGGCCGACTCGACCGGCGCCCCGGCCCGCCCCGTCAGCTCCACATCGACCTCGGTGGCGACCGGCAGGCGCAGCGCGAGAGCCTTCACCGCGTCGCCGAGGCCGCGCTCGGCGAGAACCGGCGGGTGGATGCCGCGGACCAGGTCGCGCAGCTCCGTCAGCGCCTCGCCGGAGTTCTGCCGCGCCTTGGCGATCAGCTCCTTGGCCTTGGCCGGGTCGGTCTCGATCATCGCCTCGATGGTGCCGAGGTCCATGCCCATGGCGACCAGGCGGGCCTGCGCGCCGTCGTGCAGATCGCGCTCGATGCGGCGCAGCTCGGCGGCGGAGTTGTCGACGGCGTCGTGCCGGGTCTCGGTCAGCCGGTCCACACGCCGCGCCAGTTCGCGCTCCCGCATGCTCGTGGTGGGGGTGAGGAACGTACGGGCGAGGAGGAAGTGGGTGCGTACGAGGGCCGGGTTGACGAAGAGGCCAAGCACGAAGAAGCCCGTGCCGAGCACGGCCGCCTGGTTGGCGGTGGACTGCGAGGTGACGTGGATCCAGGCGAACCACTCGCCGCCCCCCGCGTTGTGGATCGGCTCCCACACGCCGAGGGCGAGGACCCAGCCGTACAGCATGTAGAGCGGCAGCGCGGGGGCGAAGACCGCGACGATCGGGGCCACGGTCATGTTCACGAGCAGCCACTGCAGGTCGCGCCAGGTCGCCGCGTCCTTCAGCATCAGCGTGCAGCGCTCCACCTGCCCGGTGATGCCGGGGCGCAGGTCGGCGGGGAAGGGGCGGTAGGCGTCCGGGATCGTCACGCCGGACCACTCGGCGGCCCGGACACGGTAGGCGTTCGCGTACTTGCGCACGCCCGCGAGGACGACCGGGGTGGTGAGGAGGCCGACGCCCAGCAGGATGAACGCCATCGAGACGACGGAGAACACGAAGAGGACGATCGAGCCCGCCAGCGACCAGATCGTCAGGTAGAGGCCCCGCGCCCCCGCGAGCAGTGCGTCCTTGAGCCTCGTCATGGTCATCCGTCCCTCTCGTCATCCCCGTGGGTCCGGCCGCGTTCCGTGCGTCCGGCACGGTCATATCTTCGCTGGTCACGCGGGGGCGGGTCATTGGCCCCTCCACCCGGGCGGGGGTGTACCTGACGACACCCCCCGGCCTCGCCCTGCGCTTCGGCGAGAGGGGGCCTCGGCGGCTGGGGCGCGCGGCGGCCGGTTCCTAGCGTGAGTCACGTCTTATCCGACCCATATTCACGCAGACTTGATGGGGGCGAAGCGCCATGAGGCGGAACCTCGCGGCACGACTCGGTGTGTGGAGCGCACACCACCGGAAGGCGGCCATCCTCGGCTGGCTGGTCTTCGTGGTCCTGGCCACGGTCATCGGCGGGGCCTCGGGCACGGTCACCGCCTCCGACGACGAGATGGGGGTCGGCGACTCGGGCCGGGCCGCCAGGATCTTGAAGGACGCGGACATCGACGAGCCCGCCGGCGAGCTCGTCATGGTCAGCGCCTCCGACGGGGCGTCCGCCGACGGCTGGCGCGACGCGGCGGCCGACCTGTCGAAGGCGCTGACCGCGACCGGTGACGTACGCGACCTCAAGGCGCCGCTGCCCTCCGAGGACGGCAGGGAAGCGCTGCTCCGGTTCGAGATCAAGGGCCCGTCGGACGAGGCCGCCGACCGCGTGCAGCCGGTCCTCGACGCCGTGGCGAAGGCGAAGGAGGACGGCGCGGCGCACGGCATCGCCGTCCACCAGTTCGGCGACGCGAGCTCCGAGAAGCAGCTGTCCGACCTGCTCGCCGACGACTTGAAGAAGGCCGAGTTCACCGCCGTACCGCTGGCGCTCGGCATTCTCCTGGTCGCCTTCGGCGCCGTGGTCGCGGCGCTGCTCCCGGTGGGCCTCGCGCTCACCGCGTGCGTGGCGGCGTTCGGACTGCTCTCCCTCGCGAGCCACCAGCTGCACCTGTTCGAGACGACGTACTCCGTGATGTTCCTGATGGGCCTCGCGGTCGGCGTCGACTACTGCCTGTTCTACCTGCGCCGCGAGCGGGACGAGCGGGCCGCGGGACGGGACGCCGAGACGGCCCTGCGGATCGCCGCGGCCACCAGCGGACGCGCCGTCCTGGTCTCCGGCCTCACGGTGATGGTCGCGATGGCGGGCATGTTCCTCTCCGGCCTGCTCCTCTTCAAGGGCTTCGCCGTCGCCACGATCCTCGTGGTGTGCGTGGCGATGCTCGGCTCGGTCACGGTCCTGCCCGCGCTGCTCGCCGCGCTCGGCGACCGGATCGACGCCGGCCGCATCCCCTTCCTCAACCGCCGTGCCAAGAAGGGCGTGCACGCCAGTGGCGGCACCGCGGCGAAGATCCTGAGGCCCGTCCTCGCCCGGCCGAAGTTCTTCGCCGTCGGCGCCGCGGTCGTGCTGCTCGCCCTCGCCGCCCCCGCGCTCGGCATGAAGACCGAACAGCTCGGCCTGGAGAAGCAGTTCGGCTCCGACGCCCCGCTGTCCGTCGCCCACCAGCGGATCACTGACGAGTTCCCCGGCGGGCCTGCCCCGGCCCGGGTCGTCGTGGAGGCCGACGACATCGGCGCGAAGCCGGTGCGGGCCGCGCTCGACTCGCTGACCGGGAAGGCCGGTGACGGCGCCGAACTCATCGTCCACAAGGCGAAGAACGTCGCCGAGATCGAGGTTCCGCTGCCGGGTGACGGCACCGACGCCGAGGCGAAGAGGGCGCTGGACGAACTGCGCGACGACACGGTCCCGGCCGCCTTCGACGGCGTGGACGCGACGGCCTACGTGGGCGGTGACCTGGCCTCCTCCGAGGACTTCAGCGACCAGCTCGGCAAGGGCATCGTGCCGGTGTTCGGCTTCATCACCGCGGTGACCTTCCTGGTGATGCTCTTCAGCTTCCGCTCGCCGGTGATCGCGGCGACGTCGGTCGCGCTGAACCTGCTGTCCGTGGGCGCCGCCTACGGAGTCATGACCGCCGTCTTCCAGCACGGCTGGGGCGCGGAGCTGATCGGCTCGGAGAAGGTCGGCGCGATCGAGAACTGGATGCCGCTGTTCGTCCTCGTCGTCCTCTTCGGGCTCTCCATGGACTACCACGTGTTCGTGGTCTCCCGGATCCGCGAGGCCCGCGACCGGGGCCTGGACAACCGGTCGGCGATCCGCGAGGGCATCACCCGCACGGCGGGCGCGATCACGGGCGCGGCCGTGATCATGGTGGCGGTCTTCGCGGTGTTCGGCACGCTGTCCATGCAGGACATGCAGCAGATGGGCGTCGGCCTCGGCGTGGCGGTCCTGCTGGACGCGACGGTGGTCCGCATGATCCTGCTGCCGTCCCTGATGTCCCTCCTCGGAGAGCGCAACTGGCACACGCCGCGGTACCTGGAGTGGCTCCCGCGCATCTCCCACGAGGAGGAGGCACCGGCCGCCCCGCAGCGGCCCGGCCCGTACAACACCCCGGTGTCCAGCGGCCGTTGACGAGACACCCGCACACCGGCGTGGCCCCGGCGCGCGCACCGCGCCGGGGCCACGCCGTGTCACCTCACAGGCCGAGCGCCTTCGCCTCCTTCTCCGGGGGGAGCCCCACGACCGGCCGGTCGGGCCGCTGCGGCGCCGTGCCGCCGATCGACCGCAGCCACTCCCACGTGTCGCGCACCGTCTCGGCGGCGGGCCGGGTCCTGAGCCCCGCCGCGACCGCCTTCTCCGACGACGTCCGGTGCATCGTGTCGTGCAGCTCACCCGGGGCCAGCCACACCGGCAGCTCCATCCACGGCTCGATGCCCGCGTCCAGCACCGCCTGCGGCTCCGTCCAGCGCAGCTCCGCCGCGGGCCCCGCCACCTGCGCGCACGCGTCGAGGAGGTCGCCCATCGTGATCCGGCCCATGGGACTGACCAGGTTGTACGCCCCGTACAGCCCGGCGGCGGCCGCGTCCAGGACCCATTCGGCGAGGTCGCGCACATCGACGTACTGGATGTCGAGGTCCCGGGGCCCGGGGGCGAGCACGGGGCCGCCGCGCGCCATCCGGTTCAGCCACCACGGCAGCCGCCCGATGTTCTCGTACGGTCCGAGGATCAGCCCGGCCCGCGCCAGCACCGTCCGCTCCGCCCCGAACTCCGCGATCGCCGCGAGCTCCCCGCCCCGCTTGTCCTCCGCGTACGCCGACGCGTCCGCGTCCGGATCGCCGTCCACCACGGGGAAGCTCTCGTCGGAGCCGGCCGCGCCCGGGTAGCGGTACACGGAACCGCTGGACACGTACACGTACCGCCCGGCGCGGCCCGCGAGCAGCCGCGCCGACTCCCGCACCACCCGGGGCGCGGCCGACCAGGTGTCGACCACCACGTCCCACTCGCCGTCGGCGAGCCCGTCGAGGCCGCCCTCGGCGGTGCGGTCGCCGTGGACGGCCCGTGCGCCCTCGGGCGGCGCGTGGTGACCGCGGTGGAAGACGGTCACCTCCCAGCCCCGGGCGAGGGCCGCCTCGGTGACCGCACGCCCCACGAACTCGGTACCACCCAGCATCAGAAGTCTCATGGCGGCGACTCTGCCCCGGCGCCCCGCACCGTGGGAACCGGATTCTGCTCGCAGCAGAGAAAGCGGCCGGAGGGCGGGAACCGCAGCTCAGCGCGGTGTCGTCGGCGGTGCGTACTTGTAGCCGACGCGGCGCACCGTCTGGATCGTCCTGCGGTGCTCGGCGCCGAGCTTGCGCCGCAGCCGTGCGACGTGGACGTCGACGGTACGGCCGTCGCCCACGTGGCCGTACCCCCACACCGTCGTCACCAACTGGTCGCGGGTGTGCACCCGGTGGGGGTGCGCGACGAGGTGCGCGAGCAGCTCGAACTCCAGGTACGTGAGGTCGAGGAGGTGCCCGTCGACCTCGGCGGCGCGCCGCACGGTGTCGATCCTGATCGGCCCCGCGGCGGGAGCGGGCGCGGGCGGCGTGTCGGGCGTCAGGGGCTCGGCGGCGGCGAGCTCCTGCCCGGCCGGGACGAGGACGAGGTAGCCGACCATCGGCGGCTGTCCCGGCAGGGTGGGCAGGGTGTGCTGCGGCGCGGGCAGCCAGGTCGCGCCCGGCGGCAGGAAGTCGGCGATCTGCACCACCTCGTCGGGGTCGACGGCCCGCAGGCGGCCCCGTGCCGGGGGCACGGGCGCGGTGAGCGCGGACACGGAGGAGGCAGGGAAGGAACGGGAGTTCGCCATGGTGGGATCAGCTCTTTCGCGCGAAGAAGGAGTCGTCGAGAACGAGACGTACGTCGTGCGCGTCAGGCGAAGGCCGGTTGCGGCGGCTTCAGGCCGGGTGCAACGGCTTTAGAGGGCCCGCGCGTTCATCGCGCGGCAACACACCCGGTCGAAGTCGTGATGCTGCCGGGAGGGCCAGAAAGGCTCGAGGTCATGACGACCCGTCGCGGTGATCTGGTGGTTGCTGCCCATGCCCCCCATTGAATCAGATGGCAACGGGGGCGCCCACCGGAACCGGTGGGCGCCCCCGTCGGTGGCGGTCATGGCGGCGTCAGACCTGGCCGGCCTTCTCCAGCGCGGTGCAGCACGTGTCGACGAGCAGCCGCGTCACGACGTACGGGTCGACGTTCGCGTTCGGGCGGCGGTCCTCGATGTAGCCCTTCTGCTCCACCTCGACCTGCCACGGGATGCGGACCGAGGCGCCGCGGTCGGAGACGCCGTACTTGTACTCGTCCCAGGGGGCGGTCTCGTGCAGGCCGGTGAGGCGGTCGTCGATGCCCGCGCCGTAGTTCTTGACGTGGTCCAGCGGCTTCGAGCCCTCGCCGAGGGCCTCGCAGGCGGTGATGATCGGCGCGTAGCCCTCGCGCATCGCCCGGGTGGAGAAGTTGGTGTGCGCGCCCGCGCCGTTCCAGTCGCCCTTGACCGGCTTCGGGTCGAGGGTCGCGGAGACCTTGAAGTCCTCGGCGGTGCGGTACAGCAGCCAGCGGGCGATCCACAGCTGGTCGGAGACCTCCAGCGGGGCGAGCGGGCCGACCTGGAACTCCCACTGTCCCGGCATGACCTCGGCGTTGATGCCGGAGATGCCGAGGCCGGCCTCGAGGCAGTTCTCCAGGTGCGCCTCGACGACGTCACGGCCGAAGATCTCGTCCGAGCCGACACCGCAGTAGTAGCCGCCCTGCGCGGCGGGGAAGCCGCCGACGGGAAAGCCGAGCGGACGGTCGCCCTCGAAGAACGTGTACTCCTGCTCGATGCCGAAGATCGGCTCCTGCGCGGCGAAGCGGCCCGCGACCTCGGCGAGTTCGGCGCGGGTGTTGGACTCGTGCGGCGTCATGTCCGTGTTGAGGACCTCGCACAGGACGAGGATGTCCGCGCCGCCGCGGATCGGGTCCGGGCAGGTGAAGACCGGCTTGAGGACGCGGTCCGACGCGTGGCCCTCGGCCTGGTTCGTGCTGGATCCGTCGAAGCCCCAGAGCGGCAGCTCGGCGCCCTTCGCGTCGTCCGCCAGGATCTTGGTCTTGGAGCGGAGCTTGGCGGTCGGCGCGGTGCCGTCGATCCAGATGTACTCAGCCTTGAAGGTCACGGGGCCTCATCCTCATAACGCTCGGTACGGCGCAGAACGTGCGGGTGCTGCGGTGCCGTGGTGATGAGCGGCAGCCTGGCAACCGGCGATTTCCCGACCGTTGCTCTCATGTGAACCCCGTGTTACCTGAGGCGAGTGTGGCGCACGTCACTTGATGGCGGCGTTGGTGGCCTTGGCGGCGTTGGCGGCCGTGCGTAGTACGGCGTGCAGGCGGCACTTTCCGAGTGCGGGGCCGCGAGCGGCGCGCTCGCGAGGACCTTCCGTATACACCCCCGAACACAGGCCCTCAACCGAACACAGGCCCTCAACGCGACAGCGCGTCCCGTACCGCCTCCCCCGTGCGGGCCACCACTGCCGTGCCGTCGTCCGCGGTGATGATCGGGCGCTGGATCAGCTTCGGATGGTCGGCGAGCGCCTTGATCCAGCGGTCGCGGCCCGAGGCGTCGCGGGGCCAGGCCTCGCGGTCCTTGAGGCCGAGATCCTTGGCGTCCTGCTCCTGCGTCCTGGTGATGTCCCAGGGTTCGAGGCCGAGGCGGTCGAGGACGTCGCGGATCTCGTCCTCGCTCGGTACGTCGTCGAGGTAGCGGCGGACGGTGTAGTCGGCGCCCTCCGCGTCGAGCAGAGTGAGCGCGCTCCGGCACTTCGAACAGGCGGGGTTGATCCAGATCTCCATGCCCCACACGCTACCCGTGAGCTCCCCGCGAACCACCCGTCGCAGGCCGCGCTCCAGGAATCTGTTCGAATACCTCAAAGCCCTTCTGGCCAGCGGCGATTGTCAGTGCCCCGCAGTAGAATCACAGTAGTGTTCGAGGGCGCCCGACGGGGGGTCCTGACCGCGACAGGAGGATGCCAGTGCCCGCTGCCGCACTCACATCGAAGCGTGTGTCCAAGACCGTACCGAAGCCCGTCCTGATCGACCTGCCGTATGTGCCGCTGGAGAAGAAGGCGCTGCCCCCGGGGCGGCCGCGCGAGTGGTACGTCAACCACAACCGCCGCCTCAAGGCCATGCGCCTCGCCATCGCCCTGCTCGACTCGGG
This sequence comes from Streptomyces sp. NPDC093510, assembly GCF_040683555.1. Lineage (NCBI taxonomy): Bacteria > Bacillati > Actinomycetota > Actinomycetes > Kitasatosporales > Streptomycetaceae > Streptomyces > Streptomyces sp. NPDC093510. The sequence goes on from NZ_JBFBEE010000003.1 coordinate 502,852, forward strand.
CGTCTATCTGCCGAACCAGGCGAAGAACAGCACGATACGAAGCATGGCGGAGGAGGTCGGCATCCATCCGCCGTCCGACATCACCTGCCACATGGTGCGGGCGCTGATGCGGTACAGCCGCTGAGCAAACGCGGGGCCCCTGGCGGGAGTCGGCCGCCGCGGGCCCCGCTCCCGCACGGCCCGCCACGGATTCCGTACGGGTTCCCCACGGGACCCGCACGGGTCTGTGCGGTCATGTGTGCGATGGGACATGCTGGGCCCCATGACCCATCCGGACCCCGTCGGCGAACTGCCGCTCCTGACGACCGCCGAGCTCCCGGACGGCACCCGCCTTCCCGTGCGCGCCCTGCGCGCCCCCGCGCCGGAACGCTTCCTGCCGTCCGGCTCGGGGCCCGCGCCGGGCCCGCCCCCGGCCCCCGCGGTGCTCGTCCTGCCTGCGATGGGCACGCCCGCCCGCTTCTACCGCCGCTTCGCGGCCCGACTGCGCGACGAGGGCCTGACGGCGCTCACCGTCGACCTGCGCGGCCAGGGCGAGGCGGCCCCACGCGCCAGCGGCCGCGGAACGTCCGGCCATGGAACGTCCGGCCACGGAACCTCCGGACGGGGGCACGGTTACCGCGAGATCGTCGAGGAGGACATCCCCGCGGTCGTCGCGGCGATCCGCGCCGAGCTCGGCACCGAAACACCCCTGTACTTCCTCGGCCACAGCCTCGGCGGCCAACTCGGCCTCGTGTACGCCTCATTGGCGAAGGACGCCAAGAACGCGGGTGTCGACGGGGTGGCGGTCGTCGCCACCGGCTCCGTCTGGTTCCGCGCGTTCGGCCCGGTGCGCGGCCCCGGTCTGCTCCTGGTCCAACTGCTCATCACCGCGACGGCGGCCGCGCTCGGCCGCTGGCCCGGCACCCGGCTCGGCTTCGGCGGCAACCAGTCCAAGGGCGTCATGCGCGACTGGGCCCGGCAGGTGCGGACGGGCCGCTACAGCGGCCAGGGCTCCGCGCTCGACTACGAAGCGGCGCTCGCCGCGCTGGACCTGCCCGTGCTCGCCGTCTCCGTCGACGGCGACACGTTCGCCCCGGCGTCCGCCCTCGACCACCTGCTCGGCAAGGTCCCGCGGGCCCGCCTCACCCGCCGTCACTACACGGTGGAGGAGGCGGGCGACCGGCTCGACCACTTCGCGTGGACCCGGTCGGGCGGCACACTCGCCAAGTGGGTGGCGGCGTGGGCGGCGACGCCCGAAACGTAGCCCGGATCAACCGGGTCAACCGGGTCAACCGGGTCAACCGGGTCAACCGGATCAGCCGGATCAGCCGAGCAGCGCGTCCACCAGCCGTCGCCGGTCCTCTGCGTGGTCCCGCAGCCAGGCGCCCAACGCGTGGTCGGCGTCCGGCAGTTCGATGCGCTCGAACCGGGCGCGGGTGGCGAGCGCGGCGCCCACGGCAGCCGTGACCGCGGGCGGAATCACCGCGTCGGTGCCGGGCACGACGAGCACCGCGCGCTCGCCGAAGCCCCGGTAGACGTCGAGCGCGGCGGACTCGCGCCACCGGTCCGGCGTGCGGATGATCTCGGTGAAGCGGCTGTCGCCTGCGCCGAAGGGGAGCGGCCAGGCCTCCGCCGCGTACACGGCGGGTGCGCACAGGCCGACGCCCGTGACCCGCGCGCCGAACCGCGCCACCAGGTCCGCCACGGTCTGCCCGCTCATACTGAACCCGACGAAGACCAGCCGGTCCGCGTCGGGCACCCGCCCCTCGACCACCGCGGCCGCCTGCGCCGACCGCCGCCGCAGGCTCAACTCCCGCAGCGCGCCCGTGCTTTCGCCGTGCCCGGAGAAGTCGAGCGCGAGCGCCCGGCAGCCACGCGCCGCGAAGTCGGCCTGCAGAGGGGCCAGCCGCGCCTTGTTCCCGCCACCGGCGCCGTGCAGCAGGACGACGGTGGTGGCAGGGGTCCGCGCGACGCCCGGCAGCGCCTCGGCGCAGCTCAGCGTCTCGCCGTCACAGGCGAAGGAGAAGGCGGACAGGACGGGTTCCGTGGCGAGGAATTCCTGAGTCATGCCGCCCATCCTGCGCGGTCCAACCGATCCGGTCAGCCGATCCGGTCAGCCGAGCCGGCCGGCGGACCCGGTAAGCCGGTCAGCCGATCTGGTCCGGCGTGACCGTCAGCCACCGCTTGTCCGCGGTCACCTTCCGGCCCAGCTCGCGCTGCCGCTCCGCGTTCTTCTTCTTCATTCCGTCGAGCTGCTTCATGTACGAGTCCTTGCGGTTGACCCAGACGCGCACGCCGCCGTGCTCGACGTCGGCGGAGTGGAACAGCATCGGCCCGTCGCTGACCGGGGTGTCGCCGGCCGCGAGGATCGGCTTCCGCCACTCGTCGATGTACGTGTTGATCGCCGCGGGCTTGCCCTCGTACCAGGTCAGCGGCGCCCACAGGTTCGGCGTCAGCTCGCGCTTCGCGAGCTTCGCGCGGTCCTTCTCGCCGAAGCGGCCCTCGGCGATCTCCTTGCGGGAGCTGGTCACCTCACCGGTCCTGCGGTCCTTGAGCTGCATGGACACCCCGAGGACGTTCTGCGGCTTCACGCCGTAGCCGTACTTCGGGTCGGCGAGCACCATGCGCACCAGGTCCTCGCTGGCCGCGCTGACCACGTACACCTCGATGCCGTGCGCCTGGAGCGTCTTGTAGAGCTGCTGCATGCCGCGCGAGAACTCCGGCGGCTTCACCTCGGTCTTCGTCGGCTTCCCGTCCTCGTAGTACTCGGCGGGGATCGGCTTCTTGTACGCGAGGAGCTCGTCGACGTACCCCTTGAGCTCTTTCAGCGTGAAGCCGGAGAAGATCTGCGCGGCCCACGGGTAGCAGACCTGGTCGTCCACCTCGCACAGCCGGTTGTAGTAGCTGTAGAGGCTCTCCTTGTGCCCTGCCTTGTCCTTGAAGGGGATGACCTTCAGGGACGGGTCCATCGTCTTGCGCGTGAGGACGCCCTTCATCTCCAGGAAGGGGAGCAGCGACTCCTCCAGGTCGTTGCGGTACGTCGTGTTGTCCGCGTCGAAGACGGCGTACGCGCCCTTGTGTCCGTTCTCCGCGATGACCTTGCCGAGCTTCTTCGCAACGGGCTTCGGCCAGTGCGACAGCTCGCGGGCGGTGGCCGCCGAGGTGCCGGCGGCGGTCGCCTCGCTCGTCGGCCACAGTGCGCTGCCCGCGAGGACGGCGGCGGCCAGCGCGCCCGTGGTGCCGATGACGGCCAGCTTGCCCTTTGCCCGTACTGCCATGTCTCTACGTCCCTGCCGTTCCCTGAGAGCGATGCGCGGCCCCGTCCGGAGCGGCGCGCAATGCTATGGGGCGCGGCAGGCATTTCCCATGATCGAAGTCACCGGGGCGCGGCGGCATGAGGCAGGTGAACACGGGTAGCGGAGGGGCTCCGCGCATACTGGGTCCATGGGCTCCCGTGAGTTCGTCCGGGCCGTTCCGCGGCTCGACGGCATGGTCGTCTCCGCGGTCGGCTACCGCACCGCGGGGCAGCGGCCCGCCCTGCACCGGGGCCTCCCGTCGCCGTACCTGACGGTGATCTTCTCGCTGGACGGGCCCATCGCCACCGGCGGCACTCCCGACCAGGCCACGGGCCCGCGGGCCGCGCGCACCGACATCGTCGTGGGCGGCCTGCACCAGAGCCCGGCGTACGTCGTCCAGCCCGAGCACGAGGCGGGCATCCAGCTCGCCGTGCACCCTCTCGCGGCCCGCCCGCTCCTCGGCCTGCCCGCCGCCGAACTGGCCGGACAGCTCGTCGTCGGCGGCACCGACGTCTTCGGCGACCACGCCGCCGAGGTCCGCGAGCGCCTGTGCGAGCTGGACCGCTGGGAGGACCGCTTCACCCTCCTGTCGGCCTACCTGAGGCGGTGCGCCGTCCCGGACCGCGCCGCCTCCGTACGGCCGGAGGTCGCCGAGGCCTGGGCGTGGCTGGCCCGGCACCGGGGCGCGGGCACCCTCGGCGGCCTGTCCCGGCACGTCGCGCTCAGCGAGCGCAGGCTGACCACGCTGTTCCGCGCCGAGACCGGGCTGAGCCCCAAGCAGGCCGCCCGCCTGATGCGGTTCCAGCACGCCAAGGCCGCCATGGTCCGGGCCGTCGCGGCGGGCGGCCCGCCGGACCTCGCCCGGGTCGCCGCCGACACCGGCTACTACGACCACTCCCACCTCGTACGCGACTTCCGGCAGTACACGGAGGCAAGCCCGACGCGATGGCTGGCCGAAGAGTGCCGGAATATCCAAGCCGGGGCACACGACGCGGGAGAAGAGTGGGACACATGAACACCACACCGGACACCACACAGCACCAGCCGCTCACCACACCCGCCCCCGCCATCTGGCCGGCCCTCCAGGCCGAGGACGCCCCCGCGCTGATCGACTTCCTCGTCGGCACCGTCGGCTTCCTGCGCACCGCCGTCTACGAGGACGGCGGCCGCGTCGCCCACGCCCAGCTCGACTGGCCCGAGGGCGGCGGCATCATGCTCGGCTCGTACGACCCCGAGTCGGCCTCCGAGGCCTGCGGCACGCCGGGCACCTCCGGCGCCTACATCGTCACCGACCAGGTCGACGCCCTGTACGAGCGCCTCACCGCGGCCGGCGTCAGGATCACCGCTGAGATCGAGGACAAGCCGTACGGGAGTCGTGAGTTCGGTATCGCCGATCCCGAGGGAAACCGCTGGTCCTTCGGCACCTACCGCGGCGAGCCGAGGCCCGGGCCGACCCCGTGAAGGAGCGTGATAACTTGCGCAAGCCAGTCAAACCCACACCTGGGCCAGGGAATCCGGTGCGAATCCGGAACTGACGCGCAGCGGTGAGGGGGACGGGCGGGGCCACGGCCACTGGACGTCGCAAGACGCCCGGGAAGGCGCCCCGCCCGGCCGATCCCGAGTCCGAAGACCTGCTGGCGCCCTCCGGCCGCTCACCCGGCGGCGGGGGTCCGACGCAGGCCAGGCTCCGCGTATGAGCCGTGACACTCAAGGGATCACGTGTCCTCGACAGCCCGTATATCCGCCCTCCTCTGTGCCTGCCTGTTCGCGCTCACCGCGTGCGGCGACGGCTCCGCACAGAAGTCCGCGGGCAAGAGCGCCGACGGCTACCCGGTCACGGTCGCCTCCTGCGGCAAGGAGGCGAAGGTCGAGGCACCGCCGCAGCGGGCCGTCTCCCTCGACCAGGGCTCCACGGAGATCCTCCTCTCCCTCGGCCTCGCCGACCGCATGGCGGGCACCGGCACCTGGACCGACCCGGTCCTGAAGGGCCTGGAGAAGGACAACGCGAAGGTGGAGCGGCTCGCCGACCGCTACCCGTCGCTGGAGAAGGTCCTCGCCAAGGAGCCGGACTTCGTCAGCGCCTCCTTCCTCTACACGGTCGGCAAGGGCGGCGTCGCCGACCGCGCGAAGTTCGACGACCTCGGCGTCCCCGTCTACGTCTCGCCCACCGACTGCGCGGGCAAGGACAACAACGGCGACGGCGACGGCAAACGCGTCAAGACCCTCACCATGGACACCGTCTACGACGAGGTGCGCGACCTGGCGAAGGTGTTCCACGTCGAGCGGCGCGGCGAGAAGCTGGTCGCCGACATGAAGCGCCGGGTCACGAAGGCGACGAAGGACATCGACAAGGCAGCCGCCGCGGACACCACGCTCCTGTACTGGTTCGCCAACTCCGACGCCCCGTACATGGCGGGCTGCTGCGGCGCGCCCGGCATCATCACCCGCGAACTCGGCACGAAGAACGTCTTCGACGACACCCGCGAGGAATGGCCCCAGATCAACTGGGAGACCGTCGCCGACCGCGACCCCGACGTCCTCGTCATCGGCGACCTCACCCGCAAGTCGCAGTCCGCCGAGAGCGCGGCGGCGAAGATCAAGTTCCTGGAGTCCAACCCGGCGACCAAGAACCTGACCGCCGTGAAGAAGAAGCGGTACGTCCTGCTCAGCGGCCAGGCCATGAACCCCACGATCCGCACGGTCGACGGCATCGAACAGGTCGCCGCGGGCCTGCGGAAGTTCGGGCTGGTCAAGTGAGGGAGGCCGCGCCCGGCGTTCGGGACGGCGTTCGGCAGGGCAGTGGGGACGCCGGCGTACAGGAGGACGTGCCGGACGGCGTACGGAAGGGTGTGCGGCAGGCGCTCCTGTGGCCGGCCGGGGTCGCCGCGCTCGTGATGTCCGTGTCCGTGGCGGTCACCATCGGCCCCGCCGACATCTCCGTGCCCGACGTGTGGGCGACCGTCGCCGCCCACCTCGGCTGGGGCGAGAGCCCGCTCAGCCCGATCAGGGACGGCATCGTCTGGAACCTGCGGATGCCGCGCACCCTGCTCGCCGCGGTGTGCGGCGCGGGCCTCGCGGTCTGCGGGGCGGTCATGCAGTCCCTGCTCCGCAACCCCCTCGCCGACCCCTTCGTGCTGGGAGTCTCGTCCGGGGCGTCCACGGGAGCGGTCGCGGTCGTCGTCCTCGGCGTCGGCGGGGGAGTGGTGTCGGTCTCCGCGGGCGCCTTCGCGGGCGCGCTCTGCTCCTTCGCGCTGGTCCTGCTCCTGAGCCACACGCTGGGCGACACGACGGACCGCGTCGTGCTGTCCGGCGTCGCGGCCATGCAGCTCTTCTCCGCGCTCACGTCGTTCGTCGTCCTCACGGCGGGCGACGCGGAGACCACCCGGGGCATCCTGTTCTGGCTCCTCGGCTCGCTCAGCGGGATCGGCTGGACGGACGTCTGGCTGTGCGCGGCGGTGCTCGCGGTGGCACTGGCCGTCTGCCTCGGCCACGCCCGCACCCTCGACGCCTTCGCGTTCGGCCCGGAGGCCGCGGCGGCGCTGGGCGTCCGGGTGGCCCGCACGCGGCTCGTCCTGCTCTGCACGACCGCTCTGCTGACCGCCGCCCTGGTCAGCTCGGCGGGCGCCATCGGCTTCGTCGGCCTGGTCCTGCCGCACGCGGCCCGCGCGGTCGTCGGCTCCGGCCACGCCCGGCTGCTCCCGGTCACGGTACTCGCCGGCGCGGTCTTCCTGGTCTGGGTGGACACGCTGGCCCGCACGGCCCTGGACCCTCAGGAGGTTCCGGTCGGCGTGGTGACCTCGCTCATCGGCGTACCGGCGTTCGTGGCGGTGCTGTACCGGACGCGGAGGACGACGTGACGTACGACGTGCATCTCTCGCAGGCCACGGGCGCCACAGACGCCACAGACGCCACAGGTGTCACAGTCGCCACAGGTCTCCGTGCCGACCGGGTCTCCCGGGAGGCGGGTGGCCGGCTCGTCGTCGACGGCGTCAGCCTCGCCCCGCCCGCCGGCGCCACCGTGGGACTCCTCGGCCCCAACGGCTCCGGCAAGTCCACGCTCCTGCGCATGCTCGCGGGCGTCCTCGCCCCGGCGTCCGGAGTGGTCACCCTGGACGGCCGCACCCTGTCCGACACGGGCCGCCGCGCGGTGGCCCGGCGGATCGCCGTGGTCGAGCAACACGCGTCGACACAGGCCGAGTTGACCGTACGGGATGTCGTACGCCTGGGCCGTATCCCGCACCGCCGCGCGTGGTCGACCCCTACGCCCCACGACGAGCGGGCCGTACGTGAGGCCCTCGCACGCACCGGGCTCACCGAGCGCGCCGCCCAGGCCTGGCACACGCTCTCCGGCGGCGAGCGCCAGCGCGTCCAGATCGCCCGCGCCCTCGCGCAGGAACCCCGCGAACTCCTCCTGGACGAGCCCACCAACCACCTGGACATCCAGCACCAGCTTGACCTGCTGTCCCTGGTGGCGGATCTCCCCGTCACGAGCGTCGTCGCGCTGCACGACCTCAACCTGGCGGCCATGTTCTGCGATCACCTGCTGGTCCTGAAGGAGGGCATGGCGTACGCGGCGGGCACCCCGGCCGAAGTGATCACCGAGAAGCTGATCGCGGAGGTCTACGGGGTGCGGGCGGTGGTGACGCCGGGGGAGGACGGCCTTTCCCGGCCTTCGGTGCGGTTCCTCCGGGGCTGAGGTGTTCCCGGGGCTGAGGCCGCCTCGGGCTGAGGCAGCCTCGGGGCTGAGGCCGCCCCGAGGCTGAGGTCTACGGGGGTTCGCCCGTCGGTCGGCGTCTGCGTCGCTCTCCTCACTCCTCCTCCGGCGCCCCGATGGGCCGTACGTGCCGCAGCAGCGCCATCGTGAGCCCGGCGAGAGCGACCAGCAGCACGGCGCTGATCAAGGCGACCGTGCCGACGCCCCTGGCGAAGGCGTCGCGGGCGGCGCCGAGCAGCGCTTCGGCGGCCGCCCCGTCTGGCGGCCCGTCGGCCGTCGCGCCCCGCACCGCG